>CAYVZU010000050.1:0-9716 GCA_964455935.1 uncultured Fibrobacterota bacterium
CGCAAATGCCCTTGCCGGTTGCATCATCCAGAAGCACATTGTTGATCTTGGTGTCGTTGTGCGTCACCCGCTCCGGAATTTCATCCCGGGCATTGAGGTTGAGTAGCACTCCGGCCATGGATTCATTCTCGAAGGTGAAATCTATTTCCTGTTTAGCCTGAATCGCCCGGTTGCAGGCGTCCTTCTCAACGGCGGCATTGAAAGCGGCCATGCGCTTTGGCGTGTTGTGGAAATCCGGAATGGTCTCGTGGAGCCTGGCGCCGGGCAGATCCGTGAACAGGGCCTGAAATGCGCCAAACGATCGGGCCGCCTCATAGGCCTGGGCCGGATTGCTTACGGCATCGACGGTGTGGGTCTTTTCGATAAACAGGAATACCCGCCAATAGTTCCCCTGCTCATCGACATGACAGGGGTCCCCTTGGAGCGTAGGCACAAGGGTTGGAATGCCGCGTGTCGCGCCCCGGTTGCCGCCGGCCGACAGTCTCCGCCCGGCATGCGCAATGACCCGCTGAATATTGTTCATCACTTCAAGGGGGCGTTTGAAGACATCGGTGTTGATCCGCTGCATTAGATAGCGGGTGCGCGCGCCGGCCTGGTCATAGGTGAGGAGAAACGTGTCATGAATATGGCCGCTGCCGAAAGGCTTCCCATCTATGAATTCGCCGTAGATCCGGAACTGACGCGCCAGTTGTGCCAGGGGGAATGTCATTACCACAACTTCTCGGGATATTCATTTCGGCGAATCAGTTCCTCGATGCTTTTATTTGCCGCGTTTTTGTCGTTGCGGTATGTAAGGCCGAACCATTGGTCGCCGCCGGAAGGCGGGGGCGCTTCCTTGCTCTTGACGCCAAACCACTGCGTCTCGGTCCGCAGTACCTTGACGCGCGCCCGGCCGCCGCGGATGAGGTTGTGAATCACAGTGGGAATAAAGAATTCCGTCTTCTCGTTGGATCCGTGCCGGCTCATGAACTCGGCAAACTGGACGCGCAGATGTTCGTACAGGGAGGGGGTGAATCCCCACATGTTCATGGAAACGATTTCATTGCCGGTGAGCGCGTGGTGGGCACCCGATGCGTCGGCATAGAAGGCCCCCGCGTCCTTCTTTTGAATATTGGTGATCTCCTCCACGTCCTGAAGGAAATCGTCCTTATCGCATTGGCAAACGCCCCGCGCGACCGTCCCGAACTCGGACAGCGTGTTGCGCAAGGTGAAGCCGACCATGGCATAATCCGCGGACGAATCGCCGGATGCCTGGAGATAGCGGGCCAGAAGATGAAATCCCTTTGATCCGTAGAAGTCATCGGCATTGATGACCGCAAATGGCTCCGCGACTTTGGCGGCAGAACAGAGGATGGCGTGGCCGGTTCCCCATGGCTTCGTGCGGCCGGCCGGGACCTTTGTGCCTTCGGGAACCATGTCCAGTTCCTGAAAGGTGTATTCAACGGGAATTTTGTTGCGAAATTTCGAAACCACGGAGGAGTCGAAAGCGGATTCAATGTCGCGTCGGATCACAAATACGACTTTCCCAAAACCAGCCCGAATCGCATCGAATACCGAATAGTCGATGATGGTTTCTCCGTTCGGCCCGATGGGATCGATCTGCTTGAGCCCGCCATAGCGGCTACCTACGCCTGCGGCCAAGACTACCAATGTGGGTTTCATTTTCTGCAACTCCTCTGTTTCTTGCTGATTCAAAGCGGTTTTTTGGAAATCAAGCGCAATTGCTGCGCCAGCGTTCCGGAGCCAAGGACCAAGAATATAATAATCAATCCCTTTAGGGGGCATGTCAGTTGTCCGTTGCCAGTTGGTTGAAACCGAACAGGCTTGTGGCGGCCCGGAATATGGCGCTCGTGCCGGCCAGATCAGATACAGGCTTGACCGCTGCAATCTTAGGTAGGGCCTGTCGAAACGGTTTTCCTTGCCGGCCGGGGGCACAGTAAAGTAAATTTTAGGTTCGACTTAGGAGGAAAACGATGTATTCCATCATTCGACAGGGCGGGATGCAGTATCGCGCCGAAAAAGGCGGGAAGCTGACCATTCCCAAACTCGAAGCCGAAGTGGGCGCGGAGATCGAGATCAAGGATGTTCTGCTGTTCAGCGGCAACGAGTTGCACATCGGCAAACCGGTTCTTGAGAACGCACTGGTTCGCGCGAAAATCCTTTCGCACGGTAAAGGCGAAAAGGTGAAGATTTTCAAGAAGAAACGCCGCAAGCGGTATCGTCGCACAACAGGCCATCGCCAGCCGTTCACGCTGGTTGAAATTACCGGAATGGAATGCCAAACCGAGAAGGCTTGAAAGGAGCAGACCATGGCACATAAAAAAGGCGGCGGAAGCTCAAGCAATGGCGGAGACAGCAAGCCCAAATACCTGGGGATCAAACGGTTCGGCGGAGAAAAGGTTATAACCGGAAATATTCTGGTTAGGCAGAAGGGGACCAAGTACCATGCCGGTGCCAATGTTGGTGTTGGGAAGGACTACACCCTGTTCGCTCTCACCGATGGACTTGTCAAGTTTGAGCGTGTAGACCGCAACCGAAAACGCGTAAGTGTCTATCCCGTTGCAGTGTAAGTCTTCCAAAGGGATCGTAAAGAATCGGGCAGCCGGCGCCAGCAATTGTGGCCGGCTGCCTTTTTTATTTTGAACGGATAGGAGGTATCCATGGCAGGAGTTGGCTTTCCGCTGGCTGTTTTGGTTGTGGTGCTGGCGATTGTGGCGGCATCCATTTTCTTCTACTTTATCCCAGTGGGCTTGTGGATCACGGCTTACTTCTCGGGTGTCAAGGTAAAGATCTTCCGCGACCTTCTAGGAATGCGGTTGCGCAAGGTGAATCCGCACTTGATTATTCGGCCCCTGATCAGCGCTCACAAAGCCGGTCTCACCAGCGTGGATATCGGCAAACTGGAAGCGCATTACCTGGCTGGCGGAAACGTCCCCAACGTCGTGACGGCTCTAATTTCGGCGGATAAGGCCAATATTCCTCTTACGTTCCAACGCGCCACGGCAATTGACTTGGCCGGCCGTAACGTGTTCGAAGCGGTGCGCCTTAGCGTTAATCCAAAAGTCATCGAAACCCCAAAGGTCTCGGCTGTCGCAAAGAACGGCATTCAGCTGATTGCCATAGCCCGGGTTACGGTTCGCACCAATCTCGACCGGCTTGTGGGCGGAGCGGGCGAAGACACGATACTGGCCCGCGTGGGGGAGGGGATCGTCTCGACCATCGGGTCGTCGGAAACGCACGCGTTTGTGCTCGAGAATCCTGACTCGATCTCCAAAACGGTTCTGGAAAAAGGTTTGGATTCGGGCACGGCCTTTGAAATCCTTTCCATTGATATAGCCGATGTGGATGTGGGGAAAAATATCGGCGCCGTTCTCCAGATGGACCAGGCTGAAGCCGACAAGAATATCGCGCAGGCCAAGGCTGAAGAGCGCCGGGCTTTCGCGATTGCGCGCCAGCAGGAAATGCGGGCCTTTGTCGAAGAGATGCGCGCCAAGGTCGTCGAAGCTGAAGCCGAAGTACCCAAAGCCTTTGCATCGGCCCTGCGCGAGGGCAAGCTGGGCGTCATGGATTATTACCGCATGCGCAATATCGATGCCGATACGCAGATGCGCTCGGCCATCGGCACCGATGTCCGGGGCATTGATACATCGTCCAAGAAACCGCCGGAAAAGAAGCCGTGAACGGTTTTGAAGTTTTTGTCATATTGCTGGTCATTGCCAATGCGGTGGCGGCCATTCTCAAAAAGCGGGCGGCCAAAAACCGGCAGGGCACTGTTCCCGCGCCGCATCGCAAACGTGAGCAGCCGGCCGGAACCACCTCGACCCGCGGAAGCCGGGAAATTCGCGCAATCGAGCCGCGTCGTTTTGAGCATCGAGCGGGCCTCGAAGAGGGCACGGCGGAGCTGGGTACAATTGAGGCCGATCTGAGTACGGCCCTGGAGCGGATTCAATCGGAGGACACCTATGTGGGCGTGAAGCAGGCCGCTGCACCGGTGTCTGAGGCCGCGGGCCCGAGGTCACGGATTGCCGGTTTGCAGTCCAAGTCCGATTTGCGCCAGGCGGTTCTGCTGTCCGAAATTCTGCTGCCACCGCGGGCGCTCCGGCCTAACGAGGCTGAGCTCGGTTTGTAAATTTGTCGCCGCCGGCTTGCTTGACTTCGGCCAAGAAGCCGGGTAAAAAAAGAAAGGGGCGCATTGATCGTGCCCCTTTTTCTCCTATCTTAAAATGGCTTTCGAATCCTAAATGCCCGCCGTTGTTTTGTTCAGGCGCTTCGTTGCGCGCTCAAAACTTTCCCGCTTGAATTCATTGCGGTGTTCCTCGCAAAACTTAGGGTAGACGTATTGCTTTGGGAATACGCTGATTTTATACCTGCGGCCGCACCCGGGAAGCTGGCAGGTGAACTCGATGTCGGTCACTTCGTGAAACTTGTGGGTAAAAACCTGGTTTTTGACATCGACGTTTTCGTAAACACGACGCCGACGCGTTCGGAAACGAATATCCCGGTGCAGCTCGCAGTATTTGGCAATGGGGTGCCCCCAAAACTCCTTGCCGCACCCGGGTTCCTGGCAAATCTTCAGCTTCTCACGTTTCTTCTTTTTGTATTTGGGGAGCTGCATACGGCCCTTTCCGAACTAGAAGGTTAGTAATCTTCGTCCAGTGAAAGCTCGGTTTTCCTATTCCCGATTTCCCTGAGTTGACAATCCTCGAACGAGGAGCAATTCAGGCAGTTGGTATCGTAGTTGTCCGGCAACTCGCAAGGTTTTTCGGCTCTGGAGAATCTTCGTTTCCCGGTGTCCAATGATCCCCCCCTGAATCACTCCGATGCTGTTTGTGCCAGCATCTTTTCCACTTTGTTTTCGAACTCCACGACATTATACGGCTTCATGATATAATCGCCAATGCCCGCCTCGAAAAGGGATCGGATGCGCTGCTCGTCATGAATGGCGGAGATCGCGATAATCTTGGTTTTTTTCAGGCGCCCGTCTCCCCGAATCATTTTGCAAACCTGTTCGCCATCGATATCCGGGAGCATTACGTCAAGGATGACGAGGTCGGGTTTGAATTCACCCACCACACCGGCGTAAAAACCGTTCTCGACGGCCTTAATTTCGTACCCTTTGTGGTTGAGAATTTCAAGAACAAGATCTCTTGCGTCTTTGTCATCTTCCACAACTAGTATGCGGTGCCTGGCTAAAGAGACGTTGCGATGGAACTCGTGGTTGCGAACAAAACGAAGCAGTTCTTCTCCGGGGATTTTCCTATGCCCGCCCGGGGTTTTGAAACACTTTAAGTATCCTTTCGAAATCCAGTTGATTACGGTGGTTGGAAAAACATTAAGGCACTTGGCTGCTTGTGCGGTAGTGTATACATCCTTTGTCCGGATGCGCTGCTCGATTTCCTGGATTTCCGTACGGTCAAGCATTGCAGAAATTGTAGGTATTGTGGTTTTTGTAGTTACTGAAATATAGATTGCCATCTGCCAAGGTTGTCAAGCACTATTTTAGCGGTAGAACTTGAGGGAAAGTATGAATTCTATCGTGAAGTATTTTAGTGACTACCGCAGAAAAATGGTATTTTCTCCTTCTTTCACAAGAAAGGGAAAACCATGGCCGAAAAAGTTGTCATTATCGGGTCGGGGCCGGCCGGGCTTACGGCCGCCATTTACGCATCGCGCGCAAATCTTGGTCCCATTGTTCTGGAAGGCGTGCAGGCAGGAGGCACGGCAGGCGGTCAGCTTGTAACCACGGACGTCATCGAAAATTTTCCGGGATTCCCCGATGGCATAAAGGCCTTTGAATTGGTCGAGCGCGTGCGCGCACAGGCGCTTCGGTTTGGCACCCGCCTGGTTTCGGAGGATGTGATCCAGATCGATCTTTCACAGCATCCTTTTTCGCTGGTGAGTTCGGACGGCAACCGGATAGAGGCGCTCACGATTATTCTGGCCACAGGCGCCAGGGCGCGCAGGCTTGCGCTGTCTTCCGAGAAGAAACTCTGGGGCCGCGGCGTCTCGGCCTGCGCGGTTTGCGACGGGGGGCTTCCCATTTTTCGCAACAAAGTGCTCGCGGTGATTGGCGGGGGCGACAGCGCCTTGGAGGAGGCTCTTCATCTCACCCATTTCGGCTCCAAAATTTTGGTCGTACATCGACGCGATGAATTTCGGGCCAGCAAGATCATGCAGGAACGGGTGCTGAAGCATCCCAAAATTGAGGTGCTCTGGAACAAGATGATCGAAGGGTTCCTTGGTGAAGAGGTTCTCTCCGGCCTTAGACTCAAAGACACCGTCACAGGACAAGTTTCTTCAATTGAAGTCTCCGGGGCGTTTGAAGCCATTGGACATGAACCCAACACCGCCTTTCTCGAAGGCCAAATCAAGCTCAATGAAAACGGCTATATCATTCTCAAGCCGGGCACATCGCATACTTCAACCGACGGCGTTTTTGCGGCCGGTGATGTTCATGATCCACGATATCGCCAGGCCATCACCGCGGCCGGCGCCGGTTGTATGGCGGCCCTGGATGCGGAGCGTTGGCTGGGTGAGCGCGATTTCATTTAACCATAGCTCGAAGGCAGTCAGCCGCGAAATTCAAGGCGGAGGAAAACGGAACAGAAACGGAAAGGGAAGGAAGAAGTGAGACATTTTCGCAAAGCAATTTGCCTGGTTTCGGCATTCGCGGCACTCTTGTTTCAGTGTGGAATTGATGAGCCAACCCGGCCTGGTGCAGGCTACTCCGTGATTGCGGGTAATGTGCGTTCGGGCAATGACAGCGCCGCAATTGCCAATGCCAATGTTGTGGCCTACGATGCCAACACCAATGCGCCGGTGACGCAGGATCTTAGCGATCACGAGGGTCGCTATGCGCTGCCTGTTTTGGTTGGAACGTATTACCTCGAAATCACAGCCCAAGGTTATGTTTCTTCGCCGCCGATTGGCGGAGCGCCGGTTCCATTTGCGGCAATTTCGGGCGACACAACTCGAAAGGACGCATATCTGGATCCGGATGCCGCAGCCCAGGACAAGGCTGGCCTGGGCGGCCGTGTATTGTCGGGTGGAACCGGAATCAACGGCGTGCTGGTTGTGGCAACAAACCCGTCCAATTCGCTTGTTTATTCAACCTCTTCGGGCCCGGATGGCTTTTACGTGATCTATAATATCGAGCCGGGGACCTATGTTGTCCGCAGCTACCGGTCCGGATACCAACAGGTCGATTCGCTTCTGATCACCATGGTCGCCGACAGCGCGTATGGAGACCGGGACCTTCCCATGCTGTCCGTCTCCGGTGCCGCGCTCTCGGGCAGAATCACCTATCTGGCCTCGAAGAACGCGGCAGTGGATGTGACGCTGGTCGAGCCCGGCATTCGCGAAAGCGTTCCGGGACTGGTAGCTTTCTCCGAATCCGATTACCGCCTGACGGGAATTCCAGCGGGACTGTTTATCGTCTGGGGCAGTTATCGCAACGATGGCTATGTCATGGACCCGGATTGGATCGCCAAGAACGGATACCCAACCATCAGCTTCACCTCCGCGGATACGGGCAAGACACTGAATTTCAGCGTGACCGATGCGATCGGGGTTATTGCTCCGACCAATCCGGCCGACACAATCCTCCCTGTTGCAGTATCGGACTCGACCCCCGTTTTTAGGTGGGATGCTTATCCCGGCGCCAAGGAATACATTCTCGAAGTCTTCAATTCACGGGGAGAGACCATTTGGGGCGGTTATACATCGGCCGGTGTGATCCGCCATCAGACAGTGACAGCCGACAGCGCCGTGTTCAATTTCGACGGCTCGGCGACGCAGACGCTACAACGGGAAAAGACGTATCGATGGAAAGTATATGCGGATGATGCAAACGATCCTGGTGTCCAAACATTGATCTCGGCGAGTGAAGATCAGCTTGGGCTATTTGAAATCGTTCCGTAGGAATCCAAATCTTTGTCCGGCGTTGGGTACCCGCGCCGGGCGCAGAAAGCAAGGGAGGACCTCATGCGGGAAGTGAAAGAGGATGTCGCCTTGGTGGCCGCCTGCGGGCTCTATTGCGGGGCTTGCGGCGCTTACTTGAAGGAGCGCTGCAACGGGTGCGCGGCCAATGTCAAGGCGAGCTGGTGCAAGATCCGGACATGCTGCCAGGATGCGAAAACGAAGACCTGTGCCGAGTGTGTGCAGGTCCAAGACCCCAATGACTGCGCGAAGTTCAACAACGTGATTTCCAAAATATTTTCCTTGATCTTCCGGTCCGATCGAAGGGCCTGCGTTATGCAGATCAAAAAGGCGGGACTTGGCGGCCATGCCAGAACCATGACTGAGCTGCGGCGGCAGAGTTTAAAAAAGGGAAGTGCCTGAAACTCGGTCTGTTGCCTGGCTGGGAATCGGAGAGAAAAGACGCAACCTAGCGCGTTGCGTCCTTTGGAGTGGAGAAAACCTCGGGGGCCCACCTGAGGCCGACAATGCAGCCGCATTCAGCAGAGCCCGGGCGGCATGGATGCACCCGTCAACCCGTCTCGTCAACAAGGAATCCCTCTCCGTCCTGAATGTGATGAATCCATTTAAAGAATTGCTCGTGGGTAATCTTCTTCCTGCGGATGGCGCCGGTTTTCCCCTGTTCGTTGAGGATGGCAAGGTCGATAAAGATCTCGGCTTCTTCCTTGTAGATGCAGAAGCGGTACGGAGATAGTTTCTTGACAAGGATCTCGTTGGCCAGTTCCGCGATTTTTGTCAACTCGCCGAAGTGATCCTTGATTTCGTCGGGCCGCAGAAACGGCCTTTTCTTGCCGGGGTTGCGTTGGTTTGAGTGATCCCTCTGAGGAACCGGCGGAACACTCAGAATATCGCGGGGTTTTATCTCGGCACTGTCGAGATCTTCCTGCATGAGCCGGCACCCTCGGGTGGTTTTTTTTGGGCCCAAATTATTTTTGACAGGATCGACAGGATTGGGCAAGTTCCTGTCTGAAGCCGGCAATTCTGCCAGGAACTTTCTTGCTTCGGCAACTATTCTGCATTTCCGCCGCCCTCACCTTAGTCCCCTCCCATCGAAGGAAGAGGAAAAAAGCCCTCGCCCTTCCGAGGGAGAGGGTAGCCCGTCCTCCGTAGCAGACCTACTGCGGAGGGTGGAGGTGAGGGTGGAAGCAGTTATCTTATTTCTAAAGTGATACCGCAAGAAACACGGCCAGGCTTGCCAGGATAACGGCCATGCCAATCTTAATCAGTGCAAGGTTTTTCTGTGTCAATTTCGAAAGCCGGTTCCATGTCAATCCGTATGCGGCCGCCACCATGACCGCCAGCAAGGGAAGCACAAACAGGAAGTTGTAGAGCAGCAGATAAAGCCAGCCGGTCAACCGCAATCCGCTTTCTCGGGTCATGAGAATGATCGTGGGAAGATAGACCTGGCCGGTGCAGACGGCTTCCAGCAGGGTCACCAGAAACCCTGTCGCGATTGCCCCTGTAATCAATCGAGTGCTGGTAAGGTTCGACGAGATGATTCGGTGAATGCTTAATTTCAGCGCTTTTGGTAGTTGCAGCTTGATATCTTTGGCCTCGCGGCTCTTGCGATAGGCCAGTGCGTCGCGCAGGCTGAGAATAGAAACCGCGCCGGCGAAAGCTACGGCGGTCCATTTTACGGCTTTTGAGATCCACAAATATGATTGCAGCGCGGTTAAAAGTCGGAATGCGCCCAAGCCAATAAGAAGATAGGTCGCGAAAACCGCGGCCGTGAAGCTAAG
>CAYVZU010000050.1:9726-26168 GCA_964455935.1 uncultured Fibrobacterota bacterium
AGTCCGACCGCCGCGATCTCGCGGCGGCTCCGTTTCTGCACCGTCAGGAAGGAAATGAGAAATATCATTGTGGCAATGGCGCAGGGGTTGACGCCATCGATCATTCCAGCTGCAACAATGCCCAAAAACGTGAAGTCGCGGAAGCGGCTGCGGAGCAGGTCTTGGCGGCTTTGTTCCGCGGACGAAACGGATTTGGGTTCCCATCTATCGGAATGATTCAGATAGGAGAGGATCATGGGTTCCGCGGTAGCCATGATCTCATTAAATCCTTGCAGTACGGTATCGGGGAAGAACAACTCCTGGGGCATGGGCTGCTTCACACCATAGGCCTTTTCCATTTTGGTGAGAAGGGCGAAGTCCTTTTCGTCTTCGACGTCGTGGAAAATGATCTCCAGGTTTTCCGGAAATTGCCGGGCCAAAGGCGAAAGCAGGCGCTCTTTGATCTCAATGCACTCGCCGCAGGTGCGCGACCCGAAAAAATGGAGCTGCAGCCTCTGGGGGGCCGCCAAAGCCGGGAGAATGAGAAGAAGGAGAATCGAAAAGAGTTTCTGCATCGGGTTTTTCACTGTAATCGCACCTTGCCGTTGGCAGTTGGTTTTGCGCCGCCCACTCCGCAATTTGTTCTTTTCTCCGCTGGGGGCGTTCGATCCGGACCCCTACAAGATAAAAAAGGGAGGTGCGGGTTTGCTTGCGATTATTGAGGAAGGCATGCCGGAGCCCGCAAGAATGGCCGATACGGCCGCCTCTTGATTCCTGGCTCTAAGACGCAAAGAAGCTGCTCAGCTGCTCATAGATATATTATTTTCAATTACAGGCCTGCTCAGGCCTGCTGGGTTGACAACTCAAAAGACCCGTTTTATCTTAATTCTCTGTTTTACGGGACGGCTCGGAATAGGGTTATTTTTATTGGTCCTTGTGGTCGATTCGAGGGATAATGGACCTTCAGTTATCGAAAGGCCTTGAAGGCGGCCTGCGTCGGATGAAAGGGTCTATGTTGTACGGCTCAGTGGAAGTAGGTACACGCCTACTTTTCTCTGTCATATGGCTTCTCGCTTTTCTGTGGTGTTCCAGCATTGCCCAGCCGCAGGCTCCTGTTTCGGATTCCGCGACAATTCCGTTTGAAGGCCGCATCAGCCTTGACTGCCGGCTCGAACCGGCCCAAGTCGCCGCGGGCGACACAACCGTCTTCCACGTTCAGGTCTCCTGGAAAGGTCCTACCGAGGATTTTATTTTCTTCGCGCCCAATGTGCCGGAAAGTGAAGGTCTGTCATTTTCCCATATGCAGACCGTTAACGAAAAGAAAGGGACCGTTGAAGGCATTGAAAGTAAGACGATCTTCCTGTTGCATTTCGTTGCGGAAAAACCGGGTCAGGGCCGCATTGGCGATCTCCAGATAAAATTCCTTACGCGGGGCGGCAAGGAGCCGGAAGTCCTATCCTCATCGGGCCGGCCCGTCATAATTCTTCCGGCCCCCAGGCATTTTCCCTGGGTGCTCGCAGTGAAGCTTTTGGCGACAGTCGGACTTGCGGCCGTCTTTGCGGGTATCACTATTCGAATCCGAAAAGAAAAGGCGCGCCAGGCCGCGGCGCCGCCAATGAAAACGCCTCTGGAAAAGGCGACCGAAGCGCTTACCATGGCTCACAGGAAAATTTTGGAAGGGGATGCCTCCGGCTACTATCACGAGGTTAGCGGAGTTCTAAGACAATTTCTGGTGGACTCTGATATTGCCGGCACGGCCGGACTGCCTGTTCAGCGGATGATACAGGCTTTGGAGGGCTCGCCTCTAGACGACTCGTCCAAGACGGAGGCACGATCGCTTTTGTCATCCTGCGAAGAGATGCGCTTCTCCGGAATCGCACCGGAACAGCACGAACTCGAACTCTTTGAAACCCGCGTCAGGAATTTATTGGGAAACCTAAGCGGTCTTGGTGGGTCAGGTGATAAACCCAAAAGGGCAGGTTAAAAGAAAGATGGCTTCCGGCATGCGGGTGAGCCGGATGATCCCATGGATTTTCAGATGACTCCAGAAGGGGCGTTCGGGCGCTCCGGAGTTATTGCGATGCATACGAAATCGTAATCATATAAGCAATGCAAAGCGAAAGGAGAACGGTCCATGGCCGTTGACATCAAAGCCATCAACGAACGAATCAAAGCTGAAAGCGCGTTTGTCGAAAAGCTGATTTCGGAAGTGGGCAAAGTCATTGTCGGCCAGAAATACATGGTCGAGCGAATGCTGGTTGGTCTTCTGGCTGATGGACATATTCTGCTGGAAGGGGTGCCGGGCCTGGCAAAAACCACGGCCGTCGCCACTTTGGCCAAGATCATCGAGGCCAAATTCCAGCGTATTCAGTTTACGCCCGATCTGCTTCCGGCGGATCTTGTGGGAACCTTAATTTACAATCAAAAAGACGGCCAGTTTACCACCCGGAAAGGCCCCGTCTTCGCCAACATCGTTCTGGCCGATGAAATCAACCGCGCCCCGGCCAAAGTGCAGTCCGCCCTGCTTGAATCAATGCAGGAGCGCCAGGCGACGATCGGGGACCAGTCCTATAATCTTCCGGAGCCATTTCTGGTACTTGCAACCCAGAACCCCATCGAGCAGGAGGGCACATATCCATTGCCCGAAGCCCAGGTGGACCGGTTCATGCTAAAACTAAAGATCACCTATCCGAACAAGAAAGAAGAAATGGAAATACTCAATCGGATGGCTGTCAACATCCGGTTCGATTTTCAAAAAACGGTCCGGCTCGAGGATATTATCCGTGCCCGTGCGGTGATGGACGAGATCTACATGGATGAGAAGATCAAGGACTATATCGTTAATATTGTTATGGCTTCGCGCAACCCCGAGGCATCCGGCATTGCGGATCTAAAGGATCTGATCGAGTATGGCGCCTCGCCGCGAGCCAGCATTTACCTGGCCAAAGCCTCCAAAGCGCATGCGTTCCTCCGCGGCCGCGGCTACGTGACTCCCGAGGATGTCAAGGCCATTGGGATGGATGTGTTGCGCCACAGGGTTTTGCTGACCTATGAAGCCGAAGCCGAAGAGGTTACGCCCGAGCAGGTGGTGCAGAAGATATTCGATCATGTTGAGGTACCGTAAGAAGAGGGCATTAGGGATAAGGGAATAAGGGTTTCCTGAAGAAAAACCAACAAAGAGAAAACCTTATGAAGGGGTCGGGTTAACCGAACAGAAATCGAGCGGGAAGAAGATCGTGAGAGGGATTCGAGAGGCGGAAGACGAATTGTCGTTGATGGGGTCAGGCAAAACAGGGATTCCGGAGCTTTTGGGAAGGGCGACACCGATGGCGAATTGCGGAAAACCGGCTTTTTGGGCTGCGGGGCTGCTTTTGTTTGCCGCGCTGCAAGCCTTTGCGGAAAAGGTCATGTTCTACTCCGAAAAAAACGGAATCATGTGGGTGGAGGAATCTCAATTGGCCGATCTTCAGCGCAACGATTCGCTGCCGGCCGTGAAGGAAAAAGAATCCGCAGCGGCAAAATCAGCGGCGGCCGCAACGGACCCGCTTGCACGTGCCCGCAGCAAGGATCCCGAAGTTTTCTACAAAACGGGGCAGCGATATTTTTTCGCCGGAGATTATGCGGAGGCACTTCGATATTTCGAGAATGCCTATCAACTGCGGCGCACGGCCGAATACTATCTGTTCATCGCAAAATGCCACCGAAAACTGAACGAACCTCGCAGAATGCTATTCGTTCTTGATGCCATAATGCAGTTTTATCCAAATAGCGAAGTGGCCGATGACGCCCTTTTTGAGATGGCTCTCTACTATGAAATGAATCGCAATTACCAGGCGGCCATCGACCGGTTTAAGCAATTGGCTGAACAGTATCCCTATGGTACTTCGATCACGACCAACCAGGAATTCCGCAATGTGGCCCGCGAGCAGATCGAGATCATGAAGAACGAACTCGACAGTCTCCTGATCGTTGCCGGGCTTGCCGAAGGGACGGTTTCTTCGCGTCTGCGGGATTGGCAGGAGATCAACGGCCTGCCGGCAACCGGTTTTCCGGACCAGAAGACCGTGGCTTCGCTTATTCAAGTGCGCACCGAACGGGAAGAGGAGGCCAGGGAAGCCGTGTTTCAAAGGGAGCAGTTTCTCCGGTTGCGCCGCATCGCGATCGTCGGGATGGGAGCCTTCTTTCTCCTCTGGATCTGGAGCCTGGCTGTTTCGAAGGACCTAAAGAATTGTCGTCAGAGGTTGGAAACCATGCGGAAAACCGTTGAAAGCCTGCTATGATCAATCGCGAAATTCTCAAACGGGTCAAGCAGATCGAGATTAAGACCCGCTCCATCGTCAACAGTATGCTGGCCGGCGAATATCACAGCGTATTCAAGGGCCGGGGCATGGAGTTTGACGAAGTTCGCGAATACTATCCGGGGGACGATATCCGCTTCATTGACTGGAATGTTACGGCGCGCACGGGATTGGCCCATGTGAAGAAGCATGTGGAAGAGCGTGAGATGACCGTGATTCTAATGGTCGATGCCAGCTCCTCGGGCAATTTTGGCACCTGCCGCAAAATGAAGGGGGAAATCGCCGTTGAGCTCTGTGCTCTGCTGGCCTTTTCCGCAATCAAGAACAACGACCGCGTCGGACTCATTATTTTCACCTCGAAAATTGAAAAATTCATCCCGCCCAAAAAGGGGAAGAAACACGTTTTGCGGGTGATCCGCGAGCTGCTCTATTTCCGTCCCGAAGAGAGCAAGACAGATCTGGATTCGGCTCTGGCTTATCTGAACCGTGTGATTTCGAGGAAGAGTATCGTTTTTCTGGTCAGCGATTTCTGCTCGTCACAGTTTCTCAAAAGCTTGCGGATTGCCAACCGCAAGCATGACATGGTTCCCGTTGTTGTAACCGATCCGCGCGAAATCGAGATGCCGGATGTGGGCTTCATCGAGCTCGAAGACGCCGAATCGGGGGAGGCGGTTCTTATCGACACCGGAAGTCCCGAGTTTCGCAAAACGTTTCTCCATCTGGGCTCGGGGGAAAGAAGGGAGCGGGATACGCTCTTTAAGCAATTGGGAATCGACGCGGTGGAAATCTTCACGCATCAGGACTATGTGGATCCGCTTGTGCGTTTTTTTCGCAAGCGGGCGGCTATGATACGTTAGTAAGAATTGTGAATTATGAATTGTGAGTTATGAATTAGGAGAAGAGAAAGGCTGGAGAGGGGAATTAAGAAGAACTATGGCAAGCGTGGGAATAGACATGCGATGGATCAGGGGTTTGCTCTTTCCTGTTTCAATGATTGCGCTTTTTGCGGTATTTGCGTTTTGCGCCAAGGATTCAATGAGTCGTCTGCAACGACAGAAGTCGCTGGCCAATGCGCTTGTGGAGAAGGAACTGAACGCTCAGGCCATTGAGGAATACCGGGCAATTCTGGCTTCGGGCAGACTTGGCCTTAAAGAGGAAGCAGGCATCTCGCTTCGAATGGCCGAACTCTATATGGACAAGCTAAATCAGCCGGAAAACGCTCTGGTCTGCTACATGCGGGTTCGGGAGTTTCTGCCGGGGTCCGACCTGGCCAAAGATGCCGAGAAGCGCATGATCGAGTGTCTGGAAGAGACTGGCCGCTATGCAGATGCGCGTTTTGCGGCATCCAAAGCCGCAGCACTGAAACCGCAAGCAAACGTTTCCGATCCGGTTCTGGCCAGCTTCGAAGGGCGCACGCTCACCCGATCGCAGGTGGAACGCATGGCCGGTCCCCTGCGGGGATCGCATGAACAGAACCGGCAGACCGTTCGCAGCGTTTTAGCTTCGGAACTGCTGGCCCAATCGGCCCAGCGAAAGGGCCTGGACCGGAAACCTGCATTTACAGATCAGCTTGAGGCTGCCCGCCGGAGCATTCTGGCCCAGTCGGTTCTCGATGAAAAGTTGGCGGCCGTTCGCATCGATTCCAGTCTGGCCGATGAATATTTCACGGCCCACAAAGAGCGCTACGGCGACAGCTCGGGGACCGGAAAGACCAAGGCGCTATCCTTCGATGCGGTCAAACATAGGGTAATTGCCGACATGCAAAACGAGAAGAAGCAGGAGACGGCGCAAGGGTTGATCGAGGACTTGCTTCGTCAGGCGGATGTAAAGGTGTTTGACGATAAAATTCCTTAAATTGTCCGAGGCTTATATGAAATCCCGCACCATTTTAATACTATCAGCTCTGCTGTTCGTCTTTCTGACATTGGCGGTTTTTCAAATGAAGCAGCAGCCTGCTGAGGCAACCGGCGAGGATTCCACTCGGGTGATCACGATTGGCGAGAATGAGGACGCGGTGGGGGTTGTTCTATACAATGAAAACGACTACACCACGCTTCGGCGCCAAAATGAGAACTGGGCCATCGAAACTCCGTTTTCGGCGGAAGCAGACCGCCAGAAGGTCGAGACCTTTCTGCGCACCGTCTTTGGCCTCCATTATATCCGCAAGCTTACGGATGGCATTTCGGACCTGTCTCCCTTTGGATTCCTTGAACGATCCTGCTTCGGCATCTTCTCCTTTAGCGGCAACAGGCGGGATACGCTTTTTCTGGGCGCCAGAACGCCGGCGGGGAGCTGGTACCTGCGCAAGAATTCCGACCCGGCCATTTATACCGTGGCCGCGGAATTTGGCGAGTTCCTGCAGCGCAAACCCGAAGAATGGCGCATGCGCCGTCTGGGCGACTGGCCTCTCTTCGGAATTTCGTCGGTCCGGATCATTGCTCCCCAAGCGGAAATTGAGCTCCTAAAAGATGCGACCGACCTGGCATGGACAATCCGCAAACCGCGGCCCTGGCCCGGGAGTCACCCGGCCATTCAGAACCTGCTTCGCACGATTTTTGAGACCCAGGCGATTGATATTTTACCCTCGAAGGCAATGTCGCGGAATGCCGGATACGGATTGTTGGTCAAGAACGACCGCGGCGAGAGTATCGAAATATTGGCCCAGCCTTGTGCCGCAAACTGCCTGGTCTGGCGCAAAGGGGCCAGCGAGGTGTTTGAAATGCCGGCTTCGTTCGGGTCCGTTTTTTCGGGCGATTGGAATCGGCTGCGTGATCGCCGTCTTTTCCGTCAAATGAACCTCGATTCCGTGGACCGTGTGGAAATTGCGGATGACACAAGCGGGCTTATTGTTCGACGAAGAGATTCGATTGCCTGGGTTTTTGAAAAGCCAATAAAAAATATTATGGCCGACGAAAAAGTTGTTGGGGAGTTCCTCAAGGCCCTGGCAATTCTTGACGCCGATTCCGTTTTTGACGTTGATGGAACTCCGTCCCCCGAAGCCAATCATCTCGCGGTGAAGCTTGGAATCGAAAAGCAGACCATGGCCTTTCAGTTCGTATCCAAAGACGAAGAGACCCGGGCATATTCAGATGGTGCATGCTTTGTTTTGGGTCAGAATGGCTTGGACCGGTTATGGAAAGGCGTGGAATATTTCAGAAAATAGTCGCAACTACTATGGTCCGATGCGCGTACGTGCTGTCATTTCGACGAGTCTTCGAGGAGAAATCCTTTGTCAGAACGAAGAAAGAGTCTCGCTTTGCTTGAAATGACACCAGAACCTGAGCCGTCACAATTTTAGGAAAAATGATGTCCACGGAACAGAGGAAGACTGGAATAAAGGGCAATAAGGCGCGTTTGGGGTATGTTTGGGTTGCGAGTCTTCTGCTGATTGGACACGCCAATGCGGAACCTGAGGCTGAATTGGTGGCAAGATCGTCGGTCGATCGCTCAACCATTACGGTGGGTGACCGGATTCATTATCGGATTGAACTGAGCTATCCCGAAAGCACGGAAATCCAGGCTCCGGGATTTGGGGTTCACCTGGGTGAATTTGAGGTCAAAGACTACAATTTGGCCGAGCCGAAAAAAGGCAAGGACGGCCGCATGCATGCTGTTTACGAGTATGTCATATCCACATTCACGACGGGCCAGTATGCCATCCCGTCTGTGGCCATCGCGTACCGTATTCCGGGCGGCGTACCTTCGCAGATCTGGACCGACAAAATTGATATCATGGTCGAGAGCGTGAAGCCCAGTGAATCGGGCGATATCCAGGACATCAAAGAGCCGGTGGAGATCAAGGGCGGACTGGACTGGTGGTTCTATGCGCTGATCGGTCTTGTGGCCGTGGGTGGGATTGTGTCCGGGCTCCACTATTGGTCCAGGCGGCGGAAGGAACTGCGCAAGGCAAAGCCGGCCAAGCCGCCTTACGAAGCTGCAATCGAGGAACTCGAGATTCTTCTGGGATCGGGTCTGCTGGAATCCGGCCGGTTCCGGGAATTTCATTTCCGGCTTTCCGAAATCATTCGCAAATATTTGGGCGTCCGCTACGATTTCAATGCCCCGGATTTGACCAGCGACGAGTTGATCGAAAAACTCCCCGGAATCGGTTTTGAAAATGACCTGCTGACAGGGTCGGTGGAGTTTCTGCGGAAAACCGACTTGGTCAAATTTGCGGATCATCAGCCCGCTGATGAAGAGAGCAAGCTGGTAATCGAGAATGCCAAACAGATTCTGGAGATGACCAAGCCGCGCCCACCGGTCACTGTGAATCCGGAGCCTGCCGAAGGAGAGAGGAAAGCCGATGCTGCGATTTCAAGATCCTGAATTCCTCCTGCTTCTGCTGCTCTTGGCGCCCATGGCGTATCTGTACCTGAATCGCGCCAGGGCGCGTAAGGGCGCGATCGTCTTCTCGGACCTGCACAATATCAAGAAGATCCCGCCTTCGCGCATGCTCAAGCTGCGGCACTCGCTGTTTGGGCTTCGAGCGCTGGCACTGGTGTGTCTGGTTCTGGCTCTGGCGCGGCCGCAATCCGGGCAACGCAATGAGGAAATCCTGACCGAGGGTGTGGATATCATGCTGGTGTTGGACATATCCGGAAGTATGCGAGCCGAGGATTTCCGGCCTCGCAACCGTTTGGGCGTGGCCAAGGCTACAATCGCGGAATTCGTGAAAAAACGGCAGCACGACCGGCTGGGCCTGGTTGTATTTTCGGCCAAGGCATTTACCCAGTGTCCGCTCACGCTGGATTACGGAGTGCTCTTGACGTTTTTGGAACGTGTAGATTTCGGCATGGTGGAGGACGGAACCGCGATTGGAACAGCCCTGGCGGTGGCCGGCAACAGGCTGCGCGATTCCAAAGCCAAAAGCAAGGTGATCGTTCTTTTAACCGACGGCGTCAACAACCAGGGTGAGATCGATCCGCTTACCGCCGCCAAAGCGGCGAATGCCCTGGGAATCAAAATCTACACAGTGGGCGTCGGTGTTCAGGGCTACGCTCCGATGCCCGTGGATGACCCCATTTTTGGCCGGCGCTACGTTCAAATGCCAAGCGAGGTGGACGAAGCCAGTCTAAACCAGATCGCCCAGCTCTGCAACGGGAAATTCTACCGTGCCACGAACCGCCAGCAGTTGGAAACGATTTACGCCACGATCGATAAGCTTGAAAAAACCGAGATCAAGGCCAAGGCCTATATGCGGTATGCCGAACTTTTCGGATACCTTCTTTTGGCCGGACTTCTCTTTTTGGGATTTGAGATTGTCCTGGCCAATACAAGGTTCAGGAAAATTCCGTAGGACGAAACATGCGCTTTGCCGATCCACAGATGTTCTGGCTTCTTCTGGGCATACCGGGCCTGGCTGCGTTCTATTTGCTGGCGTTCCGTTGGAAGCGCAAGACCATGGAACGGTTTGGCAGTCTCGAACTCCTGGCAAAAATGACCCGCTCCACGTCCACAGGCCGCCAGTTTGGGAAGGCTCTGCTTGTTCTCTGCGGCTACCTGTTTCTTGTCCTGGCTCTGGCGCGGCCCCAATGGGGAACAAAGTTGGAGTTGATGAGTCGCAAGGGAGTCGATATTGTTGTTGCCATGGATGTCTCAAGCAGCATGATGGCGGAGGACATAAAGCCCAACCGGTTGGAGCGTTCGAAGCACGAGTTATCGCAGATGCTGAACACACTGGCGGGCGACCGGATTGCGATTGTGGCTTTCGCGGGCGACGCTTTCCTGCAGTGCCCTTTGACCCTGGATTACGGCGCGGCCAAGATGTTCCTCGACATCATGAATCCGGACCTGATTCCGGTTCCCGGCACGACTGTGGCCGGTGCGATCCGCGCTGCGCGCAAGGCCTTCGATCCCAAGCAGAAGAAATACAAGGTGCTCATTCTCATTACCGACGGGGAAGATCACGCGGGCAGCGTTCTTGAGGAGGCCGAAGCGGCCGCAAAGGAAGGAATCGTGATTTACACGCTGGGGATTGGCTCCGCGGCCGGCGTTCCCATCCCCATGCGTGATGGGAGCGGCAATGTTTCATACAAGAAGGACCGCGGCGGCAATGTTGTCATGACACGGCTGGATGTCTCCACCCTGGAACGGGTAGCCCTGGCCACGAACGGCAAGTTCTATCAATCAACCACCGGAAGCCTGGAGTTGGAGAGAATTCACTCCGAAATCCGGCGCATGGAAAAGCGGGAAATGGATTCCAAACACTTCACACAATTCGAAGACCGCTATCAATGGCCGTTGGCGCTTGCCCTGGTGTTTCTGGTCGCGGAATTCTTTCTCAGCGATCGGAAGAAAAAGCGGCGGCAGTGGGATGGGCGGTTTGCCTAAAAGAAAATTGGAATTTATGCAACAGAAATCATTGCGAATAAAGGAATCCTGGTTTCCTGTAGGGACACGGCATGCCGTGTCCGTCCGGTTGTTCGGTGCGCATTCACCAGAACGGACATGGGATGCCATGTCCCTACAAGGGGCAAGCACCTTGTTCGTGGGGTTGGCTTTGGCCTTTGGGGCAATGCAACCCCTTTATGCCGATGCCACGTCGCGGAAAAACGCCAAAGGCAACCATCTTTACAAACAGGGCAAGTATGATGAGGCCGCAAAGCAGTATCTTGATGCTCAACTGGAATCGCCGAAATCGGAAGGGCTCAGCTATAATCTGGGAGACGCCAATTACAAACTAAAGAAATACGAGAAGGCTGTTGAAAACTACCGTAAGGCGGCGGAAAGCAAAGATCCAAAGCTGGAACAAAAGGCGCGGTACAACCTGGGAAACGCGCTATACAAGATGGGCGAATTCGAGATCGGTCAGGGCAAGCAGGATGGCATTGCGAAATTCGAACAGTCGATTGATTCTTACAAGCGGGCGTTGGACCTTGATCCAAATGACAAGAACGCCAAGTACAACCTGGAGTTCGTGCGGCGAAAATTGAAGGAAATGTCAAAACGCGAGCCGCAGCAGAACCAACAGCAGCAGCAACAACAGCAAAAACAGGAAGACCCGAAGGATCAGAAAGACCGGAAGCAGGAACAGCAGCAACAAGAGCAACAGCAGGATCAGGGGCAGGACTCATCGGAACAGAATAAACCCAAGCCCGGCGAGATGTCGAAAGAACAGGCCGAACGGCTATTGGATGCGTATAAGGACAGCGAAAAGGAAGCGAAAGAGAACCAGGCTCAACGGCGTCCGGGCCGCGTGTGGACGGATAAGGACTGGTAAGGGGCATTGTGAGTTGTGAATTTTGAATTATGAATTGAAAAGGCCAAGAAACAGAAATTGAATAGTCACGGGACATAGATGAAGATGCTGTTCGATCGGAATACAAGATTGTTCTGGGGAAGGGAAAAAATCTTGCCCTGCACTCTCGTTTGCCTCCTGGTTCTTGGCGTTTGCACGGCGCTCCTGGCTGAGATCCGGTTCTCGGGATCCGTCAGCGCCATGCGTATTTCGCAGGATGACCAGCTTGTTCTGACCTTGGAGGCCGCGGGCAAGGACGTGTCCAACAACATGGCCGAGCCGCAGTGCGCGGGTTTGGAGGATTTTCGAATTGTGGACAAGAACGCTTCCATGAGCAGTTCCTCCAGCTTTCGCGTCATCATTAACGGCCGGGATATGAGTCAGGAAAGCGAGAAAAAAGTGACCTGGCGTTTTGTGATGGCACCCAAAAAGGCAGGTTCACTGACAATTCCACCTTTTGTCTTGAACTACCAGGGAAAAACCTATCAGACCAATGCGGCTACGATCGAAGTCGGCAAAGGGGCGGTCGAGAATCAGGACGTAGTGTTCCAGTGTATTCCCCAGAAGCGTCGAGTCTATTTGGGCGAGCAATTCCGCTGCATTTTTCGTATTGCCATCCGCAGGGGTGCCAATGCATTTAACCCGCGCAGGCCCATGGTGGAGGACGAACTACGTAAGAGTTTCTGGGTCGAGACGCTGGCCAAAGCCGAAATTCGGGGCCGCCAGGAAATGATCGGGGGAGTAGCTTATGAGGTGTTCGACATTCCCTTTGCGCTCTATCCGGTTCAAGCAGGAAAAATCACCATACCCTCTTTTGCCCTTCAATACGAACAACGCCAGCAGGTCCGCCGCTCCGATCCGTTTGACGATCCATTCTTCTCCGGATTTTTTGGGGGCGGAGTACAGGCAACCGCAAAGCAGAAGAACTCGGCCCCGGTCGAGATAACGGTTCTGGACCTGCCGTCGGCGAGCGGTGCATCCTCCGGTGGAGTCGGGGAGTTCCGGATGAATGCAAAAATCGATCGGACGAACCTTGCGGCCGGGGAGGCGGTCACGTACACGCTGGTTCTGGAAGGCAACAGCTCCATGCGCAATGTGAGCGATCCGCAGGTTCCGGCAATCAACGGTTTCGACGTGTTCGAGCCTGAGAAAAAAACGCAAACCCGGGTGCAGAACAATCAGGTCTGGGGCAGCCGTGAATACAAGTACGTGATGATTCCGCAACGGGAAGGACAGTTCACGATTCAGCCTGCCGCGTTCACCTACTTCGATGTGAACTCCGGAACCTATAAGACACTCACGACAAAGCCATTCTCTGTCTCGGCCACACCCGGCAAGCGGATGGCCGGCATCGCGCCGGACCGGCCTCTGCTGGGGCATACAGAGATTAAGCAGCTTGGATCGGATATCCGGTTTATCAAGTCGGGCGGGGTCCGAATCGCAAGCGCGGGCAAACCCCTGTATCGCAATCCGTGGTTCCTGGCTCTCCAGTTGGTACCGGTTCTGGGTGTGGCGGGCTCTTTCTGGTTGAGCCGGCAACGCCGCAGGCTTGCCCGGGACGCAGGTTATGCCCGCAAACTGCGTTCGCGCAAAATGGTGCGCAAGCGCTTGGCCGACGCCAAACGCTTCCTGGAGGCGGGCAATGCAAAGGATTTCTACGCCGCATTGTCCAAAGGGATTGTGGATTATGTCGGCGATGTCCTCAACATCTCGGCGACAGGCATGACAACGGATATTTTAAGCAGGCACCTGCTTGAGGCAGGCCAGGAAGAGGCGCTTGTTCAAGACGTGCTTACGCTTCTCGAAAAGGCCGATTTTGCCCGGTTCGCGACATCAAGTGTTGAGGCGAGCGACATGTCCGCCGATTTCGATAAGACCGAGTCATTGCTCAACCGGTTTCGGTTGGGCAGGGGAAAGCTATGAACAGGATTTTGGGGCCAGTTCTATTTTTATTGGCTTTCGCGGCTGCAGCAAAGGCCGCATCGCCGGAACCGGTGCAACAGCACTTTGAGTCAGCCAACAAGGCCTATGCAGCGGGCCAATATGCGGAAGCCATTGCCGAGTATCAGAAGATTATTGATCAAGGGATCGAGAACGCGGCCGTTTACTACAATATTGGCAATGCCTGCTTCCGGCAGAACCGGCTTGGGTATGCGATCCTCTACTACGAAAAGGCCAGCCGTTTTTCTCCGGATGATGAGGATGTCAAAGCAAATCTTCGTTTTGCGCAATCACGGCTGGCCGATAAAATTCCGGAGCCGAGTCTTGGCTTCTTGGCCCGCGCGCTCGACAAAGCACACTCCGCCATTTCCCTCAACTGGGCAACGGGCATTGTGTCGTTCCTCTTTTTTGGCGTCTGTCTTTTGGTGATTGCCGGCCTGTTTCTACGTTATACCGGCCGAATGGTATGCCTCTACCTGGGGATTGTGTTGGCATTCCTGCTGGTGGTGTTTGGGACGAATCTGGCCATCAAAATTCACGAGAACGAAACCATTCGTTATGCGGTGGTGCTCGCTTCTGGTGTGGACGCCTTGAACGAGCCCGAGGGCAACCAAACTCTCTTTTCGGTTCACGAAGGCATTAAATTCAGGGTTCGCAAAACTCTGGGCGATTGGATGCTGGTCAGCCTACCCAACGGCATGGCGGGTTGGGTCCGCGCCGCGGATTTGGGACAAATATAGCCAGGCGCCTCCTCCTTCTATTTGATAGCAATATCATCCGGCTTTCTTTAAGCGATTCTGCCTTTTGAAGAAAATGATTCGTGGTACGTTTATTGCCCTTCTGCGGAGCAACTCCGTTTGAAGGGAAAGACGCGTGCCGAACGAGACAATAAGCGAAATCAGCGCAGTTTCAAAAGAAACGGTCACGACCGGCAGTGGGGTATCAAACGTCTTTGTCAAAGGCGTTCCGGCCAATCATATCTGGCCGGGCGAGCCGTATCCCTTGGGCGCCAATTGGGACGGAGCGGGCGTGAATTTTTCCATTTTCTCTCAAAACGCTGAATCGATTGAGTTGTGCCTCTTCGATTTCGACGAGAGAGAAACGGAGCGTATCCGAATGGTCGAACACACAGACCAGGTCTGGCATATGTATCTGCCTGACTCGCGTCCGGGACAGCTCTATGGATATCGGATTCACGGGCCATACGCGCCCAAGGACGGACTCCGGTTCAATCGCAACAAGCTGCTGATTGACCCCTATGCAAAAGCCATTCGCGGTGACGTCAAATGGAATGACGCTCTCTTCGGATATACCATTGGAGACATCAAGGCAGATCTGTCGTTCGATTCCCGAGACAGCGCCCCCTTTGTTCCCAAGTCCGTTGTCGTTGACCAGGCCTTCAGCTGGGGCAGCGATAAACCGCCCCGGACGCCCTGGAATCGAAGCGTGATTTATGAAGCCCACGTGAATGGATTAACGAAGCGCTGCCCCACGATGCCGCAAAGCCTGCGGGGTACCTATGCCGGACTGGCTTATGAGCCGATTATCGAGTACCTGCTTTCGTTGGGCATCACTGCCGTGGAACTGATGCCGGTGCACCATTTCTCGCACAACCGCTTTCTGCACGAAAAGGGGCTGCGCAATTATTGGGGTTACAATACAATCGGGTTCTTCGCTCCGCATTCCTTGTATTGCAGTTCGGGTTCGAATGGGCAACAGGTCGACGAGTTCAAAACCATGGTTAAGAAACTGCACCGCGAGGGCATTGAGGTGATTCTGGATGTGGTCTACAACCATACGGCAGAAGGAAATCATTTCGGTCCCACACTCTCATTCCGTGGGATTGACAATTCCATTTACTACCGGCTGGTGGATTCCGACCCGCGCTATTACATGGATTATACCGGGGGAGGCAATTCTCCCAATATGGTCCACCCCAGGGTCCTGCAGTTCATCATGGATAGCCTGCGATACTGGATCATTGAAATGCATGTGGATGGATTCCGCTTCGATGTCGCCGCGACCCTCGCGCGCGAGTTCTACGATGTCGATATGCTGGCCGCCTTTTTCGATATTATTCATCAGGATCCGGTCATCTCGCAGGCAAAACTGATTGCGGAACCGTGGGACCTGGGGCCGGGCGGCTACCAGGTGGGCAATTTCCCCGTATTGTGGGCCGAATGGAACGGCCGTTACCGCGACACGGTTCGTCAATTCTGGAAAGGCGTCGACGGCCAGGCCGGCGACCTGGCCTATCGCCTTTCGGGCAGCAGCGATCTGTATGAAGCCAATGGAAAGAAGCCGTATGCCAGCATCAATTATGTCGCATGCCACGACGGGTTTTCGCTTGAGGATCTTGTATCCTACAATGAAAAGCACAACCAGGACAACGGAGAAGGCAACCGTGATGGAATTAACGAAAACTTCAGTTGGAACTGCGGAACCGAGGGACCGACAACCGACGCCGCCATTGTGGTGCTTCGCGAGCGCCAGAAACGCAATTTTCTGGCCACGCTGATCTTTTCCCAGGGTGTTCCCATGATCGAACACGGAGATGAACTCTCACACTCAAAGAGGGGGAATAACAATTCGTATTGCCAGGACAACGAAATTTCGTGGCTCAATTGGGATCTGGATGAGCGCCGGATCGATTTCCTCGAATTCACGCGGTATCTGCTTCGGCTGCGGCGGGAACATCCCATGCTGCAGCGCCGCAACTTTTTTCATGGGCAAAATATCATGAGTCCGGGTCCTAAAGACGTCACCTGGCTTTTGCAGGATGGGAGTGAAATGAACAGATCCCATTTTGAAGACCCGATCACGCGCAGCTTCGCCATGCTGCTTCGCGGTGACGCCAACGACGAAATCGACAAACATGGCCACAAGGTGCGGGACGATACGATTCTGGTCCTCATGAATGCCTATTGGGAGCCGATTGTTTTTATTCTTCCCCCCTCCTTTGCCAGGACCACCTGGGAACTTGCGCT
>CAYVZU010000051.1:0-25962 GCA_964455935.1 uncultured Fibrobacterota bacterium
TGAAAGACGATCTCGGCCGTATTCACGGCCGGACCGGCGAAAATACCGTAGGATGCCGCGAAATGCGCCTTAAGTTCCTTGGGGGGCACGGGTCGGAATCGTCTGTCGGCAATCTCGACCTTTGTGATGCGGTTCAGGGCAAAGCTGCGCAATGCATTGCGCAAATGACAGTGCGCATCCACATACCAGTTATCACGGTAGCGCACCAGGGTTTGCGGCGAAATGATTCTTTTTGTTGTCTTCTTCACTGGAAAACCGGTATGCTCAATGCACAGACAACGCCGGTGAACCACGGCCCCAGCCACACTCCCAAAAATCTTCTCGCGGATCCGGCGGCATTGCATAGGGATCACCCTTATCCGGTCGCGCAGAACGGACATGCTGGTTTTCTGCGCCTTGAGCAAAGGCTCGAACCGGGCGCGCAAGGGGTGCAGAATCCGGCCCAAAAAACCGGCATGAAGACTTTCCACCGCATGGTCAAGACATAGCAGAGCGGTCAGCTCCTCGTGCGTGAACCACAGACCGGGCAATTCCAATGTCTCCTGGTCTTCGCCTCTTTGATAACGATACCCCTTGTATTTCCGGTCAAAAACAATTGGCGCACCCAGGTTTGTTTTCAGGAAATCCCGTATCCGGTGAAAGGTGGATTCGGAGCACTCAAGCCTGTGAAGAATTTCAGCGGTGGAAATGGTCTGTCTGCTTGCCTGAAGCAGGCGGTGCAACAGCACTACTTTTTCCAACCTGTTTAGCACGGCCGCTCCCAAATCGAAGGTGAATCATTTACATTCGTTTTCCCACGAGTTGGAGTCAAGCACTTTTGCAATTTTCCGTGTTCAGTTTTAAACAGCTTAACACAACACTAATAAGGAGAAATCCAATGCAGGCTTGAGCTTGGGAGAGAAAGCGGATGGAAACCGGGCCTTGCCCCCAAAATATCTGGATAGGAAGATGCGGGCTTTGCCGAATCAGCAGCATTGATATCGTTTGTCCGGTTTTTGTATTTTATTTAATCTCAAAAGGAGTATTATGCGCAAAAAGATTGTTGCCGGCAACTGGAAGATGTACAAGACGATCCCCGAAGCCGTGGATTTGGTGAAGAAGATTATACCACTGGTGAAAAATGCGGATATGGATGTAGTCGTTTGCCCCAACTATGTCTGCCTAAGCGAAGTCTCGAAGCTGCTTTCGGGAACCAAGGTGGGCTTGGGCGCGCAGGATATGCATTGGGAGAAGGAAGGCGCCTTCACCGGAAAGACCAGCGGCGGCATGCTGAAGTCGGCGGGAGTTGAATACGTCATTATCGGTCATTCCGAGCAGAGGACGTACTTTCATGAAACCAATGAGACCGTGAACCAAAAGGTCAAGGCAGCCCTGGAAATCGGCCTCAAACCCATTGTTTGTGTGGGTGAAGTTTTGCAGGAACGCGAGAGCGGGAAGACCGAGCAGGTTGTCAGAAGCCATGTGGAGGGTGCCTTTGCGGGAATTGGCGAACAAGGCGCGCGGCAGTGCGTCATTGCCTACGAGCCTGTCTGGGCAATTGGAACCGGCAAAACAGCCACACCCGAGCAGGCGCAGGAAGTACACGCCTTCATTCGCGGTCTGCTTTCCAAGCTCTACAATGGCAGCCTGGCTCAGGATGTCCGAATTCAATACGGCGGCAGCATGAAGCCCGAGAACGCCAAAGCCCTCCTTTCGCAAGCCGATATCGACGGTGGTCTCATTGGGGGAGCGGCGCTAAAGGCCGATTCGTTCGCGGGAATTATTAACTACAAAGGATAAATCATGGTTTTTGGAATTGTGGTGTCTGTCTACGTTCTGGTGTGTCTTTTCCTCATTCTTTTTGTCTTGATTCAATCGGACAAGGGCGGTGGCTTGGCCGGCGCTTTGGGAGGAATGGGCGGAGTCAACACCATTTTTGGCGGCCGGGGTACGGCCACTATTATAACGAAAGTCACAACCGGGCTCGCTTTGGGATATCTGGTTCTTTCGCTTATGCTGAACCTGCTGGTCTCGCATTCATCAACCGAACAGGTCAAGGGCGTACTCCAGAAAAGGGCGGAAAAGATGGCCAAAATGGCCCCGGCTTCCGCTTTGCCCATTCAGCAGGATCCCAGTGCCGTTAACATTCCGCAGGCGCCTGCGCCGGCGGGAGAACAATAGACGTTTGGAGACATTGCCGAAGTGGTGGAATTGGCAGACACGTACGTTTGAGGTGCGTATGGGGCAACCCGTGCCGGTTCAAGTCCGGCCTTCGGCATTATCAGGCAAGTGGTTCTAACCGCGGGCCCACCCTGCGGGAGAACAAGCCCAAATTCAGGATCCGGTCAGCCGAAGCACGGTTCAGGTTACTCAATCGACCAAATTTATTCTTTTTTATGGCTCCAAATGGGGTTTCCAGGTATTTGCTTTACTTGAGCGGGGAATCCTCGTAACCCCTTGCAATTGCTTGTGCCATTCTTATATATTGATATACTGCCGACTCATGTCCTATTCATAAATCGCTATAACTGAGATATAATTTCCCATCCAGAATTGGGAGTACCATGAACGATACAGAACATGCTTTGCAGGAGAAACGCGTTCGCTTCATCTCCGATGAGACGTCGCTGGCTCTCTATTT
This sequence comes from uncultured Fibrobacterota bacterium, assembly GCA_964455935.1. GTDB lineage: Bacteria > Fibrobacterota > CAYVZU01 > CAYVZU01 > CAYVZU01 > CAYVZU01. The sequence goes on from CAYVZU010000051.1 coordinate 2,621, forward strand.
GAAGCAAATTAGCAAGAACAAAACGCTCTCCGTGGCCGAAGAGGCCGATTTGGCGGTCCGAATCCGCAAGGCGGATCGCCGGGCACTCAATAAGCTGGTGCAGGCCAATCTTCGGTTCGTCGTCAGCGTTTCGCGAAATTACCAGAATCAGGGCCTGTCCCTGGCCGATTTGATCAATGAGGGAAATCTGGGTCTGATCCGGGCCGCCAAGCGGTTCGATGAGACCAAAGGGTTCAAGTTCATCTCGTACGCCGTGTGGTGGATCCGACAAGCAATCCTGCAGGCGCTGGCCGAGCAATCACGAATCATCAAACTTCCCCTGAACCGCGTGGGTACGATCCATAAGATCGGAAAGGCAGCCAGCCGCCTGGAGCAGAAGCTGAAGCGGGCGCCGGATGCCGACGAGATTGCCAAAGAACTCGACATTGATAATCAGGAAGTAACCGAGACAATCAAGATCGGCAACAGCCATATGTCTCTCGACGCGCCGTTCAGCGAGGGCGAAGACGGCAAGCTGATCGATCTGCTGCAGGACCAAAGCATGGGATCTCCGGATGATGGCGTCATGGAGGTCTCCCTGCAGGACGAGATTCATCGCATCCTCAGCACCCTCTCGAATCGTGAGGCCGAGGTGGTGCGGCTGTATTTTGGCATTGGTGAAGATACGGCTCATACCCTCGAGGAAATCGGCCAGCGGTTCAATCTTACGCGCGAGCGCGTGCGCCAGATCAAGGAAAAGGCAATTCGCCGGCTGAAGCACTCCACGCGAAGCCAGAAGCTGCGAATTTACAAGTCCTGACCGAACCCTTACTTGGACAATGCAGGGCCGCCGGCTTACCCCGACGGCCTTTTTTATTTGGACCGAAAACGACGGTATTGCGCAACTCTTGTTCTGCGGATACCGAAAAAAGTATAGCTGTCCAATGAGCTTCAAGGCTGTGCCAAAAGCCGCGCTGGGCTATTTTGTTTTTGCCCTGGCATTTACCTTCCCTTTGGTTCTCCACATGACCGACTCGGTTTTTGGCCCGCCCGAGGACAATTTCCAATTTGTATGGAATTTCTGGTGGATTGGGAAGGTTCTCGCGCATCCCAGCCAGGCTTTGTTTCAAACGGATTTTCTATTCCATCCCAATGGGGTTTCGCTCTACTTCCACACGCTATCGCTCGCCAATACATTCCTGGCCATTCCCCTGCAGAAAGTAATAAGCCCATGGCAGGCCTATAACATCCTTGTTCTGCTGATATTTATCGCGCGCGGGCTTGGAATGTTTCTGCTGGCTCGATATTTTGTCAAAAGCAATGCAGCCGCTTTTATTGCCGGATTTATTTTCACCTTCTCTCCATTCTTCTTTGCAAAATCTCTTCATCACCTCAACATTTCGAGTTCCCATTTCGTTCCTCTTATAATTTTGTTTCTTTTTCGGCTTCGCGATAAACCGTCGGTGCGCAATGCGGCCGGCCTGGGCCTGGTGCTTTGGCTAAACGCCCTCAACTGCTGGGTGTACCTTGCCTTCTCGGTCCTTGTGGTTGGCGGAATTCTGATCGGTTTCGGATTTTCGAACCCGGGGAAGCTCTGGAACCGAAGGTTCTGGGGCGCCTTTTGCGGCGGGATTGCTCTTTTCCTTGCGGCAATCGCCCGTTTCCTGTGGCCCCTTGTTGGCGAGATCCTGAACGGGCGGACATACATGGCCATTCGGGAAAGGAGCTCCCATTTTCTTGATCCTGCCCTGCTATTGGTTCCATCCGATATCCATCCGGCCAACAGACTTACCCGGAATTTGATCCTGCGAATTTATAACCATTTGCCGGGGGATAACTGGGAGCTGAATTACTTCATCGGTTATACGGGCATTCTCCTGGTCGCCTTGGGATTCCGGCGGGCCTGGAAACAACGCCATTTCTTTTGGCCTGCATGGTCCGCCGCGTTCATGCTCCTGGCCATGGGCCACTCGCTTCATATCGCCGGCTTCGATCTCGGTCTTCCGCTGCCCTACCGGGTGCTTGCCGATTTGCCTTTTTTCCAGCTCCTGCGGGTTCCAGGCCGGTTTTTTGGTCTGGCCCTTTGCGGGCTCTGCGTTCTGGCGGCCGCGGGATTTCAGGGGGTCGCGACCTGGCTGCAGAAGCGCCCGGCCCTGGCGAATGAAACCAGGGCCGCCCTGGGAATCTGTCTCTTGCTTGGAATCGAGTATCTGCCCTTCCCCGTCGAACGCACACCCGTTGCGCCATCGGCCCTGGAGCAGCGAATTGCAGCCGATCAAAGCTGCCGCGCGGTGCTGGACATTCCTCTGCAGGGGTATGCGTCGCACTGCAAACAGGCTCCGGCCCTGACCTACAAGGAACTTCCATTCCGCCAGACGCACTATTTCAATTTTGCGTCGGTTCATATGTTCCGTCAAATTCTGCACGGCAAACGGATTCTGTCCGGCCACGTGGCGCGTATTCCTCCGGAAGCAACGGCCTATATGGCCGCTTCGCCCCTTCGCATACTGGATCAACTCGATACAACCGCCCTCCTTGATCCGGGCGCCAAACCGCGCCTGATAGCGGAACTGCGCAGACTTGGGATCGGCTATATTCTCCTCCACAAGGACTTTCTGCTGGCCATGGATCCAGGCCTGGACAGATCGGCCGCCTTTACGGAGGGTTTTTTGGCTTCGAACTTCGAGCGAATTCCCTCGGACCGGCCCGGCGTGAGCGCGTTTTGGGTCCCTGTGGAGTAACGGATGAATCAGATGGTCTCGGTAATTCTTCCATGCTGGAATGAAGCGGAAAACCTTCGGGCCGGCGCGCTGGACGAGGTCGCTTCCTATTTCGCCGGAAAGCCGTTCGGCTGGGAGGCCATTCTGGTGGACGACGGATCGACCGACGGCAGCCGGGAACTGCTGGAAAGCGTCTGTGCGCAGAAGAAGGGATTCCGGCTTGTTACGATTCCGCACAGCGGCAAGCCCGCCGCCGTGTGGACGGGGCTTCGGGAGGCGCAGGGCGACATCGTGGTTTTCTCCGACATGGACCAATCCACTCCCATCGGCGAACTGGACAAACTCCTTCCGTGGTTTTCGCAAGGCTACGCGGCCGTCATCGGGTCGCGGGGACTTGCGCGCCAGGGAACCTCGGTTTTGCGCAAGCTTGGCAGTTTTCTGTTTGGCGCAACGCGGCGCACTTTTCTGTTGCGGGGAATTCACGACACGCAATGCGGTTTCAAGGCGTGCCTGCGCGCAGCCGCGATGGCCGTTTTTCCACGTTTGGAATACCTGCGCTGGATTCGGCGGCCCCGCGGCTGGAAGGTCACGGCGTATGACGTCGAGTTGTTGTTCCTGTTCGAACAAATGAACTATCGGATCAAAGAAGTCGAGGTCCGCTGGCAAAACCGGGACCGTAGTACAACAAAAGGACAGACCGGCTCACGAAACCGGTACTTGTTGGAGTCCTTCGAAATGGCCAGGGAGATCCTTCGGGTTAAATTGAATCAACTCAGGGGTTATTATTATAATGACGGAGATCCATCGCAATGACCGGCCCGTCCGCCCTTGGCTCAATGATATCGACTCAGGTTCCCATGAAACCACAGAGAGAAAACCGAGGTAAGGATGAAAGCACAGGGAGAAATCTTTCTGGCGCGCGCCGCGCCGGACACAGATCTTTCCCCTCTCCGTGTCCTCTTCCCGGACCTCAGTGTTGCTCTGTGGTTTCATGGTTCTTTCGAGAGACATGAGCAGTTACGTTCAAAGTAGAATACGCAAAATGACAAAAAAAGCCTTGGCCGCTTTTGTGCTCTGTTTCGCTCTGGCTTCCGGGATTCCGGTCTTCTGGGCGCTTGAGGGCCGGCCCGGGCCTTCCCGGCAGCGCGTCTATTCAATCGGCGCCTATGAGGGAACCTCATTGGGCAATCTTTTGCCGGCTGAAAATAATCCGGTCATTCATGCCAGGCATGTCATGGATGCCAACGCCCGGTATACGGCGGATCCCTTCTTGTTTCGCAAGGGAAACGAGCTATTCATGTTTTTCGAGTTTATCAACGAGGACACAAAGCACGGGGATATTGGCTTGGCCACCAGCAGGGACGGCCTGAGTTGGACCTATTTAAAAACGGCGCTTGACGAACCCTTTCACCTTTCGTTTCCGTTTGTGTTTGAATGGCAGGGCGCCTGCTATATGGTGCCCGAAGCGAACGAAACCGGGACCGTGCGCCTCTACCGCGCCGAACCGTTTCCCGGCACATGGAGATATGTAAAGGTCCTGATCAATTCCGGTTTCGTGGACCCGGCGTTGATCCGCCACGACGGCCTTTTTTGGCTGTTCTGCTCGAAAGGCGACGCGGATCTCCATCTTTTTTCCGCAACGGATCTCCTGGGATCCTGGCAAGAACACCCCAGGAGTCCCATAATAGCCCAGGATGCCAGTAAGGGACGAATGGGCGGGCGCGTTCTGGAGTCCAAAGGCCGGCTATACCGGATCGCACAGGTGGACACCCCGGATTACGGCATGGGCCTGCGCGCATTCGAAATTGTCCGCCTTACAAAAAGCGACTACGAAGAGCGCGAGGTCTTCGAGTTCCCCCATATTCACTGGGGCAGCGCCGCCTGGAACCGGTTGGGGATGCACCACTTCGACGCCCTGGAATTCAACGGCCGCTGGGTGGCGGTCGCCGACGGCTGGACCCGCCGCATTCTGTTCGGTAATTTTAATCCGGCTTTGCGGCAGAAGTATGCGATAAAAACGGATCCGCCGCTCTGATAGCCGGCGTTGACGACAAGCTTCAGCCCGGATTGGAGAACCGTGCGGAGCGGATCCGGGCGATTAGGTCCGGGTCCGGCCGGACCGGACACGAAAAGGGCGCCGGTTCTTCCTGCCGGGGCACGGGAGCCGGTGACTGACCGATCTTCTTGTTATACGCAATCACCATCAACCGTTCCAGATTCACCGTATCTTCGATGTTGTAAGCCAGAAGCGTGTCGAGCGCGCGGGAATTCCCGGTCCGTTGGTATTCCTGCCAGAGAAGAACCGCCCAAAAGCCGTCGACTCCTTCCAGGTCGTGACGACCGATGCCCAGTTGCTGTTCGCATCCCTTCAGTCCCCCCCGGTATCCCAGCCCGTGGAGCACATAGCGCAGATCGATATGCGCCTGATGGAACCGGATTTGGAATTGCCGTTCCAGAAAGGGAATATCGAAGCATTTGCCGTTGTAGCTGGCCAGAATTGGAAATTCAAGCACGTCATCGAGAAATGACTCGAGGTTTTGTCCATGGATATATGTCCGCAGACGGCCGCCGCCGAACAGCGACAGCGTCGTGACATGGTCCGTTTCGGACCCCAACCCCGTCGTCTCGATATCCAGATACCCGATTCGGTTGCGGAATTCGCCAAAAAGCCGCCACTGCTCGGACGCGGGGAGCCGCCCGGCAAAGAACGCGGCGTCTCCGGCGGCCAGGCTTTCCCGCGATTGCTCCAGAAAAGGACGCATGCGGCGCAATTCACACGAGGGCAGGACCCGCTCCGCTTCGGGCGAGAACAGATAAGACCAGCCGTGAAATCCCTGGTCCCAGAGCTGTCGCTCTTTTTTAGGACCGATTCCCGGCACGTGGAGAAAAGAATGCTGTAGCACGGCCTATGCGGAAGGCGGCGCGGCCAGATCGCGCGTTTCGACGATGGCAAAGACGCTGTTGGCGATTTGAAAGCGCTTGTGAATCAGTTTCGTGAGCTCGACGATCTCCTCGTGATCGGCCTGCTGGTCCGCCTCGAGGTGGGTGAGAATATTGGAAAGAAATCCCCTGCGGTCGCCCACATAGTCGTTTCGGTTTTCGATCAGGGCCCGGTACCGGCGGACGTGGTCATTGGTCTCGAATCGGTTGCGCAGATAGATGCTTGAACTGAGCAGTTCCTCAAGAAGACAGACGAAGACGATTTCCTCCTCCATCACACCCGATTCGCGATCCTGGCGAAAGGTCCGGATCTTGCGCCGTTTGTGGCCCCGAATGGTGTGGCGTGCATACTCACTTGTGAGATCGAGGACTTGGATATATTGAAGCAGAATCTCCTGCGCACTATCGAGAGCATCAGGCGCGGTCGACATAACCGTAGCCTGCAATTGCCGAAACAACCGGCCCGCCTTTTCGTAATAGAAATTCCGCATGCGGCGGAAGAACTGGAGGTTTTGCGCTAAAATATCGGACGAACCAGCCACAGCCATGGAATGAATGTCCTATTTTCCAGTGCCCAAATTCAACATCGGATTGCCGCTAGGGCGCATTCGTTTCGCCATCCTGGTACTGGTCGTCCCCTTCGACCCGGCCGCGGACAACCTTCTGCACGCCTTTGATTTTCTGCAATGCCGACAGGATCCGTTTGAGCTGCCGCAGGTGCACCACTTCGATGATGAACGCATCATGAACCACATCCTCGTGCGTGGTGATGTGCGCATTCAGAATGCTGGAATGATAGGTGGAAATGGCCGCGGTCAATTCGCTAAGCAGGTTGATTCTGTTTTTCGCGATGACCTCGATGCGAACCTTCAAATGCACCTTGTCGCGGGTATTCCAGTCAACCGCCACACAGCGCTCTTTCTCCGAGGCCATCAAGACGGCGTTGGGACAGCGGATGCTGTGGACCGCCAATCCTCGTCCCCGGGTTCGGAAGCCGACAATTTTTTCGCCCGGGACCGGCATGCAACAGCGGGCAAAACGGATCATGAGGTTTTCGTCGCCCTCAATGCGGATCGGCACCTCCGGCCGGATTTTCTCGACCAGCCGGCGCACGGATTGAAACCGCCCGCTTCCGGCCTGCTCGACCGGGAGCTTGTGAAGAATGTCGAACGAGGTCAGGTGCCCCTGTCCCACCATCTCCAACATCTGGTCCGTGGACTCGACGCCCACCGCTTTGGCGGCCTGGGCCAGCCAGTCCGGATAAGCCATGGAAATGCCAAGCCGCTGATACTCGCGCTTGATCAGCTCGGCTCCCAAATCGCGGCTTCGGACTTTGCCCTCCTGGCTCAGCCAGCGGCGCAACGCGCTTTTGGCGCGGCTGGTGCGTACGTAGCGAAGCCATTCCAGGTTGGGCTGCTGCGTTTCCGAGCGGATGATCTCGACCGTGCAGCCGCTTTTGAGCGAGGCATTCATGGGCATGATCCGGCCGTTGATTTTGGAACTGATGCAGTGAATGCCCAGGTCGGTATGGATCGCGAACGCGAAATCCAGGGCGGTCGCGCCTTTGGGGAGCTGCACAATATCACCCTTGGGCGTGAAGACGAAAATCTCAGCTGGGAACAGGTCGATTTTGAGAAACTCGAGGAATTCGTTGGAGTCGCTAAGGTCCTTCTGCCATTCCTCAATTTGCGCAAGCCAGCGGACATGTTCTTCGGAGGGGCTGAAGCGCCCCCCTTCTTTGTAGATCCAGTGCGCCGCGATCCCGGCCTCGGCCACTTTGTGCATTTGCTGCGTTCGGATCTGCACCTCCAGGAGCTTTCCATCGGGCCCTACAACCGTGGTATGGATGGACTGGTACATATTGGACTTGGGCGAGGCGATGTAGTCTTTGAGGCGCGCGGGCAGGGGATTCCAGAGCGAATGAACAATGCCCAGCGCAATATAGCAATCGCGGACCGAATTCGTGATGATCCGCAGGGCGAAAATGTCGAAAATCTCATCGAACGGCAGGTGTTGGTGCGACATCTTGCGGTGAATGCTGTAGAGGTGTTTGGAGCGGCCGTATACATGCGCATGCACGCCCTCCTCCTGCAAACGCAGCCGCATGGGGTGAACAAGTTCACGAATGTAACGTTCGCGCACTTCCTGGCTCTCGCGGACCTTGGCCGCCAGCTCGCGATACTCCTTGGGGTGCAGGTGCTTGAACGCGAGATCCTCGAGTTCGCTGCGGATGCCCGCCATGCCCAGCCGGTGCGCCAGGGGAGCGTAGACTTCCATTGTTTCTTTGGCAATGGAGCGGATCCGGTCGGGAGGCAAAAAGCCGAGGGTGCGCAGATTGTGGAGCCGGTCCGCGAATTTGATGAGAATGACCCGGATATCCCGCGTCATCGACAGGAGCATTTTGCGGAAGGTCTCGGCCTGGCGCTCTTCGCGGTCGGTCTTCTGGATCTCGGTGATCTTCGTTACGCCGTCGACCAACTGGGCCACTTCTTCGCCAAATTCCTTTTGGATTTCCTCCAGCGGAGTCGCGCTGTCCTCGACCACGTCATGAAGCAGGCCGGCGGCAACACCGGCCGTACCCAGGTGCTGCGCGGCTAGAATCTTGGCGACCTCCACGGGATGTTGAAGAAATGGCTCTCCGGATTTGCGTATTTGCTGGCCATGGGCCCGCACACAATAATCGTAGGCCTTCCCAAGAATGTCGCGGTCCAGAGAAGGCTGCGCATTGATCAGCGTATCAAGAACCGGCTCTTTCTCATACAGAGACTCGAGAGGTCCGGGGTTGACCGGGGTTTCAGCCATAGAGGAAATATAGAAAATTGACGTTAGACGTTTGACGTTGGACGTAGGAAGGTTAAACGCGGAAGGTGAGACGTTGGATGTATTTCAAATCTGGCCGGGGCTCCCGACTGTCGGCTTCTCTCAAGCCACCTTCGACCCGGGTGAGGCCGGAGTCTCGGGTCGCACCAAAACAAGCTTGGTTCCGTCTTTGGCCGCCAGGATCATCCCGTTGGATTCAATGCCGCGGATCTTGGCTGGTTCCAGGTTGGCCACGATCACGACCTGCGCGTTGACCAGCGACTCCGGTTTATAGTGCTCGGCGATTCCGGCGACAAGGGTTCGCTGCTCGGAACCCAGGTCGATCCGCAATTCGAGCAACCGGTCGGCTTTGGGCACCGCCTTGGCCGAAAGGATTGTGGCCACGCGCAGATCCAGCGTGGCGAATTGCTCGTACGAGATCCGGGCCGGGCCGGATTTTGCCGGCTCGACCGGAGCCGCGGGCGGAACCAGTTGCGCGGCGGATTCGTCGGTCATGGGAACGATCAGCTTATCGACAGGCCCCAGGTTGCGCTCCTCCCATTCCACCATGGCATCGGACCATTGCAGGGGCTTTGAACCGAGTTGCTGTTCGAGTTTTTCGACCAATCCCGGAAGGATGGGTTTGAGCATGACACCGATCGCCTTCACGACATTGACGCACAGGGTGATATCGGCCTGCGCGCCGGATGGATCGGTTTTGATGCGGCTCCAGGGCGCGGCATCCTGGAAAAACTTGTTTCCCGCATCGCCCAGCAGGTTGATTTTTTCCACGGCCCGGTTGTATTCAACATTGCGATACAGGGCCGCAACGTCCTCCACGGTCTTCCGGGTCAGGTTGAGCAATGGGTGATCGCGGTCCATGCGCGTAAGCCGGCCGCCGAATTGCCTTGCGCAGAAAGTGAAACTGCGGTTGTGGAAATTGCAGAGATTGTTCACCAGACCCGAGTTGACCTTGGCTTGGAGATCGACCGTGCTAAGGTCAAGATCCTCAACCCGATTTGTCAGCTTGCTTGCATAGTAATAGCGCAGATAGCTGGGCCCGTGCTCTTTTCCGAATACATCCAGGAACCGGCGGGCGGTTACCGATGTTCCGCGGCTTTTCGACATCTTCTCGCCGTTGACCGTAAGATGGCCGTGGACAAAAACGCGATTGGGAAGGTTGTAGCCTGAATTCTGGAGCATGGCCGGCCAGAACAGGGCATGGAACTGAACGATGTCCTTGCCGATGAAGTGGTAGACCTTGCCCTCCGGGCTCCGCCAGAATCGTCGATAATCCATCCCATGATCGCTGCAATACTTCTCCGTCGAGGAAATGTAGCCGATGGGCGCATCGAGCCAAACATAGAAGAACTTGTTCTCCTCGCCCGGAATTGGGAACCCGAAATAGGGACCGTCGCGGCTGATGCACCAGTCCCGAAGGCCTTCGTTGATCCATGTCCGCACAAAATTGGCCACTTCATCCTGCAATGCGCCGGATTGATCGACCCACGTTTTAAGAAAGTCCGCGCACCGGCTTAACTGAAAGAAGATGTGCTCGGAGGGTTTCTCAACCGGTGTCGTCCCGCACAAGCTGCACCGCGGCTGAATCATATCGGTCGGCTCGTAGGTCATTCCGCAGACCGAACAGGAATCGCCATATTGGTCAACGGCCGCGCACTTGGGGCATGTCCCGCGCACGTATCGGTCCGGAAGAAAACGACGGTCTTTTTCGCAGTACATGCCCAGAACCGTTTTGCGGGCGATGAGTCCTTTTTCCCTTAGCCGGCTGTAGATGAATTCGGCCTGGCGCCGGTTCTCCGGGCTGTGGGTGGTGTAAAACAGATCCAGCCCAATGCCGAAATCCCGCAGATCGGCCTCATGCTCATCGTGCACCTTCGCGATCAGCTGCTGGGGCGTGACACCCAGGTCGCGGGACTTCAGCTCGACAGGTGTGCCATGGGTATCGTCGGCGCAGACATAAAGCACCTCTTCCCCGTTCATGCGCAGGAATCGCGAGAAGATGTCGGTCTGAATCACTTCCAGCATGTAGCCCAGATGGATGGAGGCGTTGGCATAGGGCAGGGCCGAGGTGATGACGGTTGGCATCGTACGTCCTTGGTGGAAGACCAAAACTCCGAAATGGAGTTATCCTTTTGCCTCTTTCACCTGCGGCGGCACGGATTCAACATGCTCGGCATCGATCCGGACGCATTGCGCGCAAGGGAGGTGTTCTTCTTTGCCGGAGGGATATTTCACGTGGGCAATGCCTTTGAGCATGTTGGTCTGTACAACCACGCCTTCTTCTTTGGCACCTTTGACCCGGCATCCCGGCGACGGACAGACTTTGGCCATTTCCTGGTAATAGTCCAGTTCGTAGCGGAGGCAGCAAAGGAGCCGGCCGCAGTTGCCCGAGATTTTGGCCGGATTCAGCGAGAGCTGCTGGTCGCGGGCCATGTGCGTCGTGACCTGCTCGAATTCCTTGATGAAATTCGAACAGCACTGTTTTCGCCCGCAGATGCCGCACCCGCCCAGGCGCCGGGTCTCATCGCGCACGCCGATCTGGCGCAGTTCGATCCGCGTACGGTAAAGGGAGGCCAGCTGCTTGACCAATTCCCGGAAGTCCACGCGCTGATCGGCCGTGAAGTAGAAGGTGATTTTGGAGTTGTCGAACTGAATCTCCACGTCCACCAGCTTCATGGGCAGATTATTCTCGACGATTTTTTGCTTGCACACCCCAAACGCCTCGCGTTCCTTGCGGCTCTTGCGCTCGACTTCGTCAACATCTTCCTGCGTAGCCGGCCGAAGAATGCGTTTGAGCGACTTTTCATCGAGCCCCTTTTTCCGCAGTTTAAGCAGGGCTAGCGCTCCCTTTTGCGAGACAAACCCAATGTCCTGGCCGCGCTCGGCCTCAACAATTACATAATCATCGCGTTCGATTTCGCAGGCGGGGGCGTTATGAAAAAGCTCTTTGCGGCCGCGCTTGAACTCGATCTCAAATAGATCCGACTCTTTTAGCATGATCTCTCCGCTGTAAGCTCCGCAATCGTGTCAGGAGTGCCAAGGAAGGCGTAATGTGGCGTTCCAGATCGGCCACCACTCCTTTGGCCGAGGCGACGTGCTGACGGGCACGGTCCGGGGTCATCGATGAATTTAAAATACACGCCTCCCGGACTTTGATCAACACCAATTCCATTACACGCCGGATCAGCCCGCCGTCGCGGCCGGCGCCCAATTGCTCCGCCAACTCTACGGCCGCGGCCAACTCGGTCTTCTCCGCCGCGGCAATCCATGCGCACGCCAGCCCGTCAACAGGTTCCAGGTCGCCGTCAAGGGCCTCCAGGGCCCGCGCCAGACTGCCGTCAGCGGCTTGCGCCGCCATCCGGACTGTTTCGGCCGGAATGCCGGGCCGGCGGCGATCGAGAAAAGCGATGATTTCCTCCGGGCGGAGTTCTCCCAGCCGCAGGATCTGGCAACGGGAAATGATCGTGGGCAGGAGCATGGAAGGGCGTGACGTGGTCAGCAAAAACAGGACCCCCGGCCGGGGTTCTTCCAGGATTTTCAAGACGCTGTTGGCGGCCTCTTCGGCCATCCGGTCCACTTGGGCCAGAATCACAATCCTGCGCGAAACACCGTTTTGGCCGGCATCGAGATTCTCCTGCATCTGGCGCATGGTCCCAATCGCAATATGGGATTCCTTGTCAAAGGAAAACCGGGCAAAGGGATCCTCAACGAGGCCGGTGATCTTTCCGCGCATCCATTCCCAGTATTCGTCCTCCTTGAGCTTCATGGCTTCGGCCGAGGGAAATGGATGATAGATCTGCAGGTCCGGATGCGCGTTCGACAAGACGCGACGGCATCCGGGGCAGGAAAGACACGGCCGGTCGCCTTTGCCTTCGCAAAGCCGCAGCAGGGCCAGATCGAGCGCAAACGCAAACAGACCGGCGCCCTCCGGCCCTTCAACAAGATAGGCGTGGGGAATTTTGTCGCCTTCGAGAATCCCGGCGATCCGGGTTTTGGCAGCCTCGTTGCCCGGAGTGAAATGGAAGCGAACGGCCATTGTGAAGACAAAATAATAAACGGCTGGTCGGCGGATTATGAGTCGGGAGTCGGGCATTGCTCCTGACTGGTGACACACGTCTCACAACGTACCATCCTCACTCCTCTGTTGTTCAAATTGGCTCCTTGTCCGACTTCTGACTCACAACCGCCTACACCCGACTCCCTTCTTCCCGGCCAATATTATAGTTTTATCGAAGAGGAGGACCCGTGCCAACCAATGAGACTCCAGTGCAGGCCAATATCCAGTCCATGGAAGAGGCCCTGCGTCAGCTGGCCATACTCGAACACCAGCTTTCCGAGCTGAAGAAAGCCGAGGAAGAGCGCAGCAGGACCGAAGACCTGCTGCGCAAAGCCGAGGAGCGATACCGTCTTCTCTTTGAATCGGTGACCGACTACGTCTACACCGTCAAGGTCGAGAACGGCAAAGCGGTATCCACGGCCCACGGCCCCGGTTGTTTTTGGGTCACGGGCTACACGCCGGACGAGTATGAAAGCGAATCGAGCCTCTGGTACCGCATGGTGTTCGAAGAGGACCGGCCCAAGGTCCTAGAGCAGGCCAGCCTGGCCATCGCCGGCAAGCCGGCCCCCCCATTGGAGCACCGGATTCTTCATAAGGACGGGACGATTCGATGGGTGCGCAACACACCCGTCGTGTACAAGGATGATGCCGGGCAAATCCGCATTTGCGAAGGCGTCATCATCGATATCACCGAGCGCAAACAGGCCGAGGAGAAACTGCAAGAGGAGGAACGATTCCTGTCCAACATCTTTCGCAGCGTGCAAGATGGAATCAGCATCCTCGACAAGGACCTTACGATCATCCGGGTCAATCCTCGAATGGAACAATGGTACCCGTTTTCCCTGCCGCTGGCAGGACGCAAATGCCACGAGGCGTATCATTTGGCGGCGACGCCCTGCAAGATCTGCCCTACCCGCCACGCTCTGGCCAAAGGCGAGGCCGCTTCGGAAACCGTTCCCAAGTGCGGACCCGACGGCGAAATTGTCGGCTGGCTGGAGGTATATGCGTTTCCTCTGTTGGACCAGGTCACCGGAGAGATGAGCGGTGTGATCGAATACGTGCGCGACGTCACCGAGCGCAAGGAAACCGAAGGCGAACTCGAACGCCGCAATGCCGCCCTGGTCGAAGCCAACCGCCAATTGGAGCATATGCATAAGGCCAAGGACGAATTCCTGGCCATGATCTCCCACGACCTTCGGACCCCCCTGGTCACGGGGCTAGGCTATATCGAGCTCCTGCTGAAAGGAAAATTCGGAGATCTCTCGCCGGAAGGAATCAACGGGCTCGATGTCTCGCTCAGAAACCTGAAGCGGCTGCAGTCGCTGATAGAGGACATCCTGCAGTTTCAGACCTTGAGCATGCAGGACTATCGCAAGCGGCTGATCATGGAACCGTTCAACATTGTCGAGATGATGCGGGAATGCGTATCCGAGACCGCCGTTCGGTTCGGCAAATCGCCCGACTCGATTCAGATCAGCGCGGAAGGAGACCTGGTCAAGGCGCTGGGAAATCCATCCTTGATTCACCGCGCGACTTCCAACCTGCTGGACAATGCGTGCCGCCATGCCGGCGAAGCCCGGATCACCCTGTCGGCCGTGCGCAGAAGCAACCGGATCCACATCGCGATCGGTGACAACGGACCTGGGATTCCAGCCAAACTCCGGCCCCGGGCCTTTGAATCCTTCACCCGCTCGATCTCCCGGCGCGAAGGGTCGGGGCTGGGCCTGGCCATTGTGCGCCAAATTGCCAACGCGCACGGCGCCGAGCCCGTGCTGGAGAGCCAGGAGGGAAAAGGCACCACGGTTTCCTTTTCCATTCCCATTGCCGAAGAAGCGCCCGGCAATGAGCTGCCCGGGATCCGGATCGAGGCCAAAAGGATTCTGGTCGTGGAGGATGACGCCGATACCCAGGACTTCATTAAAACCCTCCTGGAATCCGAGGGGTATCGTGTGGGACAGGCCACCTCGGCCGAGGAGCTTATCCGGGATTTGGACGCGGTCACCGCGGATGTGGCACTGGTCGACATCACGCTGCCGAACCTCGACGGAATCGAGCTTTGCCGGCGGTTTCGCGCCAATACCAAATGCTGCCGAATGCCGGTTTTGATGTTTACGGCCCGGGTTGACGAAAGCACCCGCAAGCGGGCCTACGACGCCGGATGCGATGGATACCTTCTCAAGCCGCTCCTTACCGAGCAACTGCTGCGCGCTCTTCGCGGGGCACTAGCCCCGCGGCCCCGCGGTCGGAGTGCTGTTTCCGCAACTCATCAGAAACCCAAGGGCTCTTCTTGAAACTCGCCATCTCGGGAAAGGGCGGCGCCGGCAAAACCACAGTGGCCGCGGCGCTCGCCCTTCTGTTTGCGCAAAAAGGCCGGACCGTGCTGGCCGTGGACGCGGATCCCGACCCCAACCTGGCCACGGCGCTGGGAATTCCACCGGCCGAACAGGCCCGCATACGACCCATCGCGCGCGAACAGGCATTAATCGAGGAGCGGACAGGGGCCAAACCCGGCTTTGGTCAGATGTTCCGACTCAATCCTGACGTGGCCGATGTGGCCGGAAAATACGCATACTCGTTCCGGGGTGTCTCGCTGATTGTATTGGGAGCCGTGGAACGCGGCGGCGCCGGCTGCGCCTGCGCGGGAAACACGTTGCTGCGTTCACTGGTGCAGGACCTGGTTCTGCGCAAAGACCAAAGCCTGATTCTTGATATGGAGGCCGGAATCGAGCACCTGGGCCGCGCGACAGCGCAGGGCGTTGATGCCATGCTGATCGTCACGGATGCGGGGCAGCGGTCGATCGAAAGCGCTGGTCGCATTTTTCGCCTGGCCGGAGAGATCGGCCTCAAAAAAGCAGGGATCATCGCGAACCGGATTTCCTCGGCATCCGAGGAAGAGCGGATCGTGAAAGCCTTTCCCAATGTGCCCCTGATGGGCTCGATCCCGTTCTCGCAGGAACTGGTTTTTGGCGATCGTGAAGGCACGCCGGTCCTGGACGGTATGTGCAAGCCGGTCCGAATAAGCTTTCAACGAATTCTGGATCAATTGGAGAATTAAAATCTCGTTCCCGGCCCGACTCCGTCTATCCCCTATCCAAATCCGGTTTTGCCAAAGCCCCGCAATATTTACCATTTTACTTCTTCCTTGCTTTCAGCGTTCCCGACATTCATAAAGGAGTCGCCATGATTTTCAGACCCAACTGCATGGGAACCGCAATCGGAAGCCTTCCCCATACCACCGCCGAGAAGGCCGTCGATGTCGTTCTGTCGAACATCCCGGAGGCCCCAATCTGGCCGCAGCTTCCCAAGCTTGGGCTTCATGAACAAATGGAGATTCAATATTCCGAAGGAATGCCCGCCCGGGTGATCGACGAGGTCAAAAAGCGGATGTACTTCAACACGGCCGTCGATTCGTCCGAGTCGTTCGCCCAGTTCTACGAATCCTACATGGCCGCCATGGACCCGGACGGCGGCAACGGCGACTGTTCGGCTCTGGCCATTTCACCGGATTTTTCCCAGGGAATTCCGGCCCTGGAAGAGCGGCTGAAAGCCTCGAACAAAAAGCCGGCTTACGTGAAAGTTCAGACCACCGGCCCCATCAGCTTCAGCCTGACCCTTGTGGACGAAAATAAGAGGGCCATCTATTACAACGAGGAATTCCGGGACATGATCGTGAAGGCCCTGGCCATGAAATGCCGATGGCAGATTCAGAAATTCAAACCGCTCGCCGGGGACGTGATCTGCTTCGTTGACGAACCCATCCTGTCGGCCTTTGGATCATCCACCTACGTATCCGTGCAGCGCGCCGATGTCGTCGCCTACCTCGGCGAAATGGTCAACGCGATCCACGCGGACGGAGCCATCGCCGGAATTCACTGCTGCGGCAACACGGAATGGAGCATCCCCGTGGACGCGGCCATGGACCTGATCAATTTTGACGCGTTCCAGTACGGGGACACCATCAACATGTACCCGGAAGCCATGGCCGCGCATTTGCGCCGGGGCGGCATCCTGGCATGGGGAATTGTGCCGACATCGGCGGCCGTGCGCGAACAGACGGCGGAGAGCCTGACGCAGAAGATGGAAGGATTGTTGCAGGAACTCTCCCGGAAAGTCGGCCTGGATCAAAAGACAATTCTCGCGCAATCCATGATCACGCCGTCCTGCGGAACCGGGTCGCTTCCCGAGCCGGATGCCGAGAAGGTCTTCGCGCTGATCGGGCAGGTCTCTAGACTGTTCCGCGGCAAGTACGCGCTGGTATGAGCCGCATTGCGGCCATTACCGGAAAAGGCGGCTCGGGCAAAACGACCGTGACGGCGCTGCTGATCCGGCATCTGATTCGGAATGGTCTTGGCCCGGTTCTGGCCGTGGACGCGGACCCGAACTCCTGTTTGGACATCGCTTTGGGAGTTCGGGTTGAAAAGACCCTCGGCGGGATTCGGGAGGAAGCGCGTCAGATCGTCAACACCACACAGACGACCGGACTTTCCAAACCCGAGCTTCTCCGGATGAAAATCCAGGAATGCCTGGTCGAGACCGAGAAATTTGATTTTCTTTCCATGGGCCGATCCGAAGGCCCGGGCTGCTACTGCTACGCCAACTCCGTTCTCTCGGCCGCAATTGGCGAGCTGGCCAAAACGTATCCATGGATTGTCATTGACAACGAAGCCGGGCTGGAAAATCTGTCGCGCCGCATTGTGCAGGAAGTGGACTGGCTGGTGATGGTCAGCGAATGGACGGCCGCGGGCCTGCGCACGGCCGCGCGCCTGAAGGACCTGGCCTCCGAGATGAAGGTGGCCCACCGCAAGCTGGTCCTGATCGCCAACCGGGTTCCGGATTCGGTTTCCTTGGATGAGATCGCCTCCGCGGCTCAATCCCTGGGCGCCGCCGCTTTCGCACGACTTGGCATTGACCCCAAATTGTCACGCTTGGGCGAAACAGGCGGCAGCCTGCTGCAGATCGCCTCTTCCAGTATCTCCGTTCCAAAGATTGAATCCCTGTTTCATGAATTGACCTCGAACCCGGTCTGAGCTTAGCCGATTGATGTGCACTCCAAAAATCCTTAATTCTTGTTGCCGAAAGGGGTAGAATACTTATTTACAATCTCTTTTGTCTTTATGCGAAGGACCTCCAAACCGTGAATGACTCCGTAGCGCCGAAAAGCAAAGAACGAAAGCCCGAGGACAGGGCCAGCGACGCCGCATCGGTCGAGATGCTGCGCCGGGCCTTTGGCGAGTGCGTGTCCACATGCTACTCGCGGATGGACACCCAGCAAAACCAATGCAAATTCGGCACAACGGGCGTCTGCTGCCGCATCTGCCACATGGGCCCCTGCCGCATTACAGAGCGCTCTCCCCTGGGCGTCTGCGGGGCCAATGCCGACACCATCGTTGCCCGGAATTACCTTCGCCAGGTCGCGGCAGGTTCGGCCGCGCATTCCGATCATGGGCGACACCTGGTACTGCTGCTGCGAATGGCGGCCCAGGGCAAGGGCGACTACACAATCAAAAGCGAGCCGGCCCTGCGCTCGGCCGCGGAGCTCTATGGGATCAAGCACGCAGGCCGGTCCAAAGAAGAGGTGGCCGGGGAATTGGCCGATCTTTTTCTTGAGGAATTCCGCTCGCAGGAAGAAACGCTCAAGACGCTGAAACTGGCACCCGCCAAGCGCCAGGGTATTTGGGACCATTGGCATCTTCGGCCCGAGGGCATCGACCGCATGATCGTCGAGAGCCTTCATCGGACCCACATGGGTGTGGACCACGACTACGAGAATATCCTGCTCCACGCATTTCGAACCTCTCTGGCCGATGGCTGGGGCGGTTCGCGGGTAGCCACCATCACATCCGACATCCTGTTTGGCAATCCGGTGCCCATTCAGAGCCGCGCCAATCTGGGCGTACTGGGGCGCGACACCGTCAATGTGGTTGTGCACGGCCATGAACCGGCTCTCTCGGAAATGCTGGCCGCGGCCGCTTCGGATCCCGCAATCCGCGACGCCGCGCAGAAAGCCGGCGCAAAAGAAGTCCGTCTGGCCGGCATCTGCTGTACCGCCAACGAGATTCTGATGCGCCATGGAATTTCCATAGCGGGAAGCTTTCTCCAGCAGGAACTGGCGATTCTCACCGGCGCCGTCGAACTAATGATCACGGACGTGCAGTGCTGCATGCCCAGCTTGCCCGCTTTGGCAAAATCGTTCCACACCGAGGTGGTCTCGACCAGCAACATTGCCAAAACCGTGGGCGCTTCGCACAACCCCTTTGACGAAGATCATGCCTATGAGAGCGCAAAGGCGTTGCTTCTGCGCGCCATTGCCAACTACAGCCGTCGCGACCCGGCCAAGGTCATGATCCCCGATGTTTCGAATCCCCTGGTGGCGGGATTCAGCGTAGAGTCGATAAAGTATATGCTGGGCGGCACCTATCGTGCCTCGTTCCGGCCCCTTAACGATGCCATCATGCAGGGCCGGATTCGCGGTGTCGCGGGAATCGTGGGATGCAACAACCCAAAATACAAGTCCGATGCCTACACAAACGAATTGACGAAAAAACTGATCGAGAAGAATGTGCTGGTCCTTAAAACCGGCTGCGCGGCAATTTCCTCGGCAAAGGAAGGAATGCTGACTCCCGAGGCCGCACTGGCACACGCCGGCGCGGGTCTTCGCGAAGTGTGCGAGGCCGTGGGAATGCCGCCGGTGCTTCATATGGGAAGCTGCGTAGACAATTCGCGCATTCTGGAAGCGGCCACGGAGATGGTGCTGGAAGGCGGCCTAGGCGACGACCTCTCGGACATCCCGGCTGTGGGCGTTGCGCCCGAGTGGATGAGCGAGAAGGCCATTGCGATCGGCTGTTATTTCGTTGCCTCGGGGGTCGATGTAATCCTGGGCCATCCTTTTTACGTGTCCGGCTCAGGAGCAGTCGATGATTTCCTGCATCACCGAACGAGCGATCTGTTTGGCGCGTCCTTCCATGTCTGTCCCGACCCGGAGATCGCGGCCGCCAAGGTCCTTGGGATCATCGAAGCCAGGCGCGAAAAGCTGGGCATCAATAAAAAGACGGAACGCAAACTGTTTGGGATGGAAGACAGAAGAAAAATTGTAGAGAAAGCATAAATGTCCAAACTCATCTGCTCCAGTGCAATTGACGGCGCCGCCCTGTGGGTGGCCCGGGCCACGGACAAGCTGGCCCAGGTCATCGCGGCAAAGGGACGCCAATGTCCGGTCGCGTTTCCCTCGACAGCCTACTTTCTGCCCATCATCTACTCCTTCACGGGCGAGAAGGTCGCAACCGTGGCGGATATGGAGCGGGCCCTGGCCCGGGCCAAGAGCATGCTTCCCTCCCGTCCGGCCGAGAAGAACTGGCTCCCCTACCTGGGCCGCGCCCTGGACGCAGGGGTGGCCGCGCTGTTTGCCTGCGAAATCCTTGAAGCCTGCAAATACCTGATCGGCCCCTCGCCCATCGACGGAATCTGGCTGGGTGCCGCCAGCGACGTGATCATGCGCGAACGGGGAATTGAATTCGTGGACGGAACCGCGCCCGGCTTTGCGGCCATTGTGGGCGCAGCGCCCGATAACGCGACCGCGGTGAAAATCGCGCGCGAACTCCAGGAAAAAAACCTTTACGTCTTTATGGCCGGCTGTACGAATGGCAAGCAGTTTGCCGAGCAGTTGGCCGAGGAAGACGTGCAACTGGGCTGGGAAACCCGGCTGGTGCCGTTTGGACGAGACGTTTCGGCCGCAGTTTATGCCCTGGGTTTCGCCAACCGGGCCGCGCTCTCGTTCGGCGGTGTGCATCCGGGCGATTACAAAGCCAATCTCCGCTACAACAAAGATCGAATCTTTGCTTTTGTGCTCGCCCTGGGCGAGGTAGACTCCGAGAAATACGCCGCGGCGGCCGGAGCAATCAATTATGGTTTCCCGGTCCTCGCCGACACCGCTATTCCCCAGATTCTCCCCACCGGCGTTTGCACCTACGAGCACGTGGTTTCGCAGGTTCCCTACGCGACAATGGTGGAAAAGGCGCTGGAGGTGCGCGGCTGCAAGGTGCGCATCAAGAAGGTGCCGGTACCGGTTCCGTATGGACCCGCTTTCGAGGGCGAACGCATTCGCAAGGCGGATGTGCACGCGGAGTTTGGCGGAAATATTACCCCGGCGTTCGAATTCGTCACGTCCGTTGGATTGGATCAAATCAATGACGGCGAAATCGAGATCATTGGGCCTGAGATCGACACCATTAAACCGGGCAGCCCGTTGCCGCTGGGTATCTGGGTCGAGGTGGCAGGCCGCAAGATGCAGTCGGATTTCGAGCCGATTTTGGAGCGACAGATCCATCACCTCATCAACGGCGCTGAAGGCATCTGGCATATGGGCCAGCGCGACATTGTCTGGACACGGGTCTCCAAGAGCGGTTTTGCCAAGGGCCTCCGCTTGCGCCATTACGGCGAGATTCTGCATGCGCGCATGCTGGCCGATTATCCCGCGATTGTGGACAAGGTGAAAGTGACCCTAATTACGGACCTGGCCGAAGTGGAAAAACGCCTGGCCGTGGCGCGGCGAATCTATGACGAGCGCAACCGCCGGCTGGAAGCCATGACCGACGAATCGGTCAACATTTTCTATTCCTGCCTCCTTTGCCAATCGTTCGCACCCAATCACGTTTGCATTATCACGCCCGAGCGCCTGGGTCTTTGCGGCGCCTATAACTGGCTCGACGGTAAAGCGGCCTACGAAATCGACGAAACCGGGCCCAACCAGCCGGTTGAAAAAGGCAAGTGCATAGACCCGGTGAAAGGGATCTGGGAAGGCATCAATAACTACGTGTATCCAAATTCGCACAAGACCATCGAGTGTTTCACCGGATATTCGATCATGGACCGTCCCATGACCAGTTGCGGCTGCTTCGAGGTGATCCTGGCCTACGTGCCCGAGTGCAACGGCGTGATGGCCGTCAACCGCGAATTCACCGAAGACACGCCCGTGGGCATGACATTCTCGACTCTGGCCGGCAATGTGGGCGGCGGCCAGCAGACACCCGGTTTCATGGGATGCGGCAAGGTATTCCTGACATCTCGCAAATTCTGCTTTGCCGAAGGCGGCCACAAGCGGCTGGTGTGGATGCCTAAAGCATTGAAGGAGCTTCTGGGCGCGGACATGAAGAAGCGCTTCCAGGAGCAGGGCGCTCCCAACATGATGGACTGCATCGCCGACGAAACAATTGCCACGGAACCGGCAGCCATCCGCGCCTTCATGGAAAAGGTGAAGCATCCGGCCCTGGACATGCCGGACATGGCCACCTACTCGGCAAGTTACGACACGCCTCCCGTTTCGACCGAACCTGCTTCGGCACAAGAAGCCGGACCTGTTCCCGAGGCGGATACAGAGTCTCCGGCTGCAGGGACACGGCATGCCGTGTCCGCACTCCAGGCCGGCGCAACCACCTCGATGGATGCCATCCTGACCGAGGTCGAAAAGCAGGTGGGCGCCATCCTTTCCGTGGGTATGACACGAGAGGTTCTCGACCAGGTGCGCTTCCGACTCACAGGCGCGCCGATTCCAGCGGCTGTCGCAAAACCGATCCAAAAGGAAGAACCGGTCAAGAGCGCGCCTTCGGCGGTATCCCGCATTGCGGCAATCCGTTCGGTTAAGATCCGCAAAGACAAGTGCGAGGCGCCGGTCTGCACGGTCACATTGGGCGCCACGTCCGCAACAGGCGGCACACGCGTCAAAACCTGTGTTCTCGGCGGCCAGACCGCAATGCCTTTTCACCACTGGGAAGGCGAAAATCCCAATCGACCGCTTGTCGCGATGGAAGTTTTTGACACGGTCAGTGAAAAATTCCCGCCGGTTTTGCGCGACATCTATGGCGATCTGCTGGCCAGGCCGGCCGACATGGCCAGGGCTTGCGTGGAAAAATACGGGGCGGATTTGATCAGCATACGGCTGGAAGGCACCCATCCGGAAAAAGGCAACCGCTCCGCGGCGCAATCCGTCGAGTTGGTCAAAGCGGTGCTCTCCGCTGTTGACGTTCCAATCATCGTAACAGGCCATACACATTTCGACCGCGTCAACGAGGTGATGAAAGCCGTGGCCCAGGCTTGTGCCGGCGAAAACCTGCTTCTCAACTGGGCCGAGCAGAACAACTACCGGACCATCGCCAGCGCCGCCCTGGCCTACGGCCACAGCCTTGTGGCCCAGAGCCCCATCGACGTTAACATCGCAAAACAGATGGCGATTCTCCTCACCAACATGGACGTGGCGCAAAATAAAATCATAATCGATCCAATGACCGGCGCCATGGGTTACGGTTTGGAGTATACGTATTCGGTCATGGAGCGCATTCGCCTGACGGCCCTGGGCGGCGATCCCATGCTCGCCTGCCCCATGATTGTGACACCAGGGCAGGAGTGCGCCAAGGTCAAGGAAGTAAAAGCCACGGAAAAGGACGCGCCCTCGTGGGGCGACCTCAACCAGCGCGCGGTTCACTGGGAACTGGCAACGGCCTCGTCGCTGCTCTACGCCGGCGCAGACCTCCTGATCATGTATCACCCCGAAGCGGCGATGCGGCTTCGCAAAACGATTGACCGGCTGATGGAGAGGTAATGCGCCGGAAGGCCAGTTAGTAGATTGTAGATAAGAATTTGGAGTAGAGAACGTGGAGAAATTGCTCAGCGAGTGTGAGGAAATCACGAAAATAGTTGGAAAGTCTTTAGGCACTTTGCGGCTGAATCAGGGCAAGCCGGATACAATCCGGCAATCCGAAACTACAAACTACTAAATATTAAGGTTCTTCCGACTTTTCAGTGGGTACCCCCCACATATAGTGTGAGAAGGTTTA
>CAYVZU010000052.1:0-25508 GCA_964455935.1 uncultured Fibrobacterota bacterium
TTGCGTGGCCACCACGGTTCCAATGACATTTGCGAAGATCATGACATTCCCTTCGGGAATTATTGATTGAAGGTGCTTTTTATTTCGGATACGGGCCGCGGAATAATCAGTTCCGATACCACGGTCCCCACGCGGCTGGCCGCTTCTTTGCCCGCTTCAATGGCCGAGCGTACAGCCGCAACCTCGCCCTCGATAACAAAGGAAACAAGACCGCTGCCAATGCGCCGCCATTCCACCAGATCAACACTGGCCGCCTTTACGGCCGCATCCGCTCCCTCGATCAACGGCGTAAGCCCTTTTGTTTCCAACATGCCGATTGCCTTTGAGTCTGCCATATCCAACCTCCTATTGATTCTTGCCTTCGTTTTCCTGCGTGTGCCACGGTCCCCCAGGACCGTGTCCGGTTCATACAAACCGCATCGCATTCACCGTAACAATTCTTCGTACACGCGCGAACGTGTGCGGCCTGGTGACCGCCTCGCCGGTGGGCGTGGCAATCGTAAACGAGAGAGTTCCCTCTCCATCCGGAGTGCCGTTGCCCTGGTACGTTCCGCCATTGATTACAAATATGGAGCAGTTGGCTTTGCGGGCAAAGGCTGTCGCCCTTTCCATGTCCTTCGTAAAAATGGACGCTGTGTGGCTGAAACCGTGTTCGGCCTCCAGCGCGCAGGCAACCGCCTCGTCGTAATTCTTCACGCGCACTACGGGAAGGAAGGGCATCAACTGCTCTTCCTGAACAAACACATGCGAGCTTCGCGTCTCGCCAAACAGCAGAGGAATAGTCTCGGGAATAGTGAGACCGATCTCTTTAGCCAACACGTTGGCATTGCGTCCCACAAAATTACGATTGAGAACAACGTGTTCACCCTTGGCCGTGAATGCCTTGGCGGCCAATTGTTCGATCTGGGCCGAGGTTAGTTTTCGATTTCCCTGCTTCTCCATTTCGGCCATGAACTTCCCAAAGACGCTCTCCACAATGAAAATTTCCTTTTCCGCGGTGCAGAGCACGTTGTTGTCAAAAGCCGCGCTTTTGGTGATCCGTTCGGCGGCGCGCGCCACATCGGCGGTTTCATCGATCACAACAGGCGGATTGCCCGGACCCGCGGCGATTACTTTTTTCCCTGCTGCCATGGCAGCCCGCACCACGGCCGGCCCTCCCGTGACCACCAGGATTCGCGTCTTTGGGTGCTGGAAAAGGGCGTTTGCGGTTTCAATCGTGGGCTCGGCCACACATGTAATCAGGTTGGCAGGCCCGCCTGCCCGGATCAGCGCAGAATTGAGCATCTTCAATGTGTAGGCCGATACATTCTTTGCGCCGGGATGGGCATTGAAAACAACGGTATTGCCGGCGGCCAGCATCATAATGGTGTTGTTGACCATGGTCTCGCTGGGATGCGTGCTTGGCAGCACCGCGCCGATCACACCATAGGGCGCATATTCCTCTATGGCCAAGCCGTTGACTCCGGACCACGATTTGGGCTCAATTTCCTCCACACCGGGCGTGGCCGTGGCCGCGAAGATATGCTTTTGAATCTTGTCCTTGTAGCGGCCCATTTGGGTTTCGTCCCACACCATGCGGGAGAGCGCCTCTTTGTTCTCGACAATGACTTTCCTGATCTCCGCAATCAGCGCCGTGCGTTTCTGCGGGCCAAAAGCCCTGAATTCCTGGAACGCCTTGTGGGCCGCCTCGACAGCGGCGTTCATATCCGCAAAGACGCCCAGTTCGCAGCCACCCTGCGCGGTCGGAGATTTTGCCGCCGGACTGGACTGCTGAAGCGAAGCCAGGACCTGTTCCACAACGGCCCTGATCTGCGGCTCGGAGATTGTGCCATTCATAGAATTTTCCTGCTAAAGCCGTTTGCTCGCCTTGGCCAAGGTTACGGCGGGTTTACTTTCCTTTTCCTTCTCCAAAGGGAAACACCGGCGCCAGCTTGTCGGAAGGCCGGGGAATCACGGTGCTGCCGGCGACCTTGCCCACCTGGGCGGCCGCCGCAAGGGCCGCTTCAACAGCGGCTTTGACGGCCGCAACATCGCCCCGGATGAACACGCTTACTTTTCCCGCGCCGGTTTGGCTGTTGTTTGAGATCTTCACATTGGCCGCCTTCACGGCGGCATCGGCGGCCTGAATTGCGGTGGCCAGGCCTATGGTTTCTACTATTCCTAATGCTTCTTGCATTGTCGTCTCCTTGGCTATTTGTAACTGCTCAAGTCCCAGAAGAGGAGAATAACCACAGAGTCACAGAGTGTATGGAGAAGAATAGTTTCTTGAGAAAAGCTTTGCCCCATGACCCTCTTCCTCTGTGAACTCTGTGCCTCCGTGGTGAGTAATTATGGCTATTTCTTAATGCCCAGCATTGCGAAAACATCGTCATGGGCCGAAGGAATTACATTGGCGCACACAAGCTCGCTAACCCGGGCTGCGGCTTCGGCGCCGGCTTCCACGGATGACTTAACCGCCCCAACCTCGCCCCGGACAATGGCCGTGACATAACCGGCGCCAATGCCGACCTTGGATACAAAATCAACCTGCGCGGCCTTGATCATGGCATCAATGGCCAGTACATTTCCTGCATTTCCTTTTGTCTCAATGAACCCAAGCGCGACTTTCGCCATGCTTGCCTCCTTTTGGTTTTCAGTTCTCGTATAAAATCGTGATATTCTTCTTGCGAATCAGGTCCCTGGCGCGCGGAGTCAGGATGGTTCCTTGCGGGACCAGAATTTCTCGCGTAAGTTCGTGCAGCGTAAGCATATCCCGCTCGGTGATCAGGGGCGTTTTGTACTTGCTCATATCAATTCGCGCGACTCCCGTAAGCGGCTGAGCCGCCGATGCCGACCCGGCTTCGATGATTGGCGCCCCCGGGTTCCCAAGCTGGCGCAGAACCTCCCGCGTTACCATTTCCACAATCCGCTCGATATTGACATCCATTTCAGTCCCGCGAGTAAAGATCCTTGCCGGCTCTGGAAATACGTTCCACAATTGCGACAATAGCATTATCCGTACACGTGCCCTTGGTCCGCGCAGTCAGCCGCGCGGAAGAAGAACCACATGTGAGCACGAGGTCGCCGTTTCTTGCCGACACGGCATCGACGGCCACGATTGTCCTCTTCGTCTCATTTAGTTGATCGTCGAGTTGCCGAATCACCAAAAGCCGGCACGATTCGAGATTGCCCTCTTTTCTATCCGCGACAACCTGTCCGATTACAATTCCAAAAAACATGTTAGGCCTTTCCCATAAAAACCGCCTGCTGATTGCAGGCCACATGCGCGGCATTGGCATCATCGGTATCCAAATGGAGCTGAAGCTTCCACGTATCATTGGTGCGCACAAGGGTTTGCTCGAAAACAGTGCTTTTAATTCCAGGGAGTTTCACGCTGATGTAATCACCCTGCTTTACGCCAAATGCGGCCGCATCCGCCGAGGTCATATGAACATGCCGGTTCGCGATAATCGCGCCTTCCTTCAGCACCAGGGTTCCCTTGGGACCCACAAGCGTGATTGGAGCGGCACCGCTCAGGTTGCCCGAATCGCGCACAGGCGGACGAAGGCCAAGCGCCACGGCGTCGGTGAACGAAATCTCGACCTGGTCGTATTTGCGGAACGGGCCCAGAATGCGGACATTCTCGATTGTGCGCATCTTGGGTCCCGCAATGAGACAGGTCTGGATGGCGGCGAATTCGCCGGGCTGATAAAGGTCGCGATATTTCTCCATTTTCGCGTCCGCGCCGAAGAGCAAGTGAAAGGACTCCTGCCGCAGATGAATATGACGATTCGAGACGCCCAACGGTATCGATCGGGCATCTGGTGCCGCGGTGATATCCGGTCCCTGCAGGGCGCGAACGACTTCCTTCACAACCGCATCAATCAGATCAGACCCGCCTGCAGGCGTAGTCCCGGCAGTGCGAACCTGGCACGCGCCGCATTCCTGGCAAAACTGCGAGCAGCCTTGGGAAAAAATCATCCTGCCAGCAAGTATATCATATTATGTCATTTATGTCAACAGATATCAGATTGCGTGATTGAAAAATGCGCCTTATGAAAAATTGCCGGGTATTGCGAAGCACCGGGCGGCCAAAATGTCCTATATCATAGGTTCGGCCAAAAAGCGCCGGTAAAAACCGGTATAGCGCATCGGCTGAAGCGTTGACCGGGGACCTGCAGGCGGGCCAACGAGCTCCGAAATCAATTTTCCCGGCGCCGACCTTGTCCTCCGAGGGGGAAGGCAAAATAGCAGACCGCGCTAAATGTCGCAGGTCCAAGTGCCCCTGGTTATTGGCCGTCTGGTGCAAACAGCAGGTATTTTCCGTTCGACGTAACTGTAAGGAAAATGCCGGAACCGATTCGGTATCGGTGAACTTTGTTGTTTGCATCCCCGAGTTTGGGCAAATACCGGCCCTGTATATCATAAATTACAGCATCGCTCATCTGTGGTACCTCGGATCCTAATACGGATTTCCAGGCTGGGCCAACTATCTTGCTGGAAGCAGACACCACTACATTGCCCGCATGTGTTCGGTTGACGGTCACAGCATAATCGCCATTGCCCAGATTACGAGTCGTATAGCCTTCGGCATTCAAATCGGTACGCAGCGAAATTGCCGTGCCACCAACCGTTACTGTTGAGGGCAAGAAAGCAAGGCGCAGAATTTCTATCCCATTGCTGTCCGATGGGGTATAATTGACCTGTGTCGCTGAATAGGTGACGCTTTTAATTACGCTCTTTGAATAAAGAATGTGATTTTCACGAGGCGGGGCCCATTCGGGAAATGCCGAAAAAATATAATAGAACATTGATGTGGCCTCGCCGTAGCAGTCGCTGAACCACCAACCCACCTCATCGGAATTGCCGTCCTTTGCCATACCGTGGTCGTCAACCATATAGGTCCAGTAGTTCGCTGCTCGACGCGCTATGTCTTTATGGGTCGCATTGCCCGACCATTTATACCATAACGCATATTCGGCTGCGAGGCGAGCGGTCTGATATCCCATCTGCAGTTTGTAGCAAACTTGCTCCGCAGGCACATGTGCACCGTATTGGATGAACGGATCGGGACACGTACAAGACATGTTGTCTTCTGTCCATTGAAGGAGCCGAGGTATGTTGGTTGAGAAATTGGGGTCGACCGATGGATTGTCAAGCAGATACAAACAGGCATTACTCTTGGTGGTATTGCTGAGGTTTCCGGTGCCTTTGATGTAATTGTCACCATGGGCGTCAACCCACTTCCCGTTGGCCATGGGGTATTGCAGAAGCCACGCTTTGAGATTTGTGCGCGCCGTCCGGTACCCGGAGACATTGCCCACGTTGGCGGCAATCAATTCATCAAAGAGCTCCATGGCCTGAAAAAAGTTGGATGTGTATTCGGAGATCACCGTCCCGTTGGAGGAATTGACTACATATGGCCAAGGCGAAACGCTTGCAGTGCCGGTGCCCATTTTGCTTACAAGAGTGTTTGCCACATTGACTGCGGCGTCGCGGAAATTGGTGTTGCCGTTATATAGGTAGATTTTGAAATATGCATAGGCCATGTCCGCAGCCTGGTCGACGTGCACCTCATTGTTGGGCCATGTCCCATTATTGCCTGAGGGCGTGCTGAAGCCATTGAAGACCGTCTCGCCCGCATCGGCGGTGGTCACGGGCATATTGGGCCAGTTGGCGGTTGATGATGTGGTCGATGTGGATCGCGCATATTCGGCGAAAGCGATGATGTTGTTCAGCGCGGCTGATTTCCCGGTATACGCGTAATATGCGAGTGCCGACCGGACCAGGACCGGCACTTTCTCTCCTACATCATTGGTCCAACGATCGGGCGAATTCATGTTGTTGTCTCTGAATCCACAATAGAAGTAGTACATCTGTTTTCCGTTGTAGCTCGCGGGCTGCCGAAGCCAACACGACCAGCAACTGTCGAGCATTCTGTCGTACGCAAATTCTTCGGGGATGGTTCGAGGAAGCAATTTGCTTTGAGCATCGAGACGAACGCTGCCATAGCCCAGGTTCTGCGAAAAGCCGGTGGCACACAACGCTACCACACACAATAAAGCATTGGGAAAATATCGCTTAAGCACCATAGAAGACTCCTGAGGTTAAGGTAAAACGGCCGCTAATTCTTGCCCTGCAAAGACACCAACATAGCAAAGGCATACATCCGTGCTATAGCCTCGCTACCTCAAACAATTTGTTTCTACAAAAGGTGGCCTCATACTTTAGCAGGTATTAAGGTGATCAATTGGGCAGATGAAGTCAACAATTTTTTTAATATCCACAGGGCCCCCAGTTCAATTTAGAAGTGCAACATCAGGAGGTATCTTGATGATGGCTTTTGGTCTTCCACGCATGCACGAGAAACTGGGAAAGGCGTTGCTCCTGACACCTTTCAGTTTCCGGTTCTGATGCCGAATCCGCAACGACAACGTGTCGGTGTGTTTTGAAGCTGGAAGGCAAGAAGGGCAAACTGTCCGGGGGACAGTGGGAAATGCCATCACGAGTAAATACATTCGGATGCGGCCTCGGCAAACGCTTTGAGGTTGGCCGGATCGCCGAAGAAGAAATGGTCCGAGGGGCACAGGATGTATCCCGCATGATCTTTGGTTGACTCAAAGCAATCAAAAACCAGCTGCCGGGTTTTCTCCGGTGTGCCTTTTTCGAATCCCGCGTTCTGGTCGAATCCGCCGATAAAGAAGAGTTTATCGCCAACCCGGCGCGAGGCCTCGGCCAAATCGCAGTCGCCCCCCATGCTGGTCGGGGTCATGGTTTCCAAACCATCGGTCCCGGTTTCCACAGCCATGTCGAGCAAGGCCATGAGACCGCCGCAAAGATGGTAAACTGTTTTAATGCCGATCTCGTGAAACAGCTCCACCTGGCGCTTGTCATACGGAAGGCAAAACTCGCGAAACATATCCGGACTGATTACCGTGCTCGATCCGGCGCCGCCCCCCAGTTCGACCACGTCCGCCGGCGTTCCCTTCCAGAGTTTTGTAACCTCAAGGGTGCGCTTGAGGATCTCCTCAAGAGCGTGATGCAAAAAATCGGGCTGATCCATGGCCATATAAATGGCTTTTTCCGTATCGACCAGAGTGCAGAAGCTCTGCCATGGACTGCCCTGTCCCGGGCTGAACGGGTGTGAGCGAATGATCCCTTTTTCTCCCAGCCGCTCCTTCACCAGCTGAACCGGGCTTAAGTCGACGGATACGGGAATTGGGCGGTACTGGTTCCAAATCCCGAAGTCGGCTTCGTTTTTAATCGGGTATTCGGTCGTCCACTCGGTAAAGGCATTGCGCGCGCCTTTCTGGTGAAGGTTGCCCTTGGGAGTCGTAATCCGTTCTTCCCAGCGCTCGTTGCCATCTTCGTCTTTGCCGAGTTCCTTGTGCTGGACCTTCCATTGGCCGGGATCGGTATTGTAGATGTATTCCGGAGATACGTAGATCGCGTAATCCATGCCGAACCGCTCATAGGCGGCCCACCAGTCGCAGCCGCCCAGGTACGTCTTCAGATAATAGTTCATCCAGCCATGGACCTGGCAGGGCAGCCGGTCGGGCCGGTCGTTGGAAAGAGCTGTCAGCATTCGCTGGCGTGAGGTCATCCGATGTGGCATTTCGCACTCCTGCGCAGTGTAACGTAAGGTTCTCGATGCAAAGATACGAGATCATCTCGGACACCCGCAATTGCGGGCGGGTGGTGCAGGCTTTGATCGGAACCTTTGGAATTCCAAGGCAATTCACGATTCAATCCAGGACATAGAAGGCAATCCCGTGCGGAAAGGACTTTATTAAGAAGCCTTCGGAGTGGCTTGGTTCTCCGCGCACGCACGGGAAACTGGGAAAGGCGTTGCTCCTGACACCTTTCAGCTTCCGGTGCTGATGCCGAATCCGCAACGGCAACGTGTCGGTGTGTTTTGAAGCTGAAAAGCAAGAAAGGCACAATGTCCGGGGGACAGTGTCACACGGTCTTGAAAAGGCCACACGGTGAAACAGGCCACCCGCCGCAATTTTATGCCGCGCAAGGGGGGCAGGTCTTCACTACAAGCACTTTCAAAACAAAAACGGCGAAGCCAGAATGGCTTCGCCATTTTTCAGCCGAAAGAAGTCCTTACTGTCGAACTTGGGCTAAACCATCCGAACGCAAAATTATTATCCGATAACTGCGGAATTTGGGATAAAAAGCGGAGCCCGGGCTCCGCTTTTCAGGATTAAAAATCCATCCAATCGCTTTTATTCGGCTTCGGGCTTGTGGGCAATCGCGAAAAACCCCTCTACATCCTTGCCGCAATCCTTGGTGGCAAGGCTCACAAGAATCAGCACCAAAAACGAGCAGGTTACCCCAAAAACGCCAGGTCCGCCGGCTGTGGGCAGGCCCAAGAAAGACTTGATGCCTACAAGCAGCATGAAGATAAAGGCTACGGATACAGCGAGCCCTGTGATCATTCCCGCCATGGCTCCCTGTCGGGTGAGGCGCTTCCACCACAGACTTGATAGCATAACAGGGAAGATGGCCGATGCCGCGATGCCGAAGGCCAGTGTGACCAGCCAGGCCACATTCTCCTTTTTGACGGCCACCGCGATGGCCACCGAAACCACGCTCATGACAAGTGTGGTTATTTTTGCAATCGAGAGCTCCTGTTTTTCCGTTGCGTTTTTATTGATGTAAACCTTGTAGAGATCGTGCGAAATTGTAGAGGCTGCGGTAATCATGAGCCCGGCTGCGGTGGAAAGCACGGCGGCAACCGCGCCGGCGGCAGCCAATGCCATCAGGACCTGACCCCCCAGAACACCGGCCGCTTCAAGTACGCTCATGTTCTTGGCGATCCCAAACTTGCCCGCGGCTATCCATCCAACCAGCTTGGGATAAATACCCGGCATGGTCAGAAACCCGAGAAAGATGGTGCACAAGTAAAATATCCCCAAGGCTATAATGCAAAGCATAACGCTCTTTTTGGCGGCCCTGGCCGACGGCACGGTGTAGAACATAATGAGGATATGCGGGAGACCCGCCGTGCCAAACACAAGAGCGATGACCGTGGAAATTTGCGCAAGAAGACTTGGGGTTTGAATTCCAATGGTCATCGCGCTGGGCGCATCCGGCATCAATGTCCGTGCCGCGGTAATGGCTTCTTTGGCGCTGCCCGCGGCGGCCACCGCGGCGGTCGCCGCTGGATTTTTGCCCGCGATTTCGGGAGGAACAATCTGCTGAGCGACCTCGATCATTTTCTGGAAAGAACCTTCGCCAAACACCAGGAAGGCCAGCACGGTGACAAAGACCATTGCAAAAAATAGAAAAACGGCCTGAATCAATTGGTTGTAAATCGTTGCCTTCATGCCGCCAAACACGATATAGATGCTGATGAGGATTCCCAATAGAATGGTGACGAGCACAAAATTCCATCCCATCACGAGCTCGAACAATAGCCCTGCGCCCAGCATCTGCGGCACGAGGTAAAAGGTGGAGATGACCAATGTGCAAATCATCACAACAAGCTTGATCCGATCGTCGGGGAACCGGCGGTGGAGCGCATCGGCCACGGTATAGCTTCCCACATTGCGCAACGGGCCGGCAATGAGCAGGAGCACCGCCATGTAGCCGCCAAAGAAACCGATGGAAAGCCAGATTCTATCCACCCCAAAGATGGATATATCGCCAGCGCACCCCAGGAACGAGGCGGCCGAAAGATAGCTGCCCACCATTGCAATCCCGGTTTGAACCCACGGGATTGACCGCCCGGCAACATAGAAATCCGAAGCGCTTTTGGCTTGCTTCTGCGTGATCCATGTGATCGCGATTGAGACCGCGACAAAGAACAGGATAAAGACGAATACCAAAGGATAGTTCAACATGCTTGCCTCATTTCCAAAGGACGAAGAAAATTGCGATTAGGACCCACGACACAGGAAAAACGGCCAAAGAGAGGAATAGCCCCAGGGGCATCCCCGCAAAAGGGATCGCCGCCACCATATGAAATGTGGGCGTTTGGATAATTGCGGTACCCATATAGAAAGCAAAAAACACAATAAATATGCTGAACCCCAGAACCAGGCGACTGCGGTAATTGTTGGTCCATCCCGCTGCCTCGGGCTGGCTGATTTTGGTACTCTCTTCCATTCGACCTCCAGTTGAGTATGCCTCCGAATGCAGTTTTGAGCCTGTAAAATATAAATCAATAAGTGAAGAAAAGAACCTGTATTGATGCTTGCGCGAAATACGGCCGGGTTGGGAAACCAGCCAGCACGGAACCTATTTCCGAAATCGCCTCATTCTCCCAGGAAAACACGGCGCATCTGATTTTGAATCGCATCGATCTGCGCAAAGCATTCCTTTAAAACGGCCTGTTCGATGCGGCTGAGCCAGCCCGGGTCTAGTAGGTTGTCCGGCTGCCCGCCGCGTTCGACAGAAGCCGATTGATGGCGGATCCGCAGCCGAAGCAGCGATTCGTGGGTGACCGAGAGATCCTGGTACTCGGACGAAAGCAGAATGCCTTTGCGTGTAAGGGCCTCAAGACGGGACAGGGTGTTGGTTTCCGAAATTTCATGCTGCATGGAATAGATCCGCGCGTATGAAACAATCGGCAAGGCCGCAGCCTTCAGATCCAGACGGGCGGCATGCTCGCCCGATCCGGCGGCCAGAACGTGTCCGAACAGGCGCAGAGGGGCCTTGAAGCCCAGCGCATTGCGCACGGCATGAGGAAAGAACGCGGGATTCACCTCCAGCAAACGGGCGATATGGGCGTGCAATTCCACTGCCAGAGTGGTTTCGCCGGCCACCGGACGGAAATCAAAAAAGATGCTGAACTCCATCAGCTCTTTTGGCTCCGCTCTTCTGATCCAGGTTTCGAAATATTCCTTCCAGGTACCAAGGGGCTTGCACCAACGGGGATTGCTGGCCAGCGACCTGCCCCGGCACTCGAGGTAACCCGCTTCGCTCAGCCCCGAGCAGACGAATCCGGCCAGGGCCTGGAAATAGGTGCCCGCGCCGGTCTCGGAATCCGTCTGGTCCGCGTTGTAGATAATTGCGTTGTCCTGGTCCGACGTCAGCGTCTGCTCACGGCGTCCCTGGCTGCCCAGAGCGAGAAAAACAAAGGGCGCCGGCGGTTTTCCCAGCGTTTCGATTCCCAATTCAAGCAGGCGTCTGGTTGCGGCGTCGGTCACATCGGCCAGCAGGCGCGCGATGTCCGGCGCATACGCGCCGTGATCGAGAAGTGACTTCACCAGCTTTGGATTTCTTCGGCAAATGGAAATGACCTGATCCCGGCTTGGGGCGCGCGCAATTTCCTGCGCCAGGTCCTGCACCGTCACCGCCGGAAGCTGAAGCAGCCGTTCCAGGACGCTGTGCTTGCGCGCCTCGGCCAATTCGGCGTTGTCCTGAATCTCGCTTGGGCGAAGAAGGACCATCAGTCCGCCCGGCACCGCTTCGGAGATCCGCCGGAAGGTGAAGGCACATTCCGCCAGATTTCCGTCTCTTTGCCGCGCCACGCCGCGGGCCGATTGGTCGGCCGGATTGCCCGCGTCCAATCGCCGCAGAGCTGCCGTTGCGCTTTCGTTTTCCGGGCTGGAAGGAACCACATCCTCCAGGTCGAGCAGTTCCAGCTCCTTTTGCGAGTAGCCCAGCCAGCTCAGCAGGACGGGGTTGGCATACCGGCAGCGGCGGTCGCTCACGAACAAAGCGCCCTCGCCCGCGGCTTCCACCAGCATGCGGTAGCGATCCACGGCCTCCCTCAGCAATTCCTCCGCCGTGTTCCTGTTGCGTTCCGCGCGGTAGCTGGCGCGAACCGAAACCATCAGCAGCATCGCCACCAGGGCCGCGATGGCCGCCGAGACCCCCGCCAATCTGTTTCGGAGATGATCCAACTCCGCCTTCACATCGTTCATGTAAATTCCGGTGCCAATGATCCAGTTCCAGGGCTCAAACAGCCGAAGATAGGATTCCTTCGGTTCCAGGCGGTGCGGGTCGTCTTTCCATTGCCAGACGTAGTCGACGTATCCCTCGCCATTGGCCTTGACCACCTCCACGAAAACCGTGAATATGCGAACACCGCGCGGATCGGTAAAACTCGAAAGGTCGGCACCGTTGAGATCTCTGCGATAGGGGTGCATGATCATGCGCGGCGCGAGGTCCTGAAGCCAGAAATAGTCCTTGGCCTCCGGCCCGTAGCGCATCGCCTCCACACGCACCTTCGCCTGCTCCTGAGCCTGCAGCCGCGTCAGCAATCCCTTCTGTTCTTCCCGGTTGGCCTCATCCAGAATGCTCCAGGCCGCGTTGGTCAGTTCCCGAATCATCTCGCGTTTGCGCTCCAGCAACGCCTTTTCAAACCGCGGCAGGAAAACAAGAAAGAGGACGCCGGCAAATAGCGCCAGCGTCATCAGGGACGGAAGGACGATGTGCGCCATGAATCCGCGCCAATGAAATCCGGGGCCCGCTGTTGCAATCGGCAGGGGCGGCCGGAACCTCGCTTTGGCGGGCGCTTCGGTCCGCGCGGCGCGGCTCAGGCAGGCATCGCGGAAAGCCTTCCATGCCGTTAGAGGCATTTGTACGCCGGGTTTTCGATCCGGCACATTGTTGGAGAAATGAACATCCGATCCGGCCGAAACAATCAGGCCAAATTGCGCGGCCAATGCGCAAGCGCGCTCTTTGTCCCGGGCGGAAGCCGTGTTGTTCAGCGCTTCGATACCGTCAAGTCCCGATTGCCGTAATTCCTTTACGATATTCGCCAGATTGTCGGGGTTCGGCACCGAAGCAAAGGGGTGGGCCAAAACCGCGATCCCCCCGGCCTTGTGGATCAGTGCAATGGCTTCAGTGGCGGGCAAAGACCGCTTGGGGATCAGAATGGGCGAATCCGCATCCCGGCGCGCGGCAAGCTCCCGAAGCGCCGCGCGCAACTCTCCCTGCTCCGTCTCGATCCCGTATCCCAGGATGTGCAATTCCAGGCCGGCCAATTGCGTCGTCATCTCCACACCGGCGATGGAACCGATGCCCTGACGCGACAGGACTTGCCTGAAAACGGACTGGCCTTCAAGCGAATCGTGATCGGTCAGGGAGGCATATTGAACACCGGCCTCGGCCAGCTTTGCCGCAAGCCGGTCCGGCGGCAGGGCGCCATCACTGAACGATGAATGGCAGTGGAAATCGACGACGACCGTCTCGCCCATTTTTTGCGCCTCGCTCCATGCCGGCCAAGCCGGAAAGAATCGGACCGGATAACAGAATAATAAAATAAGAATAAACGCAGTTGCTTTCGATTACAGGAGAAACAGCGAACCGGGAAACGACGTTGCGGAAGAAAAAAAAGAGATCGGGAATTTCCCGGCGCACTGGAGTGCGCCGGGAAAACCAATTTCGCTAGTGTTCTCCAGGGGTCCTGGAAATTCCGGGAACGATCGAGCCGCCCCTCAGGGATTGGCGACCTGTTTCCTTCCGGTGAACAGGGAAACCACGACCAATGTCATGAAGCTCAGCGGAATTGAAATAATGCCTGGCTGTCCCAGCGGATGCCACGCCTGGGCCTCGGTCAGGCCGTAAGGGCCTTTGAACATATCGGGCCCGGTCAAAATAATGGCAAGTGCCGATACGGTTCCGACAATGATCGAGGCAACAATTCCGGCCGCCGTGGTTCGCTTCCAGAACAGCAGCATCAGGATTGCCGGGAGATTGGCCGAGGCCGCCACGGCAAAGGCCCAGCCCACCAGGAAGCTGACGTTCACCCCGCGAAAGAGAATGCCAAAGACGATGGCGACAAGGCCCACCGCAAAAGCGGCGATTTTGCCGGCCCGCACTTTTTGTGTGTCGCTTAGTCCCATCCGCCCGAACCTGTCCAGCAGGTCATGGGCCACAGCGCCGGAAGCCGCGACAATCAGCCCCGCGACGGTGCCCAGCACTGTTGCAAAGGCGATCGCCGAAATGATAGCAAAGAGCACATGGCCAAAGGAAAATGCCAGAAGCGGCGCCGACATGTTGTTGTCGGCCGGATTAATGGTGCCGTTGATTGCCGCGCCCATTCCCATAAACAGCGTTAAAACATAGAAAAATCCAATGGCGGCAATGGCCACGATGGTCGATTTTCGGGCGCAGGCCGGACTTGGAACCGTATAGTAACGGATGAGAATGTGCGGCAAGGCCGCGGTACCAAAGAAAAGGGCCATCATCAGGGACACGAAATTCAGTTTTTGCCAGAGCGTTTTGACCTTGAAATAAACTCCGGGGTTCATGACATCGGTACCCGTCACGGATTTGGGGAAAAATACCTTGATCTTGCCGCCGTCGGTGTCCAGAATGCTTTTGGTGGACCATTGCTCGTACCGGGTCTGCGGATCAGTGAGAATTTTAAGAAAAGCAAGGGGTCCAACCGGGCCGGTGCCTTTGCGGGCGGTCTCGCTGCCAATACCGCCGATAGTCTCCAGCCGTCCGACCGGCAACAGGTGCCCATCTTTGCGGCCATTGACGAGTCCCTGGCCCTGCCACTGCGTTTGCAAAAGCAAGTCGGCTTCCTTTTTCCACCATGAAATCTGGCCATCTCGTTCAAACTTGGCAAACCCGTCGGTCTCATGGCTAAAAGCATAGCCCTGGGATTCCAGCTCGGCTTGCGTGCTTTTCGTGGAGACAAACGAGGTTCTGATTGATGGATCGGCGGAGTCAGGCAGGCCGGCCGGGCTGGTCGACAGCCCGCGCAGTAAAAGAAAGATCACCAGGATCGTGGAAAAGGCCAGCAACAGCCCGCCTTTGATAAACTGCACGTAGGTGGTCGAGGTCATGCCCGCGGTGGCCACGATGGTGATTACAATCGCGCCCACCAGAATGACGCCCACCCAATGGGGAAGCCCAAGCAGCGGTTCGACCAGGGTCCCGGCGCCCACCATCTGCGGAATCAGATAGCAAATCGATACGACCAGTGTCGCTATGGCGGCGGCCAGCTTGATCCCGCGGTGATTGTACTTGGCGTCCAGCGCATCGGTGAACGTGTATTTGCCCAATCGCTTCATGGGTTCGGCCACGACAAACAGCGCAACGATCCATCCGGCGAGATAACCGATGGAATACAGAAACCCGTCATAGCCCAGCGTGGCGATCATGCCGCAGATGCCCAGGAACGAAGCGGCGGAGAGGTAGTCCCCCGCGAAGCTGATTCCGTTGACGGCCCAATGGATCTGGCCGCCCGCGGCATAATAGCCGCTGGCCGAGCGCGCGCGTTTGGCGAAATACCAGCTAAGAGCGAGTACCACAACAACGAAGAAACTGAAAATTGCAATGCTGGAAAAGGTTGCGCCCTGGTACATTATGCCACCCCGTTGGCTTTTTTGGTTTTGGAGCATCCGGGTTGCGGATTGTTCGCCCGTTCCCTGGCCGTGCAGACGGCGTTATAAACCAGCGCAAGAATGAAAGCGACCAGGATAAGGCCAAAGCCGTAGACCACGGCCACATTGAGGCCGCCGGGTAGAATTCTCTGCAAGGCCCTGCCCTCGGTGAGAACGTTCAAAAGTACAAAGCCTGCGTAAATTGCCGTGTAGACCACAAAGAGAATGGCGCCCAAACGGGTTTTAAACCCAATGGTATTATCCGGTCCCGAAGCTTTTGCTGGTTCGTGAAGCATTTCACTTATCCTTTGTGAAAATGTTTTCCGTATGCAAACCTATCCGCAAA
Organism: uncultured Fibrobacterota bacterium; assembly: GCA_964455935.1. Taxonomy (GTDB): domain Bacteria; phylum Fibrobacterota; class CAYVZU01; order CAYVZU01; family CAYVZU01; genus CAYVZU01. The sequence continues at coordinate 15,622 of CAYVZU010000052.1, forward strand.
AATAAAAGAAGCTGGAATGGGCTACAATATAGATTTTCCAAGAAGTCGCATACAGAATTTTATAATCCGATTTAGAGGAATGAGGGATAAGGTTCGGCAGACTCACGCAGGGCAAAATTCGAAATTCCGGGCAGCATGCATTATATTGGATGCAGCCGGTCCACGCCCAATTGACGGGTAAATTCCACCTTCTTCGCCCCTGGGTAGAATTGCAGAATCACGGTTGGAGAGAGGACCCGTTGAGCCAATGAAATTCGAAAGCGTGCTTGGTTGTCTTCTTCTTTCCCTGCCCTTGCTGCTTTCCGCCGGCCCTAAGCCCGAAAGGGCTGATTTCGTTCGCTTCCTCGACTCTCTTGAGCCCCAAGCGACTCAGCAGGGGATCGCCGCGGAGTGGTATGGGAAGATCAGGAACCAGATCGAATTCCGTCCGGAGGTGATCATCATCGACCGATTGCAGGGCGAGAGGCCTCCGCATTCCTATTCCGAACATATGGAGCGCTGGCTTGCGGTTTGCGGATATCCGAAGGAAACCCGGATCACCCTCGGTAAAAAATTGCTTGCCAAGCACCGGGCCGTTCTGGACCAGGTAGAGCTGAAATACAAGGTGGATCGAACCGTGATTGTGGCCTTGTGGGGCGTGGAAACACAATATGGCAATTACATGGGTAAGCATCGCATTCTGGATGTCTTGGCGACTCTCGCTTTCGAAGGCCGTCGCCGCCAGTTTTTCACAGCGGAATTTTTAAACGCTCTGCAAATTTTGCAGGAGGGGCATGCTTCGCATGATAAATTTATCGGATCCTGGGCGGGAGCAATGGGTCAGTGCCAGTTCATGCCCACTAGCTTTTACAATTACGCCGTGGATTTCGACAAAGACGGCAAGAGGGATATTTGGAGCAATCATGCCGATATTTTCGCCTCAATCGGCAACTATCTAAAGACGGCCGGGTGGCAGTGGAAAAAATCCGTTGCCAGTTCCCAACCCAATACAACCGGGGCCTCCAAAGAGATCAGATTATTGAACGATGGCTCGCCCATACTCTATGCGAATATCAACTACCAGACAATTCGGCGCTGGAACGCATCCGACGAGTTTGTGTTCAAGGTTAACTTCCTAAAGAGCCATTTCGACCGCAACCAGTGATGCTTGCCTTGCACCCCAGGGGACACCTCAAGGCAACCCGCCATCAGTTCACAACCAAACCGATCACAATTGCCGTCACCACAATGCCGCCAATAACCGCCGGACCCGTGGTCACCGGGTTTGCGGACGAACAGCTGCTGCTCTTTTTCCCGCTACCGCGACAAGACCTTTTCGTAAACCCGCTCGATCCGTTCCGCGACCCGTTCCCAGGTGAAATGCTCCTGAAACCGGAGCCGGCCCTTTTCGCCCATGGCCCTTCGCAGTTCTTTATGCTCCGCCAGGTCCAGCAGGCATTCGGCCAAGCTCCCGACATCACCTCTGGCCACCAATCGACCCGTCTCTCCGTGAATCACAATCTCTGGAATCCCGCCACTGCGCGTGGCCACGACCGGCAGCCCGCTTGCCATCGCTTCCACAATGGGCATGCCAAAGGGCTCATTCCAGACCGAGGGAAAAACCAGGACGTGCGACGATTGATACAGCTCGGCCAGCTGGTCGTGAAGAACAGCCCCGCGGAATTCCACCGGAAGTCCCTGGCTCATTTCCATTAAATGTTTGAGGTAGCCTCCGCCAAAGAAGGGCCGGATTTTCTCAAGCTCCGGTCCGGCAGACCAAGTTGTCGCAATGTCCGCGGAAGGAACCGCTTCCGGGCCTGCAATAACCAGTCTGGCATCATTTTTCCGCGCATAAATGTCCCGAAACGCCTCGATCAGAACATGCAGTCCTTTTTCCGGGGAGACCCGGCCCGTGTAGAGAAGAGAGAAACTCTCATTTGCAGGGCTTTGGCGAATGGAAACCGGATCGGCCCCGTTGTAGATGATGCCCGCGTTTTCCGCTATTTCCGGAAATTGATCTCGAATTCCTTGAACTACGAACCCACTGCATCCCGCCACAAAATCGACCAGCGCCAACCGTTTCCGGACAAGCGCTTTTGGCAATTCGGTAAGCCATTCGCAGTGCATGTGCAAAACAATGCGTGCTGTCGGATTGAAGAAGTGTATGATCGGCACAAACTGGGTGAGATTATGAAGATGGACAATGTCGCATCGCAATCCTCGTAACGCCAGGGCCGTCTGCAAGCCATACAATGCATAGTAAATCCGCGAGGCGTACAGCGGGCCTGGAAGAATTTTCCTTAATCGGGATCGGGCAATGGCTCGCAGGAGCTTTTCATCAAAGCGCGTGGAATGCAACCTGTATTCAACCGCGCTTCCCTTTCCAGGCAGTTCGCTCCCTTTTCTGGCACCGACGTTGACCACCTGGTGCCTTGCGCCAAGCCGGGCCGCGACACGGTCACTCCAGACCGCAATTGATCCGGTGATTGAGCCCGGCACAATGGTATTCCAAGGCTGATTGACAATGGCAAGCCGCATACAGATCGGAGAGATTTGAGTGAAATGGGGCAATGGACAAGAGGCGGGTATTATTCGATTGCAAAGGCCATACCAGCAGCCTTACGGTCCGCTGAGCCTTTAACCTGAATACCGCGTCTATCGCGTCTAGGGACGGACCTTTAAAACTATATTTACGAATGGCTTCTTCTTTGCGAGTTCATCGCCGGCGGCGATGCTCAGGGTCGCAGGGGAGCCGCCGACACCCAGATATTCTCCAATCTTGTTTACGGGGAACCCGTACTCCCGGCGGCAAAGGTGGGCAAACACATGCCGCAATGCTGCCAAATGCGAGCCTCGGCTGCGCCGCTGCAGTTGTTCTTTGGTGATCCCGGAGACTTTGCAGAAGTTACCGGCAAGCGAATCAAGCAAAACGCCTTCAACTCTGTACCGGGCAAGCCTGATCCGGTTGGTTTTATCCGCGGCCAGGGCGGCCTTCACAAATTCGGGATCTCCGATCACCCAGCATCCCGGATCGAACATATCTTTCCTGCCGGCATTTGCCATTCGTATCGTCTTTATCAGGGTATCTTCGGCCATGCCCACCCCTGATGCGATGAACTCCCAGTAATTGAAAGTCGCCGTCTTCCGGTCCCTGCCAAACCTGCGCAAAACAATCCAAGAATCCATAAAATCGCAGTTGCGGTTGCTCATAATCACCGCGTGACTGCTCCAGGGGTATGCATCCAGGACCTCAAGGCTATCGCAGATTCCGGCGCGCAAGGGGTTAAGGTGAACGTAGCGTATGATTTCCTTTACGTAATATTGATCCTGTGTTGTAATTGACTTAAACCGGTCCTGAAACAGGTATCCGCGCCGACCATGTTTTCGCGCATGATATAGGGCATAGCGGGTATTAAGTGGCCGCATCAGATCGCAAAGGGGACGCTCGGCTGTCTGGATCAGCAAATGGTAATGATTGGACATTAAGGTCCAGGCATGACATGCGCAGCCGCTCTTTTTCAGGTTTTCGCGGAGGAACTCAAGGAATTTTGTGCGGTCTTCTTCATCAACGAAAACATCGCGGCCTTCGATGCCCCTGGCCATTACATGATAGAAACTCCCAGGTAGAAATATGCGCGCTTTTCGAGGCATGCTCCAAGATAATTCATGTTTCGCCAAATTATAAATAAAGTTATAAAGGTCCGTCCCTAAGCGGCGGCGCTAAGCGGCGCGTAAACCATCGTCGTTTTAACCCGGATTCACAGCCGTCTTGATAGCCTTTGGCGCTTTTTATGGGCGAAGCGAGGGGTGGTTGAATTCTACTGAGTTGCTCAAATAAAATAAGACAGGGGAATCTTTCGATTCCCCTGTTTCGTTCGATGAAAGACGTTGCGCGCAACGTCTCCAAAATGATGAACGGTCGAATTATTTCGGCTGTGGGCCCACGGCTGGTTGTGCGGTGCTGTCTGGCTTAACAGGATCGGGCTCGAAATCCTTGCGCTGTTTTCTGACATCGTTGAGCCGGTATTCCGCCAGCTTATAGATGGTGGAATCGCCCGTGACACTTGAAAGATAGTAGTAGCCCGCTTTTTTGCCGAGTGTTACCGTTTTTTCGCTTCCGTCGCCCTGCGTGAGGGTCACCGAGGCTTCGGGCTTTTTGAATGCATCTTTCAGCGTATCCACCGCCGGGTCGGCCCATTCGTCGGTCTTCAGGTCGGCCAGGTATTGGATGAATGCGCCCACCTTGCCCGAATCGGCCTTAGCGCCGGCCGGGGCTGCAAATGACCAGCCCTTGGCGTCCTTCTTGAGCGCCAGGTGCACCGTGTCGTGGTCGACCTTGATTCCGGTGACGTTGGTCTTGGCAAATTCCAGCACACCGCGGTCTTTCCACTCTTTATCGGTGGTGAAGTAATTCCACTTCACGATATTGGGCGAAACATAGACCTTACTCAGGGCCTGCTCGCGCACAAAATAGCTTCGCCAGTCCGCGCCGGTTTTGCCCACGCGGAAATCGAGGAGGACCTTGCCGTCGGCCGATTTTGCGGTAATACGCCGGCCCGAAGAGCTATCCACCTCAAACGATTTCTGCTTGGAGACATTGGCCGACATCAGGTCCCCGCGCTCCAGCTCCAAAAGTCCCTTAATGGCGGCGTTCACTTTGGCTGTGTCGGCCCTGTAATTGGCCAGGCCCGGAATCACCCAGCGGCCGCCCGTTTTGCTGATCGCGGAGCTGGTTGCGCCTTCGGTGACTGTCAGCGAGGCGATCTGTTCGGCCTTCAGGCCCGGAAAGAAGAGCAGTTCCTCTTTGGCGGGCTTGCGTTTGGACACCTGGTTCGAGACCACAATTACGGCAACAACCGCAACCAGGACGATCAGGCTGGCCAGTAGTTGCTTCATCTTCATTGCGCTGCTCCTTGTTTGACGCTTTCACGTTTCTTGCGGCGGATCCCCATGCGCACCAAGCCGAAGCCGATGACGAGGACCGGCATCACCACCACGTTGACCCACTTGATGGCGGCGCGCGCGGCCGGCGTTGTGGTCTTTAGCGGCCGGTCCACGACCTTGCGCGACCGAATGGTGATGAGGTCGTCGTCCTGCACCATCCAATCCACCAGGTTCATGAGGAAAGCGCCGTTGATGCCTCCGGTCTGCTGAACGAATTGATCGGTGATAAACCGCGAGTTTCCCATGACCAGGATGCGGGTGTCGGGGCTTTGCTCCACAATGGCCCGGCCCGCGTCTTCCGGCGCCAGCGTATCGACCTGCTTTGGGGCGCCATTGTCCACGATTTCTTTCTTGAACTTGGGAATGGCCTTGCCCTTGTAGAAACTGGCGAATTGACCCGAAAGCACAACAGCCAGGTTTTGGGATTTTTTCAGACCTTCGGCCGTGTTAAACTGCTTCTGCGGATCGAGGTTAAACGGCTCCTGCATGGTCCAGGCCGCCTTGGTGGATCGCAGCAGAACCGTGGATTTGATTTTCTTTGTCGTGTCCGCCGCGTCAAGGGTCAGATCCACGCAGCTCGACCACGGAAGCGTAAGGCCGGCCATGCGGTTGACAACCGGGTTTTCCTGGTCGAGATATTGGTCATGGATCTTGGGCCAGAGCGGATAGGGGGTGGTGAAATAGCTCATGAATCCGCCGCCCATTTGCGTCTGAAACGAGGCCAGAGCGCACGAGACATCGAGCACCAGGTTCTGACTGATGCGCGCGCCGTAGTGGCCCAGCAGATCGTTCATATTATGATTGCGGGTCTGGCCGTTAAGGCCGTATTGCGCCATAATCGAGACACCATCCACAAAGGCCAGTAGTTTTCCGCCGGACATCACATACTGGTCGATCTCGAATTTGGCGCGCTCCGTAAGGTTCTCGGGACCCAGAAGGACAAGGCCCTTGAGGCCCGTATCGATCTTTTCGCCTTCTTTAAGGGCCACATCGACCACGCTGTATTGCCGCTTGAGCTGATCGCGTGCCTGCGTGGCCACCGTATCGAGGGCCTGCGTTCCATAGCCGCTCAGCAACCCAATGCGCGGCTCTTCGGCGCGCGTGAGTTTCTTGATGGCGCTGGTGAGATTGTATTCGAGGTCCTGCACCTCGGTCACAAGGGGCAGCAGTTCCTTTTTGTCGGCGTACTGGATCGCAATGCCAAGGTAGCCTTTGATGATCTGGCGCTGGTCCTTTTCGATGGCATCCATCTGCACGGCCTGAATGCCCAGGGCGCTGGCTTCCTGCTCGATTTTAGGATCGTCGGCCGGGTCGAGATAGGTGATGCGCAGATTGCCTTTGGCATAGGCCTGGTACTCGTTGAGGATGTCCTTGACCTTCTTGGTCGTGGGAATCATCTGGGAGGGCAGCTTTTTCGAGAAGAAGACTTTGATGTTGACGATGTCGTCAAGGCCCCGAAGCGTTTTTTTTGTGGCCTGGGAAACGGTGTATTCCTTGCCCTCGGTCAAGTCGAGGCGCATGAACCATTTGTTCGATCCATAGTTGACCAGGGCCATGGCGCCCAAAATCACCACGATAAACAGCGTCGAGTAAATCCCGTATTGGACGGCGCGGGATTGAAATGTCGATTTGATTTGCATGTCGGTCACCTCACTTCCAGTTGCGGCTCGCGATCGATCGGACATTCAAAAATAGAAAGAATCCGATGATCGAAACGTAGTAGATGATATCGCGGCTGTCGATGACGCCGCGGCTGATGGAGTCGAAGTGCGTCCCAATGCCCAGGTATTCGGCCAGGGGCGCCAGCAGGGCCGGCAGCCGGGCGGTCACGAAACTTTCGCCCACAATGAAGGCCAGAAAGGATACGGCCACGGCCACGATGAAGGCCACGATCTGGTTCTCGGTAAGACTCGAAATGAAGAGCCCAATCGAGAGATACGCCGCGCCCATGAGCAGCGCGCCCAGGTAGCTGGCCACCAGCGGTCCGGCCTCCGGGTTGCCCAGAATCGCCAGCGTGACCGGCACCGTAATCGAGCAGAGAACGGTAATGGTGAGAAAGGAGAGGGCCGCCAGAAACTTGCCCGCGACCACTTCCCCGTCCTTTACCGGCCAGGTCAGCAGCAGTTCGATGGTGCCCATCTTTTTCTCTTCGGCCCACATGCGCATGGTGATGGCCGGGACGAAAAACAGGAAAATCCAGGGCAGCAAGCTGAAGTAGCTGCGCATATCGGCCTGATTGATCACAAAGGCGCTCATGAAAAAAAGCCAGTTCGTGAGGCCGACATACACTGTGATAAAGATATAGGCGATGGGCGAATTAAAATAGCCCTTCAACTCTTTTTTGGATAATGTAAGGACCGCATTCATGCTTGCTCCTCCTTCTGCGTGAGCTGGGCAAACACGTCCTCCAGCCGTACGCCTTCGCGCCGCAGCTCGGTGAGACTCCATCCGTTGCGCGACACAGCGTAAAAGATATCTTCGCTGGGATCGGCGCCGGCGTTCATGGTAAGTTGGAAATGCTGCAGTTGGTTGATTCCTTCCCCGGTCTTGCGTACGGTTTCGACGCCGCCGATTTCACCCAGCTTGCGTTCGATGGACTGCGCATCGCCGCGGATTTTGCAGAGAATCTTGTCGGCCGAGTTGGAGGACTTGCCGATCAGTTCCTGCGTGGTCCCGTCGGCCACCAAAGTTCCGTTGTTGATGATAATGACCCGATCGCAGGTCGCCTCGACCTCGGGCAGAATGTGGGTCGAAAGCACGACGGTCTTCTCGCGTCCGATGCGTTTGATCAATTGCCTGATTTCAACAATCTGGTTGGGGTCCAAACCCACCGTGGGCTCGTCCATGATCAGAATGTCGGGGTCGTGGAGCAGTGTCTGGGCCAGGCCCACTCGCTGTCGGTATCCCTTGGACAGGTGCCCGATAACCCTGTTGCCCATGGAGCTAAGGCCGCACAGGTCCACCAGTTCGCCGATCCGCCGGGCTCCGGCGGCTTTTTCGATTCCGCGCATTTCGCAGACAAACTGAAGGTATTCGATCACGCCCATGTCGTGATATAGCGGCGCGCTTTCGGGCAAATAGCCGATGCGCTTTCGCACCTCCAGCGAGTTCTCGCGGACATCGAACCCGGAAACCCTGACATTACCTTCATCGGCCGGGATAAAGCAGGTGAGCATTTTCATGGTCGTGGTCTTTCCGGCCCCATTGGGACCCAGAAAACCCAGGACCTCACCCTTGTGGACATTGAAAGAAATGTCGCGCACGGCATGCACGTTGCCGTAGCGCTTAGAAAGATGGCTCACTTGAACGACGACATTATTTGAGGCTTCGCTCATGTCCGTTCACCTCCTGGATATGTTTCTATATTTGGGGACGGGACCTCAGTAAGAACCGCCCTTGCACCCGGGTACCCCCAATGATGCCGGATTTTCAAATATACAGCCCGCATCAGGAGAAAAAAAATACGATGGGGCTTGCGGACAGTCAAGATTTGGCCGTTTTTTCAGATGAGCACCATCTCCAAATCGTCTTCGGTCTGGTGGATCTCGATTTAAAGGGCCAGCCGGGAGCAAGCGATCACATTGCGAACTTCAGCGATCGTTTTGAGCAGGAGCACTTTGCCGCCCCGCCGAACGCAATTTTTGTGGAGATTCGAAATCAGTCCAAGGCCGCTGGAGCTCATTGAGCGGCACTCCGAGAGACCGAAGACAAGGAATTAGTGGCCGGTAGTCAGCCCGCTTTCGGCCGCTTTCTTGATGTGGGGAAGGTCCTCAACTTCGAAATTGCCGGCATCCTTCACAATGTAGTAAAAGCCTTTTTCAACGCCGTAGCTGTTCACGTTCCCTCTTCCCGCATTGCGCAGGCTGCGGGTTTGGTCACGGCGTCTTGAGGCTGATTTCCACGGCAAAATCGCCAAGTTCGCAATTGAAGGGGACCACCAGGTTCTGGGCATCGCTGGGGCCTGAAAGCCGATGGCTCTTGCCGATAATCACGCTGGGCAGCGAAATGGCAATATTGAGTCCGCCCAAGTCCCTTTTGGCGCTGCCGGCGATGATATTGGCCAGTTCACCCACCGCGTCTGTGACTTCGGGGCCAATAATTTTAATTTCCTGGCCAATGAATTTCGAAACGACTTTCAGCGCGGTTACCCGAGGGAAACTGATGGAAATCGACCCCACAGCCCCGCCCGAAATCCCGATAATGCCCGAGACGTCATAGGTGGGAAATGGCTGCTTTTTGATTTGCAGGGGCCCGGCCTCGATCTTGGTCTGCATCATAGTCTCGAACGTGTTCTTCGTGGAAGCGAGAAAGGGGTTAACGTATTCGACCTTCATGGCCACCTCTTTGTTGAAAGCCTAAATATCTATTCCACAATCTTCGGTAAACAAGAAAAGATGTCAGCGCACAGCCCTGCAGACCGCCCTGTGCCGGTTTGGACGATTTAGGTCACGCCCTTGCACTTTCAGGGCAGGCGGGTCCAGGGGCGTAGCCTGGTCTTACTTGCGTCAGAAGGCCAAGCGTATTTGGAGGGAGTAACCGGAACACGGGGAGATTCAGGAGGTATTGAGCCGGATCTGGAAGATTTTTTGGAACAAGGCTTCATATTTGGGCGGATATGGGTGCTTCCGGATGCTCTCCATCAAGAGCCGGCCGATATTCTTGATGCTTCCGCAGGCTTGCCGGATATATTTTGCAGGCTGCCCCTTTTCGATGAGTTGATTGAGGATGTGGGCGACTTGTAGCAGCAGATAATAGTTCTTGCCTGCATTGTCATGATGGCTGTAGACCTGTTCCAGATTATACCCTCCGTTGGACTTCGCAAACCTGCGGCCCAAATCGGATATTTTCAAACCCTCCCTTTGGTAGCGCGCCAACCGAATCCGGTTGGCCTTATCCGCTGCCAGCGCACTTTGAGCCTTCCCCGATTTGGTGGACACTAAGAAAAGGGTGTATTTCATACCCTG
>CAYVZU010000053.1:0-25075 GCA_964455935.1 uncultured Fibrobacterota bacterium
AACAGCTTCGCCATTTTTTAGCTGAAAAAAGTTCTTACTGTCGGACTTGGGCTAGTTTTGTTATCGAGCTCAACTTCAGAACGAAGCAGGAAAAAAGAAGGGGCAACCCAGCCGGACCGCCCCTTCAAAACTCAGAGTCAAATCGAAGTTCAGGCAATGCCCAGCAACTGCTTGGCAACCGTTACTGCGGAGGACGCGTCTTTGCCGTACCCGTCCGCGCCGATCTCGTCGGCATAGCTCTGGGTCACGGGCGCGCCGCCGATCATCGTCCTTATTTTTCCCTTGAGTCCGGCCAACGTCAGTGCCTCGACCACATTCTTCATCATTGGCATGGTGGTTGTCAGCAAGGCCGACATGGCGATGACACCCGCATTGCTCGATTTCGCTGTGTCCACGAACTTGTCGGGCGAAACGTCGATTCCGGCATCCACAACTTTGAAACCGGCTCCTTCAAGCATCATGCCCACAAGGTTCTTGCCGATATCGTGCAGATCGCCTTTGACCGTGCCCAAAACAACCGTGCCTACGGGCTGAATGCCGGACTGGGCAAGCAGCGGCTTTAGAAGCTCCATTCCCGCCTTCATGGCCCGGGCCGCAATCAGCACTTCGGGCACGTAGATTTCGTTTTTGCGGAAACGATTGCCAATGACTCCCATGGCCTCGATCAGACCTTCATTGAGAATGGTCCCAACCGGTACTTTTTCATCAAGCGCCTTTTGCACCAGCTCTTTCACAATTGGAGCTTTTCCCTTCATCAGGTTGTCGCGGATTTCCTGCAGGTTCGCCATGGGGCCTCCTTTGTTTAAGAGCGTATCGCAAGAAGGAATTCCGGCATTGCTCCCCTGCAAGCGGCGCATGCGGGGTGATCCTTCCTGAGAAACGCTCTACCGTTTCTCTTTTTTTTAACCGGCTAAGCTATTGCGTATTCCTCGGGCCTGTATTTGGATTGATCGGTGGAAGGAAGGATTTGCTCGATAAAAGTTTCCTCCCTGTCCGGCATTTCTTCAACCACCGTGGACATTGTTTCAAGCCATGGGGTCTCCCGCGGATCAAGGCGAAGATCGCCTTTTGCACTTGCTTCTTTCAAGATCTCAATCGCAGTTTTTGCCGCCGCGATGCTTGCCGAATAGTGATTGGGCGCCTTTACGATTGCCCGGGAGACCCGAATCGCGCTCTCGGGCGAGAGAATGTATGCCTGGGGATCAAGCCCGGCATCCGAGCGCACCAGCCAGTCGCGCAGCATTTCCGCATGACGCCCCTTTCCGGCCTCGTTCATAAGACGGCAGTCATAGGCCAGCTGCTCCAGCGATACTGTGGGCGCCATGGCGCCCAGCAGCTTCACATTTTGAACGGATTCGTTAGACCAGAGATCGCAGGTGGCTTCGGCGATATTTCCCACAGGGCTAAGGTGGGCGCAGGCCGCCGCTTTGCCTTCCATGGACATGGGGTAACCGGTGATGGCTTTCAGGTATATGTTCTCGTACCCGCAGTCCTTACCCGGACCCACGGCGCCGACCTCGTAGGCGACCAAGCTTCGCACCGCGCTTGCAGCCCGCACAACCGCGGAAAACACCTTGGGAATGAATTTCCGTTCGGCCAGCACCATGGCCGTGTTGCCGAACCCGCAGGCCGTGTCGCCCGCGGCAATGGTACCGGTCTTTTGCGCAATGCCGCAGATTCGCTTCCAGAGGAAGTCCATATCGCGCACGCCCAGAATTCCCAGGGCGAAAAGCACCTGTTCCAGATCGCAGTTCATCAACGCGTCGTCATGAATCTCCTTGCCGCCCGTGGACTCGATCGAGAGGAATTCGGCTCCTGCCCGGGCGCATCCCTCGAAAGTGGAAAGCATTTTTTCCAGGAGATCGCCCGTGCGCAGTACCGGCGGCCGGACCATCTCCCGCGTGTCGTTGGGCGTGATGCGAATGGCCGTGGCCAATCCATTCTTCTGATAATACTCGTCCAGAACGCTTTCCATAATCGAAGTCAGTTCAATGGCATAGCGCGGATTGGTCGTCATCTCGATTAGTGTTTCGAACTCGATTACGAATCCTTCCAGCTCCAGCTCCACGGCACGCTGGCAGGCATCACGGACAATTTCGCCGTACATTTTGCGGATTTCGGGAAAGGTGTTTTCCGCGATCAGCATGGGCGGAAGAGTGAAATTCAATTCCGGGTGGACTTTGCCTCCGCCAATAACCAGGCCGCGGCGCGTTCGCAGCGGGTGTTTGGATCGGCCAAAGATCAACTCGGCGGCATCGGCGTAGGCGAGTTCGCGGTATTTCATAGAAGGCTCCCGTAAAGAAAAATTCAGGTAGTGCGGACGACGATGTCAGGCTGAACAACGAATTGGAGCAGCTTTGTGTCTTCTCCCCGCAGGTGCCGGGCCAGGATTTCCGCGGCCTGCAGGGCCATGGCTTCGTTGTGCGGGTCTACGGATGTAATGGCAGGCGTGAAATAGCGGGCCAGCTCGGTATTGCCGTAACTCACCAGCCGGATATCTTCAGGAAACCGGATCCCCTCCGCCCGCAGCCGTCCTATGAGGCGAATGGCGTCCGCGTCATCCAGGCAGAAAATACCGTCGATGCGGCGGGAATCGATCTGTTCGCGTGAAAAGTTCGAAGGACCTTCAAAAACAAGAGCGTCTTTGCTGCCCAGACCGGCCGCGATTTCGCCAAAGGTTTCCTCAATTAAGTTCTGCAGCCGGTTGTCTCTCGACCAGAGGCTGTTCTTGACCAGAGCGATTCTGCGGCAGCCCAGGTCGATCAGGTGCTGCATGCCCCGTTGAATGCCAAGATCGTAGCTCTGGATGACATACGGGAAATAGGAACCGGTCAGCGTATGATCGATGAGCGCCACAAATGTCTCGCCCGGCGACAGTCGGGCATAGAACGGCGCGGTTCTGGCTTCGTCAAGCGTGGGAATGACAATAACGGCCTCGTATCCTTCGCGGATGGCCGAACCCACGACACGGATCTCCTCATCCCAGCGATTGTGATCCAGAATATGGGAAAGCTCGCGTCCGGCCTCAGCGGCTTTCCGGGCCAATTGCTGGAGCAGCTCCTCGTATTGGGCTGAATAGAAAGGCAGTACCACGAGCCAGGCTTTTCTTCGCTTGTCCACGCCTGCCACAAACGAACCTTTACCCCTGCGCTGGACAATATAGCCCTGAGCCTTAAGACGCCGAAGAACGAGTTTTGCGGTTTCGCGTGAGACGCGATGCTTCTTCTGGATTTCGCTAAGCGAATGAATCCGCGCACCTGGCATAAGGGTTTTTGCCACAATGGCTTCGCGATACTCGTCAAAGAGTTTCTGGTGGATTGGTTCGTAGGAAAGTATGTTTGTCTTCATAATACCATCACATCACATCATACTTAATATACCACTGTTTTATTTGCTTCGCAAGAGCCTTGACAGAATGAAGGATCAACCGCCCCACTTTGTCTGATTTAGTGAATCCAGAAGGGGGCTACTTGGTGTCGGCCCAACTACGTGCAATCTGTTGACATTGCTCAAGTTGTGGGTGTCCAACTCCAAACACGGCTTTGTTTTCGTAGAATATAATCCAGCTGCGGTCGGCCTTGAATTCAACGGCCCGGCTGCCGATTCCCTTGGGGTACGATCGATGGGGCCACCGATCTGCAACCTGCAGCCATTCCTGAAAAGAAGCTACAGTGCCTTGGCGAGAGGGATACGCCAGGAAAAATAGGATCAGGGAATCCGGGCCTTGCGCCATGGAAAATTTGGTTGCAGAGGATGAACTCTCGGGCAGAGGGCCAAGCAAAGTGGTGAGCACCTGTCCGGGTCGCGGAGAAATTAGAAGCGAGTCCCGGGGGACAACCGAAGGCCAGTCCTCCGCGTGCTTGGGGCCGCACCCGACGAGAAGACCAATCAGCAGAGGCAAGACGAGAGTAGCGCGCATGCAAAAAAGCCCAAGTGGGCCACTGAGTCGCTATGGTTTTGGCAGGCTCTCGTTTACGAGCTGGCTGACCAGTTTCCCGTCGGCCCTACCCTTGACCTTTGGCATCACGGCTTTCATGACCAGGCCCGCGTTGGCAAGGCCGGCCGCGCTTGCTTCGGCAATCGCCTCCTTGATTATGGCCGCCAGTTCCTCTTTGGAGAGTTGCTGGGGAAGATATCCCTGAAGGATCGAGAGCTCTTTTTCCTCTTTGGCGACCAGATCTTCCCGCTTGCCCGCCCGGAATTGGTCAATTGAATCACGACGCTGTTTGGCCAGCGTGTTCAGGATTCCGATGATCTCGTCATCGCTTAAGTCGTGCTTGGCGTCGATTTCCTTGTTTCGAATTGCGTTCCAAATGTTTCGCAAGGCCAAGAGCCGGTCCTTTTCCTGGGCTTTCATGGCGCTTTTCATATCATCCTGAATCTTCTGGCGGAGCATGCGCCCTCCTTTTTCGTGCAGATATAAAAAAGAAAGGCCTTGCTCATGAAAAAGCAAGGCCCTTGTTTCAAACTTTGCTTAGAGCCGCGTCAGGAACCCATTGTCGCGCGAATTGCGTCTTTTTCCGCCTTGCGTCGCGCCTGGTTCAGCTTGCGTTTCTTCTTTTCGCTGGGTTTTTCGTAATGCTGAATTTTCTTGAGATCCGAAAGAATACCCGCTTTTTCACATGTCTTTGTGAATCTTTTCAAAGCCTTTTCAAAGGGCTCGCCTGGCCTTATGATGACTCCGTTCATAAAACTTAAAATCACCCCTTCCAGATCGAACAAACGGCAATAATAGATGCTCAAATTCTTTACACAAGTATATATTCTGCCTTCGGCCCCTGTCAATCAGCGGGTCAGGAACGGGTCAGGAACCATAGTTCAATTTGGAGTGCAACATCAGGGGTATCGTGATGTTGTATGAAAAGAGTCAATAAGCCGAAGGGCCATAAAGAGATGGGCCTTGGGTTTTTGCGCTGCCATGGCAACGGCTTTCCACATTAAAGTAGATTACCCTTTCCTTTATCCGTGAACCTTTGGAGGCACACCATGGCGACAAAGCCGCCGGACGAAAAAATCATTTACTCCATGATCGGGGTCAGCAAGCATTACGGCCAGAAATGCGTTTTGAAAGACATCTATCTCTCCTATTTCTACGGAGCCAAAATCGGCGTATTGGGCCTCAACGGCTCGGGCAAGAGCACGTTGTTGCGCATTCTGGCCCAAATCGACACCGACCATCACGGCCAGACCACGATTTCTCCTGGATACACCATCGGCTACCTGCCGCAGGAACCCGCTCTTGATCCCGAGAAAACAGTACGTGAGATCGTGGGCGAAGGCGCTGCCGAAACATTCGAATTGTTAAAGGAATTCGAGAAGATCAACGCGAAGTTTTCCGAACCCTTAAGCGACGATCAGATGAATGCCTTGCTGGAACGCCAAAGCGAGGTGCAAGAGCAACTCGACGCCCGTAATGCCTGGGACATTGAAAGCAGGCTGAGCCTTGCCTCGGACGCGCTGCGCTGCCCTCCGGCGGAGACCAAATGCGGAATCCTGTCGGGCGGCGAAAAACGACGTGTTGCGTTATGCCGCCTGCTGCTGCAGAAACCAAGTATTCTGCTGCTGGATGAGCCCACCAACCACCTCGATGCCGAATCCGTTGCCTGGCTGGAACACCACCTGCGCGAATACGAAGGAACCGTGATCGCCGTAACGCACGACCGCTACTTTCTCGATAACGTGGCGGGATGGATTCTGGAACTCTTCCGCGGCGAGGGAATACCCTACAAGGGAAATTATTCCTCATGGCTCGAACAGAAGCGGTTGCGCCTGGCCAATGAGGAAAAATCGGAATCGGCCAGACAAAAGACACTGCAACGGGAACTGGAATGGATTCGCATGTCGCCCAAGGGCAGGCACGCAAAAGCCAAGGCGCGTGTGAGCGCTTACGAAAAACTGTTGAGCACGGAAAATGCGGCCAAAGAACAGGAATTGGAGATTTTTATTCCCGCGGGCCCGCGGCTTGGAAACGTGGTGATACAAGCCGAAAACGTGAGCAAGGGCTTTGGCGAGGCTCTGCTCATGGAAAACATGAACTTCTCACTTCCGCCCGGCGGAATTGTGGGCGTGATCGGCCCTAACGGCGCGGGAAAGACCACGCTGTTCAAGATGATTATCGGCAACGAGAAGCCGGACAGTGGAACTTTCCGTATTGGCGAGACGGCGAAGATTGCCTATGTGGAGCAGGACCGCGTTCTGGACCCGGAGAAGACAATTTGGGAAGAAATTTCCGGCGGGGTCGACCTGATGCAGGTGGGGAAACGGCAGATCAATTCGCGTGCTTATGTGTCGCGTTTTAATTTTGCCGGAACCGACCAGCAGAAAAAAGTCGGGATGCTTTCGGGCGGCGAACGCAACCGCGTGCATCTGGCCAAAATGCTGAAGGAAGGCGCCAACGTCATTTTATTGGACGAACCCACCAACGATTTGGATGTGAATACGCTTCGCGCATTGGAAGAGGCGCTGGAGAATTTTGGGGGCTGCGCGGTAGTGATCAGCCATGATCGTTGGTTCCTGGACCGTATTGCCACTCACATTCTGGCGTTTGAAGGCGAGAGCCAGGTGTATTGGTTTGAAGGCAATTACTCCGATTACGAAGAGAACCGCAAAATGCGTCTGGGTGCGAAGGCCGCCGAAATCCCGCACCGGATTAAGTATCGGAAATTAACGCGGGCATAGGAGACTTTGGTTTTCGGAGAATGACTGACAGGCGGCATTGGTTCCTGGGATGATCCTATGGCTTCTCGCGGCAGAGGTCCAAATGCTTCTGCGCTTCTTCGCGCCAGCTTTTGTCGGTTTCCTGCGCCAGGTAAGCTTCCCAGGTCGCCTTGGCCTTGGCGAAGTGCTTGCCCTTCTCATAGCAGAGCCCCAGGTTGAATAGAGCTTCAAGGACGTCCGGGTTCGTTCGCAGAATTCGAATGTATTCCTTTACAGCTAGGTTGAGCTTTCCAATACTGGCGTAAATGTTGGCAATCGCATAGCGGGCGGGGTGAAAATCCGGCTTGAGCTGGAGAGCGTTCTTGTATGCGTTGTAAGCGGAGAGTTTTCGCCCCTTGGCTTGATAGGCGCGACCCAGCCTGTAGAACGAGGCCGGATTTTTGGGGTCGCCATCCACTCTTTTCTTGTAGACCCGAATGGCTTCTTCCGTTGCCTGCGGGACTTCGAAATAGCGGAGGTCTTTGAAGATTTTTTCCGGGGCCATGACTACTTCGCAAAAAGGGCTACAACGGCCTGTGCCGACATGCCCTCTTCTTTGCCCTCAAAGCCCAGACCTTCCGTTGTTGTTGCTTTAACCGAGACGCCGGCAGGCTCGATCGCGAGCGCTTCCGCGATATTGCTTCGCATCTGGCCGAAGAACGCGGATAGTCGCGGCTTCTGCGCCAGAATTGTGGCATCGACATTTCCAATCCGAAGGCCCCTGCCTTCGGCAATCTTTCGAATCTCCGCCAGCAGCTTCAGGCTCGATATGCCTTTGAAGCGCTCATCCGAATCGGGAAACCATTTGCCCAGGTCGCCCTCGCCCATGGCGCCCAAAATGGCATCGCCAATGGCATGGCAGAGAACATCGGCATCGGAATGCCCCAGAAGCCCTTTGGGGTGCGCAAACTCGACGCCGCCCAAAACCAGTTTGCGTCCCTCGACCAGCCGGTGGGCATCGTATCCGGTTCCAATTCGCACGGGGTTTTTCTCGTTGAGGAGCAACTCCGCCATTCGAAAGTCCTCGGGCCGCGTGATTTTAATGTTGAACTCCGACCCTTGCACGAGCTTTATGGAATGGCCGAGTTTCTCGACAATATAGCATTCATCGGTGCCAAAATCATGATCCCGGGCGGCCCGTTGCAGCGCGCGATTCAGCAGTTCGTATTGAAACGCCTGGGGTGTTTGGATGCTCCACAGATCGCGGCGATCCACGGTCTCAAAGGCCAGCTCCTCCCGTGCGCGCTTTATTGTGTTGCTGACAGGAACGGCCAGGGACGCGGCGCCATGATTCCGCGCTGCTTGGATCACCTCGTCCACTTGCGGAGCGGTCACAAACGGCCGCACCGAATCGTGGACCAGGACTATTGCCGTTTCAGGGGCAAGCGCCTTGAAGGCGTTGCGCACCGAAAGGCCCCGCTCGGCTCCGCCTTCGACAAAGCCCGCAAGTTTGCCAAACCCAAATGGAGAAAATACCGTGCGCGCATCGGCCAGGCGGCCGGCCGAAAGAGCCAGATGGATTGTGTGTATGCCGGGATGCGAGTCAAAAACCCGAATCGTTCGGACCAGAAGCGGCTCGCCGCCCAGAGGCATAAACTGCTTCTCGACCGGCGATTGCATTCGGCTTCCTGTCCCTGCGGCAGGGATGATCACGGCAACGGACATGGTGCAAATATAAACTCGGTGAATTGGGGATCGCGATGGTGCGCTGCCCGCGCAGGCAAGGGTGACGGTTCTAAACCATATCTACGAAGTCGATTTTTGCGGCTTTAGCGATGGCCGCCGACCGGTCGCAGTCCACACCAGGGGCTGGACGCCCTGGCGACGGCGATCAGCGATCACAAGGTGAACTGGGTTCTCAAATGCGGACATTCGCGGTTTCTTCGACAAACTCAATCATGAGCATTGGTTGGAATTCCTGCAACGCCGCATTGGGGATAAACAGGCCGGTTTTCTCATGCGCGGCCCTGGTAGGACTTGTCCTCCGTACTGATTCGAATCATTTCATCTTTCTTGATGAAGAGCGGTACCTTGACTTCCAAGTCGGTCTCGAGTTTGACGATTTTGGTGGCATTGCCGCCGGTATCACCGCGCAATCCATCCGGCGCATCCGTAACCTGCATGACGACGCTGGCGGGCAATTCGATCAGCGTAAAATTATCCTCCACGAACATGGCCTCGTAATTTTGGTTTGCCACTAGAAAATCGATCACGTCGGCGATTTTTTGGCGATCGACTTCGTAGGTATCGTACGTGGTCTGATCGATGAAGTAATACACTCCGCGGTCTTCGTAGGAAAATTGGATGGTGCGGTTTTCTTTGTTGAGAACGTCGAACTGCTGCCCCACATTGCATCGCACCGGAAACGTGCGGTCTGTTTTAAGGCCGCGCAGCTCCATCTGGCAATAGGCGGCGTTATTCGGCGGCGTGCGGATCATGCATTCAATCACCAGATGGGGCTCGCCTTTGTAATCGATGACGTTCTTCTTCTTGATGTTACTGACGCTGGTCATGGCCATTTTTGGGTTCCTTCCAGGTTTGAAATCGCGACTTTCAAAAATACAATTTCTGGGGGCGGATCTTTACGATTTTATTTGGTCCTGACCCTTTTGGGGGCCGGCCGCTAAGGAAGGTCATTCACGGCCACAATATTCACGGAAGGGCAGTCTGTCTCAATTTCCCGGTCCATTTTTACCTCGACCACTCTCAATCCGCATTCTTCAATCTCGGCCCATAGTTGTTTTGGGATAACCTTATAGATGGCGGTAATGGTCTTCGCCGGGCCGCCGCTGCACGGGTGTTCGTCGCGCACAACAACCCCGGCTTCGTTTGTGAGTCCCCATCTTTTCTTCAGTTCATTTGCGGCAGCACACTCCTGCGGACGCGATGGGCCGCCATGCCGGAAAACAGGATGGCTGCCGTCGTGGCCTGTTGCTATCAGTACGCCTCCGGCTTTCAGCACGCGCCTGGATTCCAAAAACAGTGTCTTGCGGACTTCTTTGCATGTCCCGGCCACGGAGATGAAATTTGCAAACATCGCAACAGCATCGACGGATTGATCTTTAATCATGGGCCACGCAGGGCGAACAACAACTTCAAACCGCGCTTGCCCCGTAAATCCCTTCTCTTTGGCGTGCTTTCTGGCGGCGGCGATGAAACCGGGGACAATGTCAAGGCCGGTTACACGATAACCTTTGCGAAGCAGGGCAAAGGACTCCTGGCCGCCTGCACATCCCAAAACAAGCACGTGGGCGCCGGTCCGGGTATGCCGCCGCAGGAGATCGAGTTCCTGTAAGCATACTTCCGGCTGCCCCTCGTCGATATTGCGGTCCGGGTCGGCAAAATGGGAAAACACGTCCTCCTCTTCGTAGAGCCGTCGCGCAGCGTCAAGAGGTGTGGGTGAGTTGTCCATGATCATTGGGCCCGCCTGATTTTAGGCCTGCTTGGGTTTTGCGTGCTCTTCCTTAATATCCTTATCCCTTGGCTGGAGGCAATCAAAATCTCGTTGCCGGCCCATGCCATCCTGCTGGATTCACAATTTATATTCACCTCCATGACAGCGAAGCAGGGAAGCAAAACCAGGGCAGCTAGCCTTGGCGGCGAGATTTTCGGCGGCGTGGCCGCCATGATGGTGGCCCTGCCTTCGGCCATCGCGTTTGGCCTGATCATTTACGGGCCGCTGGGGTCCGGGTATTCGGGCAGGGCGGCTGTGGCGGGCGTAGTGGGCACCATTGTCCTGGGACTTATTGCTCCCTTCATTGGACGGACCGCGCGGCTGATCTCGGCGCCGTGTGCTCCTGCCGCGGCTGTGCTATCGGTATTCGTGGCCGATCTTTTGGCCAAAGGCAACCTGTTGCCGGAACAGGTCCCCCTCTATCTCGCGATTGTGGCTGCGGGGGCAGGCTTACTTCAGTTTGTTACCGGGAGGCTGGGCGGCGGCGCCTTCATTAAATACATTCCCTACCCGGTCGTAACCGGATACCTGAGCGGAGTGGGCATTCTCATCTTCCTGGGCCAGCTCCCAAAATTCCTGGGGCTTGCCAAGGAAACCACCCTTGGCCGCGGGATTCTCGCCCCCGGCCTGTGGCAGTGGCAGAGCATGGCTATGGGCGGAATCACCATCGCAACCATGCTTTTGGCGCCGCGCATTATCAAAAAAGTGCCGGCGGCCATTGTCGCCCTGGCTGCGGGAATCACTTCCTACGGCGTGTTGGCCCTGATCGATCCTGCCCTGCGAAACATTCAGGGAAATCCGTTTATCATTGGGCCTATTTCGGCCTCGCTTTCCGGTTTGGCTGTTTCCACCAAGGCGCAATTTTTACAAATGCCGAGCATTCAACTCTCCATGATCAATACGCTTTGGGTGCCGCTGATTACCCTGGCGGTCCTTCTGTCCGTCGACACCCTCAAGACCTGCGTGGTGCTCGACGCGATTTCAAGCACCCGGCACCAGTCCAACCGCGAACTGGTCGGCCAGGGAATATCGAACTTTGTGGCCGGCCTTCTGGGAGGGATCCCGGGGGCGGGAACCATGGGCGCTTCACTCGTCAACTCCACAAGCGGGGGCCGATCCTTCCGCTCGGGCGTGGTCATGGGGATTTCCTCGCTATTCGTGTTGGTGCTGGCCGCCCGGTTTCTGGCCTGGATCCCCGTGGCGAGCCTTGCGGGCATTCTGCTGGTGGTCGCCATGCGCATGCTGGATACAAAGAGCCTTTCCCTTCTCAAGCATCGTTCCACCCGGTTCGATTTCGCGGTGATCCTGGCTGTCGTCGTCGCCGCGGTCAGCAAGAGTCTGATTGCCGCTGCCGGCGTGGGAATCGCCTTCTCCATTTTCCTGTTCGTTCGCCAGCAGGTGCGCACCCCGGTGATCCGGCGCCTGTTGACCGGCGGCAAGATGTTTTCCAAAAAGATCCGGACCCAATCGCAGCAGAACATGCTGGAACAGTCGGGCGGCGAACGGGTGGTGGCCGAGCTGCAGGGCCAGCTCTTTTTCGGGACCATGGACAAGTTCATGACCGAGCTGGATCCGCATCTGGCGGCCTGCCGGTTTCTGGTGCTCGATATGAAACGGGTCCAGTCCATCGACTTCACGGCGGTCAACCGGCTCAAGCAGCTCCGCGCGCGGATGGAAGAGCAGTCCGGGGTGCTTGTCCTTGCCTCGGTTCCCCAAAGCCTGCCTTCGGGCCAGAACGTTCGCAGGTACCTGGGCCATTTGGGGCTGGCCGAGGCGGCCAATTTGCTTTTCTTCAACGACCGCGATTCGGCCATCGAGTGGACCGAGGATGCGCTTCTGCGGGAGAAAGAGACGGACAAACTCTCCGGTGAAGACAAACTCGATCTGACACAGCTTGAGCTATTCTCTCATTTCCCGGACGAAGCGCGGCAGACCATCTATTCGGCCATTCTGGAGAAAAACTATCCCCACGACGCTCTTCTTTTTCGCGCGGGCCAATCCGGGGAGGAAATGTTCATTATCCGCTCGGGCACTGTGCGAATCATGCTGCCCCTTGCCAGCGGGGTCAATTTTCCCGTGGCCTCCTTTGCCCGTGGCGCATTTTTTGGGGAAATGTCATTTCTTGACCGCGGCCTGCGATCGGCCAATGCCGTCACCGACGGGCCGGTTTCGCTGTTTGTGCTGTCGCGAAGCGCCTTTGATAAAGCCACGGCCGGTCATGCCGAAGCGGCCCGGCTTTTCTTTGAGCGGCTGGCGCACGGGGTTTCGCACCGTCTGCGGCAGGCCAACGTCGAGGTCAAGGCGCTTCAGGAAGAATGAAACAAGAGTTCGACGGGATTACAGGATTCGACAGGAGATTCGCAGGATCAAGATCCTGGTGTCCTGTCAACTCATGGGAGTCATTATGATCGAGACCGTAACGTTGACGGTTGCTCAATCCAAACGACTGATTGCCAAGGCCGTGGCTGTGCTGCCGGAAGTCAGAACGGCTCGGACAAAGGGCATCCTCGTCGTGTCAACCGGCAGTACCAATGCTTATGTTGCCGAGGAAATTTTGGGCTCGGCTATCGAGAAGCGCGGTTTTCTGACAGGACACTACCGGCCGGCCGGGCCTACCGCAAAGGCCCTGAATCTGCCGCCCCGGCTTCCGGATTTGATTTTACGCAAGGGTGAGGCGGTCAGCGACAAGAACAAATTCGAGATCGTGCATGAGATGGGTCCGTCCGATGTGTTCATCAAAGGCGCAAACGCCCTCAACTACGAAAAAGGGGTTGCGGGTATTGTGCTGAGTGACCCCAAGGGCGGCACAATCGGCGGCGTGATCGGTCCCATTACGGCCAAAGGAGTGCAGCTCATCATCCCGGTCGGCCTGGAGAAGCTGGTGGCTCACGATATTGGGGAAACCTGGCGTAAAATGAATCTGGGCCTGGAGAGGAATGGCCCTTTGGGTCTCTTTCCGACTCAGGGCAAAATTGTCACGGAAATTGAAGCCATGCAAGTTCTGTTTGGGATCCAGGTAATCCACATTGCTTCCGGCGGGGTCTTTGGCGCGGAAGGGGCCACTACGCTGCTGCTGGATTCGTCCGAGGACCAGTTGCGGTCGATCCGAGGCTTTCTGGCGGGCATTCAAGGCGAACAGGCGTACTAGGCCATGTGTCCGATGAAAATGCGCAAAGGCGTGGACCATCTTATGGAAATACGTGGATTCAAGGATGAGCAGTTAAGAAATAATAGTTGGTAGATTGTAGTTTGTAGTTTCGGAGAAAGCACCATGACTCGATCCACGAACTGATTCAGATCCGGTCATGAACTACTATTTACAAACTACAAACTCCTATTTACCAATTCGGCTTCCGGCATTTGCCGGGACAAGGAATTGCCTCCGCAAGGCTCTAAATGTTATCTTCTTCAGGCTATTAAGGAGGGTCCCTTGAAAAGAGGCATTCACCCAAAGTATCAGCCGATTATCTATACCTGTACCTGCGGTAATACGATCGAGACCTACTCGACGAACAAGGGCGGAACCGTTGAAGTCTGCTCAAACTGCCACCCGTTTTATACGGGCAAGCAGAAGCTGATGGATACCGCCGGCCGCGTGGAACGGTTCAAGGCGAAGTATAAGGGTAAAGAAATCGCAACGGGCGCCAAGAAGAAGGCGGTCCCGGCCGAAGAGAAGAAGTAGCTTTTTCTTTCGGATTTTGGAGGTGGACAGGCGTTTTGCCGCGTCCACCTTTTTTTTATCGAGCGCATCTCAAGAATTTTGCCTGGCGGGTGGAAAGCCGATGGGCGAGCGAGCCTGCTTCGCGCGGGCTTTGGCGCGACGGCATTCTTTTTGAGATGCGCTCGGTACATCGGCCTTTTATACTGCTGGCCGAACGCCAGAATTGGGCCTGACGCTTGGAAGCGGATGACTGAACACTGAGGGCTGAAATGAAAATCAACGTTCGCATTTTGGATCACACCGCAAGCCCTTTGCGGGCCATTTATGCCGCGGCCCGCACGTGCTATTCCAGCGAAACTCCCCAGGCGATCTGGAGATCGAAGCCCGACAGGGCGAAGATGGAGACGCTGATCCGCAAGACGCTGGAAGCCGGACATCATTCCGTGCTGGAACACGCCGGCTTTGTCTTTGCCCTTAGCGGGATCTCGCGGGCCTGCTCGCACCAACTAGTGCGCCATCGCGTGGCCAGCTTCAGCCAGCAGAGCCAGCGCTATGTACGTTCATCGCGGCCCGAGTATGTTCTGCCCCCATCCATCGCCGCCGTTGCGGAGCTGCGGAACGAATTCAACCGCGCCATGGACTCGCTTTATTCCTTGTACGGCCGCTTTACCGCAAAGGGAATTCCCAACGAGGACGCGCGGTTTCTTCTGCCCAATGCCGCCGTCACACACCTGGTCATGAGCGTGAATCTTCGCGAACTGATCCATATTTGCGCCTTGCGGCTTTGCACGAATGCCCAATGGGAGATCCGCGCGCTGTTTCGGGCCGTCAACGGCGCGGTTACGAAGCTTGACCCTTTCCTGGGCTCGCTGCTGCAACCCCGGTGCGAAAGCCTTGGCTATTGTCCCGAGATTCGCTGCTGCGGCCGCTACCCCCGCAAAGCGGATGTGCTCAAGGAGAAAACCGCATGAGACGCTCCCCGTTGCTTTGGTTGCATTCCCTTCTGGCTTCCCATCCCACGGTGGGGGGCCAGGCCATTATCGAAGGCGTCATGATGCGGGGCAAGCAGTCGTTTTCAATGGCTGTTCGCCGCAAAAACGGCGAGATCGTCTGCCATCGCGAACCCTACATCGCATTGTCCAAGAGAAAGAAATGGCTGGCCCCGCCGGTGCTGCGTGGATTCGCGGCGCTGGCCGAGTCGCTAAGCCTTGGGCTGCGGGCGTTGAATTTCTCGGCGGATGTTGCCATGCAGGATGAAAAGGGCCACGCCACAATTCAGCCGAAGACATTGAAAGACTCGGTCGTAAGCGGCCTGACCATTGTCGCTTCGTTGGGCATTGGCCTGGCTCTTTTCATGTATCTCCCGCTGCTCATCTCTTCGTTCATCCAAAAACCCCAAAATCCTTTTCTGTTCAACCTGATCGCGGGCGTTTTCCGAATTTCCATTTTCCTCGGGTATCTGTGGGCCATATCCCAGTGGAAGGACATTCAGCGCATTTTCGAGTATCACGGGGCCGAACACAAGGCCATTTTCACCTACGAATCCGGCCAGGAGCTCACGGCGGAGAATGCGGCCGGCTACACGACTCAACATCCGCGCTGCGGCACCAGTTTCCTGCTGATCGTGGCCCTGGTCTGCATTTTCCTATTTGGCATTGTGGACGGTGCCTACGCGCTGGCGTTTGGCCCGTACCCAACGATTCTGCACCGCTTTCTGGTTCATGTGCTGCTGATCCCTTTTGTCTCGGGCGTTTCGTACGAGCTTCTTAAGGCCTCGGACCGGGGCAAACGGAATCCGCTGGTTTCGGCCCTCATTCAGCCGGGGTTGTGGCTGCAGCGCATCACCACGCGCCCGCCGGACGACAAGCAGCTGGAAGTCGCTTTCTCGGCGCTTAAGGCCGTGGTGTGAAAAGAAGCCGTGAGTCATGCCTGGCGAGTCGTGAAGGGCCGATTATACTTTGCCGGTAAGAAACAATGATTCTCGATAAAATTGGCGCCATTGAAAAACGCCTGGAAGAGCTTGAATCCAAACTCATGGACCCGGCTTGCCTTTCGAACGCAAAAGAGTACCAGGAATTGCGCAAAGAGCACGCGGACCTCGCAAAAAAAGCGCCCACACTGATTCAGTACCGGACAATGATCGAGCACGAGAAGGAAGCGCGGCACGTTTTGGAAACCGAAAGCGATCGCGATCTGCTGGAGTTGGCGCAGGAGGAGATAAAGCAGATCGAACAGGAGAAGCCGAATCTCGAACAGAAGGTCATGGCCCTTCTTATTCCGCGCGATCCCGGTGACGAAAAAAACGCGATTCTGGAGATCCGCTCCGGAACCGGCGGGGACGAAGCCGCTCTTTTCGCGGCCGAGTTGTACCGCATGTATTCACGCTATGCCGAGCGCGAAGGCTGGAAGGTCGAGACCATGAGCGCCAGTCCCACGGGAATCGGCGGCATGAAGGAGATTGTTTTCCTCCTCTCGGGACCCAATGTGTACGGCCGGCTCAAGTATGAAGCCGGGGTCCACCGCGTGCAGCGCGTCCCCGAAACCGAGGCCCAGGGCCGCATTCACACCTCCGCCGCAACGGTCGCGGTGATGCGCGAGGCCGAGGACGTGGAAATCGACGTTCGCGACGAGGATCTTCGCATCGATACGTTTCGCGCCGGAGGGCATGGCGGCCAGAATGTCAACAAAGTCGAGACCGCCGTGCGCATCACCCACATACCTACCGGGGTCGTGGTCTCGATGCAGGACGAGAAGAGCCAACACAAAAACCGCCAGAAGGCGATGAAGATTCTCAAGTCGCGCCTCCTTGAAGCCAAGATGCGCGAACAGCAGGCCAAAGAGGCGGCCACCCGCAAGAACATGGTCGGCTCGGGGGACCGCTCGGACAAAATTCGCACCTACAACTTTCCGCAGAACCGCGTCACCGACCACCGGATCGGCTTGACCCTATACAATCTCGACCGCGTGATCGAAGGCGATCTCGACCAGCTTTTCGATCAACTGGCGGTCGCGGATACGGCGGAGAAGATTCAGGCGTAGACTAAACCGGTACGGGCACCACTCCACATCCCACCCGAATTCCATTTATGAGCCTCCATCGTAACCTCATTCTTGTAGGGACATGGCATGCGGTATCCCTACAGATGTTCAGCGGTTTATTGGGGTAACCCATGCCTGAAACGCTTCTGTCGATTCTCGAAAAGACCGGCGGCTACTTTAAGGAGAAGGGCATTGAGTCGCCCCGTCTCAATGCCGAGTTGCTGTTGTGCCGCCTGCTGGGGGTCAAACGAATTCAGCTCTACCTCCAGTTCGACCGTCCCTTGGGCGAGGCGGAACTCAATCGTTTTCGCGAAATGGTCCGCAGGCGCGGACAGCGGGTTCCGCTCCAGTATGTGACCGGAATCGCCTACTTCCGAAACGGTGAGTTCGAGGCGGGGGAGGGGGTCTTGATTCCCCGGCCCGAGACCGAGATTGTCGTGGATGTGGCGATCCGGCGAATCCACGAATCCGGCGGGCGTCGCATACTCGATTTCGGAGCCGGATCGGGCTGCATCGCTGTCAGTCTGGTCAACGAGGTGGAATACGCGGAAGTGGTCGGGCTGGAGCGTTCGGATACGGCCCTGGCCTATGCACGAAAGAATGCCGAACGCAACAAAGCCGATCTCAATCGACTGACGTGGACGCGCTCATCTCAATTGGACTCCTCGCTTGGATGCTTTGACCTGATCGTGTCCAACCCGCCCTATATTCCCGCCAATGGAATCCCCGGTTTGCAGCCCGAGGTCCGGTTCGAACCTGCCGAAGCGCTCGACGGCGGGGCCGACGGGCTCGACTATTACCGGCTGTTCGCACGGAAAGCGCCTGAGGTGCTCAAGCCAGGGGGCTGGCTGGTTGCTGAAATCGGATTTGGTCAGAAGGATGCAATTGGGGAAATCTTCCAGGCGGCTGGAAAGTGGCGGACAATTGCGTTCCATCCGGATCTGGCGGGGATTCCACGGGTGCTGGAAGTTCAGTTGGGGTGATCCGACGGATTCTTCTTTGGTTCTTCCAACCTGCGCGTTTTGGGCGCCGGAGGCGGGTACATTCTGGGGCCCTGCCACAACATCCAGGTTGTGGCAGGGCCGAGAATGTCGTGGCTATGTATGAGACCGGGTATGAAGAGGGCTGGCTTTAGGCCTTTACGGGCCATTTCTTCAGCCAGGCGCTGATGCCGGCGGCCATCTTGTAAGGCGAAAGGCCCAATTCGTCCAGAAGGAGCGACTTGGTGCCATGCTCGACGAAGCGGTCGGGATAGCCCAGGTTTAGAACCCGTGATGCAAGACCCAGGGCCTGGACTCTTTCGCAAATTGCGCTGCCGAATCCACCCACAACGGTATTGCTTTCGACGGTCACCACGTTCTTCGATTCGGCCAGGATCCGGTCGAATCCCTCTCCAAGCGGCTTGGCAAATCGCGCATTCACCACCCCTGCCTTGATTTGGTGCTCTTGGGCAAGACGGTCCGCCGCCTGCAGGGCCGAATTCACAAGATCGCCGATCGCGAAAATCGTCACGTCCCCGCCTGCGGTCAGGACCTCGGGCTCTCCGAGGGGAAGCGCCGTGAAGGCGGACGGCAGATCGACGCCGAAGCCGGCGCCGCGGGGATAGCGGATGCAGACCGGGCCGTCTTTGTATTCCACCGCGGTTTGAAGCATATGGCAAAGCTCGGCTTCGTCCTTGGGCGCCATGACGACCATATGCGGAATCAGGCGCAGATAGGAGAGATCGAAATACCCGTGGTGGGTGGGCCCGTCATCGCCCACAAGGCCCGCGCGATCCAGGCAAAAAATCACCGGGAACCGGCTCAGGGCCACGTCATGGATGATCTGGTCGAATGACCGCTGCAAAAAGGTGGAATAGATGGCGACCACCGGTCGGATTCCCCGGGTGGCCATTCCGGCCGCAAA
The DNA here is from genome assembly GCA_964455935.1 of uncultured Fibrobacterota bacterium. Classification (GTDB taxonomy): domain Bacteria; phylum Fibrobacterota; class CAYVZU01; order CAYVZU01; family CAYVZU01; genus CAYVZU01. Next base: position 18,756 of record CAYVZU010000053.1, read on the forward strand.
TGTCACGGCATGCGATTCGGCGATTCCCACATCGAAGAGCCGGTCGGGAAAAGCTTCGCCAAAGGCCTTTAGCCCAGTACCGTCGGGCATGGCCGCTGTGACAGCCGCCAGTTCGGGTTGCGTCCGGCCCAGGTCCACCATGGCCTGGGAAAAAACCTCGGTAAACGTGGGCTTCGAGCCGGGGTGTTTCTGCACTTTTCCCGAACTGCGCTCGAAGCTGCCGATCCCGTGAAACCGGGTCGCATCCTGCTCGGCGAATTCACACCCCTTTCCCTTTTTGGTCTGGATGTGAATCAGCACCGGCCCTGACACGCCGGCGCGCGCATTGCGCAGAACGTCGATGAGCTGGTTGAGGTTATGGCCGTCGATCAGGCCGAAATACCGGAATCCCAGGTCCTCGAATAACTTGCCGGGAATGACCAGATGCTTGATGCTTTCATCGATACTCTTAACGATCTTACGGATTCCGCTTCCCACCATCGAGAGCCGGCCTGTCAATTCCCACAGATCTTTCTTGAGCTTGTTGTAGCGCGGATCGACGATGACCCTCGTCAGGTATTGCGAGATGGCGCCTACGTTGCGCGAGATCGACATGCTGTTGTCGTTGAGGATCACGGTTAAGTTGGTTTTGCGGGCCCCGGCGTTGTTAAGGCCCTCGTAGGCCAGGCCGCCGGTCATTGAGCCGTCGCCGATAACGGCGACCACGTGATAATTTTCTTTCCTTAAGTCGCGCGCGACGGCCATTCCAAGTGCGCTTGAAATGGAGGTCGAGGCGTGGCCCACGCTGAAACAGTCGTATTCGCTTTCCTCGATGCGCGGAAAACCCGAAAGCCCCCCGTGCTGGCGAATGGTGTGGAAGCGGTCGTTGCGGCATGTCAGGATTTTGTGCGCGTAGGCCTGGTGGCCCACATCCCAGACAATCTTGTCGCGGGGGGTATCGTACACGTAATGAAGCGCGGTGGCCAGCTCCACGGCTCCCAGGCTTGGGGCCAGGTGACCGCCCGATTCGCTGATCACGGCCAAGATCCGCTCCCGGATCTCTTTGGCCAGCGGGATCAGCTCCGTCGGTTTGAGCCGGCGCAGGTCGGCCGGGGAGTTGAGCGATTCGAGCAGAGCCACTAGTTCAGCCTTTCGACGATGAAGTCCGCCGTCTCGATCAGCAGACCGGCCCGGTCTTCGAACCGCAACAGCGCGTCTTTGGCCTCGCGGGCCAGATCGCGCGCGATGCGCCGCGATTCATCGAGCCCCCAAAGGGCCGGGTATGTGATTTTGCCGCGGGCCTGGTCGCTGCCGGCATCCTTGCCGATCTGCTCGGTTGTGCTGACCACATCCAGAATGTCATCGGCCACCTGAAAGGCCAGGCCAATGCGGTCGCCATACACCGTCAGCGCGGCCAGGTCTTCCTCACCGCCACCGGCCAGCATGGCGCCCGTTCGTACCGAGGCGCGGATGAAGGCGCCGGTTTTCCGAGTATGAATATATTCCAGAACGTCACGGCCCACTTTCGATCCTTCCGACTCGATATCCACGACTTGGCCGGCGATCATGCCGTCGGTGCCCAGCGATTTGCTGATCTCCGTAACGATCCGGCAGTCTCCGGTGCGGGCCAGGAGTTCAAAAGCATAAATGCAGAGCGCGTCCCCGCCCAGTACCGCGATGGCTTCGCCAAAGACCCTGTGGTTTGTGGGCTTGCCGCGCCGAAAGTCGTCATCATCCATGCATGGGAGGTCGTCGTGAATCAACGAGAAGGCATGGAGCATCTCGATGGCGCAACCTGCGGCCAGAATTCGCTCGTCGCCTGGGATACCGCCACACAACTCAAAGGCGGCCATGGCCAGCGCCGGCCGGATCCGCTTTCCGCCGGCCAGGACGCTATAACGCATGGAACGATGAATGTTCTCGGGATAGGTCGTTTCGGCCGGAAGATAGCGCTCCAGGGCGGAGTTGACGGCCTGCTGCGTGGCCGACAGATAGTCCTGAAGCCGGCTCACGATTCCGGTTTCCCCTGCAAATCGGGCAGGTCCAGGTCTTCCGTGGACAGTTCGCCCTTTTCATTACGCGTGAGTTTCTGCACCTTCTTCTCGGCTTCTTCCAGGATCTTCGAACAGATGCGGGACAGGCCTACGCCTTCTTCATAGAGCTTGAGGGATTCTTCCAGTTCCAAAGTGTCCGACTCGAGCCGGGCAACAATGCGTTCGAGCTTGCGAAAGCTGGGCTCGAATTTCTTTTCGGGCTTGACGGTTCCGTCATTCATAAGGCAAATAAAATAATATTCCGGGAACAGGCCGGGAGGGAAAAGAGACGGGTGACGGGAGCCTGGAGAAGGGAGCATCGAATCAAGAAAGGGAATACGCCCAGCTCGCGTCCGCCGCGCCACTCCCTAATCCCTACTCCCGTTTATCCTGTTCACTTTGCTCACGATGCTTCCATCTTTGAGCAGCGTCTCGATCAGGTGCCCCGGCGCCGCATCGGAGACGGATCGAATGACTTTTCGGGTTTCCGCGTCTCGGGCAATGCTGTATCCGCGCACAAAGGTGGCCAGCGGACTTAACGCTTCGAGTTTGGCCACAATTCGTCCAAAATCACCCCCGGACAGGTCGATCCGATGGCGCATCAGCAGATGCAGGTTCCGGTCCAGTTCATCGAGCCGCTGCGCGGCTTGAAACAATTGGTCTTGCGGCGAATGGGCCTTCAGCGCCGATTGCAGATATCCCAACCGTTCCCTAATCCTGCCGAAACACGCGGACCAGGCAAATTCGAACCGGTCGATCAGTTTGCAGAGGGCTTCGGTCTGCTGCGCATGATCAGTCACCGCGATTTCCGCGGCGGCCGAGGGCGTTGGCGCGCGTACATCAGCCACGAAATCGGCAATAGTGAAATCGATCTCGTGGCCGACCGCCGAAATCACCGGGATTTGTGAGCCGGCAATAGCCCTGGCTACGATCTCCGTATTAAAGGATGCCAGATCCTCGGCCGAGCCCCCGCCCCGGCCCACGATGAGCACGTCCACTTTGCCGTAAAGATTGAACTCGCCGATGGCACGGGCGATGGCTTCGGCCGCTCCGTCGCCTTGCACCGGAACAGGATTGAGGACGATGCGCGTGGCGGGCGCCCGGCGCCGGAGGATGTTAATGATATCGCGCACGGCGGCGCCGGTGGGCGAGGTTACAATTCCCACGGCGGTGATAGCGGGGGGCAGCGGTCTTTTGCGCTCGGCCGCAAACAATCCTTCGGCCTGAAGCTTCTTCTTGAGCTGCTCAAAGGCGAGTTGCGCCGCGCCCAACCCCGACGGTTTCAGCGTGAATACATTGATCTGGTAGTTGCCGGCTTTTTCATAAACCTTCAGGGCACCGTAGGCGAGGATTTTCATTCCGTCTTCCGGCTTGAATTGCAGATTGGGCCGGTAGGTTTTCCATAGGACCGCGCGGATCTGACAATTCTGGTCTTTCAGCGAGAAATAGCAGTGTCCGGAGCTGTGCTGGTTCCAATTCGAGATCTCGCCTTCGATCCAGCACGGGGCCAGGCTCGATTCGATCAAGTGCTTGACAGAGGCGGTGATTTCGGATACGGTGAAAATGGGGGTGGTGCGTTCAGCCATTAGGGGAGTTCGCGGTTCTTAGTTCTCAGTTGTCGATCGACGACTGGTACGCAATCTCCGGTCTGGGTGCCGATTCCGGGCTTTTCCACCGAGAAGGGATAATAGCCTGCTCACCTGGGCCTTATCACAATTATGCCATCCGGCTTCTTGTTCTCTGCAAGATATGAGACAAGGTCCTCATCGACCACCTTTTTTCGACGCGAAGAGGCGTGTCGAAGCATCGGTTTGCCTTTTTCCAGCACAACAAGGCCCACGTGCGTCACGTCGAGGCCGGCCAGGCCCGTGTAAAAGCCCAGGATATCGCCCGATTGCAGCGTGCCATAAAATTCCAAACCAAGGCTGTCGCGAGGTACAAAATTGATTTCCCGCGCAAGAACCGGCAAGCCCTCCAGCCACAGCGACTCTTCGCTCTTTTGGTTGAGATGCTTTGTCCGGTAAATTCCACCGGAGCGCTGTTGCGTCCCAAAAAGATGGGAATTATTCTCGACCCATTGCGTGAGAAAATGGTTTCGCTCGGTATAGGCGACAATGCCTGATTTGTACCGGATCCGGCAAAGATGCTGAGGCAGACTATCGATTCCAGAGGCCGTTGCCAGAGCGACAACATAGTCAAGAAACGTGAAGCAATCCATTCCTGCAAGGTTAAGGACCAGCTTTTCGGGAACCGTGGCGCCGCCAATGAGAGTGTTGGCCTGGTATGGTATGCCAAGAAAGTGCCTGGAAATGGAAACCATTCGATTGGCCAATGGGGCTTGTTTTGATTCTTGAAGAATCTCTTGAATTGACTTCGGGGAAAAGGTTCCCCACTCAATCACCGTTGCCGCTGGCGCCGGATGGGCGGTTTCCGCACGGATGCAGATTGCTCCGGCAATCAGGCAAGCAATACACAGGCTCAGCAGGCCTTGTGGAAGGCCCCGCGCCTGCCCGAATTGAGATCTGCCGTTTCCCATTACGCTAAAAACTACTACAACTCCCGGCCAAGTGCATACTGCGCGGTGTTGCCCAGGGATTTCCCGCTTGCACAAGCACGACCAGTTATGATATTTCCGGGCCCGGCCTATACCGGACGAAATGGGTTAAACTCCCCACGCTGCCTTCGACCGGTCTGGCCTCATTCACGGCGGGCACAACGGCGATTCCGGCAACGCAACAGCGTTGCGATATGGTTGCACGGATTGGTGTGAAGACACACATCCAAGCGGAAACTTTGGCTTTGTTCATGAATGCAGTCCGAACTTCTACCCGAATGTGAATGATGTCTGCCCCTGCGTTCTGAATATTTAAGGTTGAATGGGACGGCCGCGACAACCGGGGCCGGACCGTTTCGTCCGGCAATTACTCATGGCGGGCACGAATTGAGGTCGGCAATATCAGGAGATGTTTGCTATTCAATGACTATATTGAAGAATCAACCATATAGAGGAGAACCCATGAGCCTTTTTCGCCCCTTGATGACCGGAATTCTTGTGGTCTCGGCTTTACTGGCAGGCTGCAAAAACGCCACCGAGCCTCAGCCGGCCGCAAGCCTTGGCCATGATACGCTCCAGGTCACGGTAGAGCTAGGATCTACGCCACAGCCGGTGGCTGTAGACCTGGTTAATTCGGGAGGCGGCGTCCTGAGCCAACCTGTTTGCTCCATCCAATACGGCGCCATTGCAGCAGGATGGCTCCAGGCTGTCCCCACAGGAGCCGGGAATGCGCAGCAGATCACCAATACCATTTCGATGGTTGGTCTTTTGGAGGGTACTTATTCCGCGATAGTGACTGTAACTGTAGCTGGTGCAGCCAACAGCCCGCTCAAATACGCGGTGATCCTTTCCGTTCTCCGCGTTACGGCTACCCTAAGCGTAGACACACTCCGATTCACAGCGGATATGGGTCTTGCTTCGCCGCCTCCAGCAACTCTTGCTTTATCCAATTCCGGCGCCGGAACGCTGAATAACGCAACCTACATTATCCAGTATACAGCTGGCACTCCGAATTGGCTTCAAGCATCGGCAAGCGGGTCCGGGAATGCACAGCAAATCAGCAATGCAGCTGCGATCTCCGGGGTGCCCGTCGGTACCCATACGGCTTTGGTTACCATAGTCGTATCGAATGCGGTAAACAGTCCCTTGCCCCTTGTTGTCATTCTCACAATCCTCCAGCCGGGTCCCTCCTTGTTTGTTTCCGTTGACTCTCTTGAAGGCATTCCCAATGCACCGGATGCGATTACGCAAGCCTCGCCAGTCCCCAAGAGCATAAATATCCAGGTTGATGCTCCCGCAGATCCGACCGACAGCCTACAAAGGGTTTTTCTCAATTCCGGGGACGACGACACCAAACAATGGTTGGGTGCTCAGATTCCCGTTGGGCTTGAATTCTCATACGGCAACTGGTGGAATCGTTCCGGCTTGTGCACGGTCAAGGTCGAGGCCACGACTGTAAAGGGCGGGGTGAGCGACACCAGCATTGTCTGCCGGGTGTTGACGCGCGACGAATATTACGCGGCTGCTGGGAAGAGGGCTAAATAAAATAAAGACGGGAGTTGTGAGTTGTGAGACCTGAAACGCCGGATGTAAAACGTTCCAACGGCGACTGACGACTCGCGATCGACCTACTTCTCGCTTGGGCGTTCCGCCAGTTTTGCCTTTAGCGCATTTCGTTTTCCCGCGCGCATGACAGCCAGGTCCAGAGTATTTCCCGGATTGCTGTAAGCGACTTTGGCGTAGAGATCCGCCGG
>CAYVZU010000054.1:0-24890 GCA_964455935.1 uncultured Fibrobacterota bacterium
GCGATCTGGTGGATCACCAGCCAAAAGAATGGTGCGCGCACACTGGGCCTGAAGCGAATTTTGGGCATTGGAAACTATGAAACGGCTTGGACATGGCTTCGCAAATTGCACAGAGCCATGATTCGGCCGGGGCGGGAACGGCTGCAAGGCGAGATTGAGGTTGATGAAATGTACATCGGCTCTTTGGAAGAAGGTTTGCACGGCCGATGCGCCGGGGGAAACACATTGGTAGTCATCGCCGCGCAACGAGGTGGAAAGAAAACGGGGCGGATCCGTATGAAACAGATACCGGATGCATCGTCTCAGGGCTTGCCTTCTTCTATTCGGGGAAAAATCGAACCTGGAAGCATGGTGATTACCGATTCTTGGCTGGGATACAAAGGGTTTAATCGGCTTAGTTTCTTTCACGAGGTCCTAAACCTGAAAAAGCAAGAAAAGTTGGCATCCGGTCTTCTGCCCCATGTCCACCGTGTTGCCTTATTGCTGAAACAATAGCTGCTGGGAACGCATCGCGACGCTGCTATCCATGATCGCCTCGATTGCTATCTTGGCGAATTTGCCTTTCGCTTCAACCAAAGAACTTCGAAACATCGCGGAAAGCTTTATCATCGCTTGCTTCAAAATGCCGTCCAGGTTGAACATGCACCATACGCCAAGATCATCAAGCACGTTCGTGGCGCAAGACCCAAGTTCCACCACTGATTGAACTAACATGACCAAAGGGGATACCCCCTTGATATTTTCTATGTTCTCAGCCGTCTTAAAACCTTTTTCCTCCACTCTTTCCACCTGTTTGCAAAAATAACATTTGCTGCAATTACCACATTTGACGCCGAACGACCCCTGTATCTAGCCTCCGCACATTGTGCCGGTCAGTGCCCAGCATACACGGCCTTCTTCTTGACCGCCATGTAACCTACCGCATAAATATAGACCGCTGCAGGACACATGCCCAACTCATTTTCATTGGCTCCATCTGGTTCCCGCCCATATTTTTCTACTTCCCAACAATTTTCCTTCAGCATGATTTGACCATTTTACTTATTAATCATAAGGTCTCTCTATCGGTATTGTCATTGTTACCTTCGTACCCTCACCGGGGAATGATTCGAAATTCAGCGAGCCTCCATGGTCTTTAATAATACCCGATGAAACAGAAAGCCCAAGTCCGGTTCCACCCGAATCACGTTTGGTGGTAAAGAACGGGTCCGTAATTTGAGGAATCAAATCCTCGGCAATGCCGACGCCTTCATCTTTGACGATCACTCTTATACTTCCGATATCCTTATCATAATCTGTTATGATAGCAATTTCCTGTTCAACATCTGCAAGCGCTTCGCATGAATTTAAAAGAAGATTGACGACAACCTGTTCCAGGCGCTGGAAATTTCCTTTTACCGGCGGCATGTTCTTGCCATATTCAACCGTAAAATGACTGGTCATCTCTCTTATTCTGTTTTCCACGAGTGTGATTGCGGACTTAACAACAGAGTTGATATCAACCTCCTGCGACAAGGCTGATATATCCTGCCGCGCATAATCCTTTAAACCGTCAACAATATTCTTGATCCGCTTCGAGCCGTCTATGATTCCCTTGAATAGAGCCGGAATACTCTTGCGCATTTCCGAATATGGAAGGCTGCCAATTAGAAAATCCCCATTCTCCTGATAGTGCTTTTCTACAATTGAGGAAATAGCCTGCCATGCGTCGAAGAGCAGCGGGGCATTCAGCATTATGTAGTAATTGGGATTGTTGATTTCGTGCGCTACTCCAGAAACAAGCGTGCCGAGCGCTGCCATTTTATCGGCCTGGATCAATTGCTGCTCATGCGCCCTAAGGCGCTCCTTTGTTGCTTTGTATTTTGTAATGTCGGTGGTAATGGAGACCATTTGAAGATTACCGCGAGTATCCTGCACCGGATACGACCTGTCCCGCACCCATTTTATTGATCCTTCCGGGATCACAATACGGTACTGTTCATCATAGGCGGCATCTGTTTGATTTTTTAGAGAATAGGAAACACGATTTAGGTCTTTCGGGTGAATCAGGCGCATCCATGATTCCGGGTTTTCATATAATTCTTCACACTTCTGCTTCCAAATCTCTTCATATGCCCGGCTTACATAGTGAATCTTCGTCCTGTCCGCATTTGTAAGCCAAAATATTTCGCTGATGCTTTCCGCTATTTGCCGGAACCGCTCTTCGCTTGCTTTTGCCGAAAGCTCTGTCTCCTTTCGCCTGATGGCATAGCGTATGGATTTGCTCAGCGTCTTTTCGTCAAATTCCATCTTTATCAAATAGTCCTGCGCCCCAAGAAGAACGATCTCTTCTGCCAAACACTCGTCTTCCATAGAGGTTATTATGATGATTGGAATATCTGGAAAATGGCTATGAAAAGTTTTAAAAGTCTCAATCCCCGCGCTATCGGGGAGATTGAGGTCCAAAAGGACGACTTCTACGGCAGCTTTCTCCAATTCCAGAATTCCTGTTTTAACCCGGTCAGCAGTCACCAACTCCATGGACCTGGGAAGCATTCTCTGAATGAAATTCCTTACCGAAAAATCATCCTCAATGGACAAAACTCTTATCTTCCCATTTTCCATTTCAGCGCCATTTGCGGTATATTGCCGATTAATTTAGCTTCACTGCTACTGCCACATGAAGAAGGGGCTACAGAGAATGCCAACCTGAACCCCTGCCCGGTCACGTAGCCAGATTGCCAAACCGTTTCCGGTTCATGCGACTACCAGCCACATTCTGCCGATCATCCCTTGAACGGCCCCAAGAGAAATTCCGCCCTCTCTTGCCTTGCCAATGATCTTCTCCTGGTCCGGTTTGAGAAGGTCTAAATTTCCCTTCGAAAAACCATTCAACTCCTGAATCTCCGCTTCATCTACCTTGCTGTACCACACGAACATTGAATTCGTGTGGTGCCCCTGCTGGGCCTTGATAACTTCGCGGTCATGCCCTTCGCGCCGCTTGCGGTTCGTGTAGCAATGGCGGAAGTCATGAAGCCTAAGGTCCGCATGGCCCTTGGCATCCCCAATCTTTCTGAAAGCGCACCTATCTTGTCATGCTCTGCTTTATGAGGTCCACAACCACCATAATGCCGAACGGCTTCAAAAGAAATTTATTTGCGCCCGCCGCCAAGATCCGTTCCTCATACCCCTTTTGCTCATGGCCAGTGATTGCAATTATGAAAATATCGCTTGTCTCGGGAATCTCCTTTAGCCTGCGGCAAACTTCGATTCCGTTGAGGTCCGGCATCTCAATATCCAAGATCATCACGTCTGGCTTGCGCTTTCCAACCTCCAATAGAGCTTGCACCCCATTTTGCGCAATCCGCACTTCCGAATTGTCCTCCAAATAGCTGAGGATGGAATCTCCTACGATTTCGGCTATTGTTGGATCATCATCTACAACCAGAACTTTCAGTTTGCTGTCGTAATCGGGCAACACACCATTCTCACAATACTGCCTGTCCTTCCATTCATCAACCTTCGCTTTCTCGAAGCGCCAGACACCGCAAACCTTGAGGCAGGGAATGCTCTTGTTTTTGATCATCTTGAAAACCGTTCTTTCGCACACGTTCAAATAGGACTGAACATCCTTCACCGTCATCATCTTCATGGCATTCATGCTTCGAATTCCCATTGATAATGTAGATAATAATACTTTTTGCAACCCTATACAAGCACATGCAACTCTTTGCCTTGATCATTTGGGGCATAAATATTTATATATACCCCTTGGTATTCGTCTTTTCCCAAAAGAGCCATTGCCTAATTCTCGAAGCATTATATGCAACGAAATGAGTGCAGAATTTTGATCGTGGATGACGATAGGTCCGTGCGCAACGCTATCATAGAGGCGCTTGCCGGAACCGAATACATAGTCGAAACCGTTTCTTCCGGCAAGGAGGCGCTACTCAAAGTACCCGAATATGCTCCCCACCTGTTCCTAATTAATCTCACATTGCCGGGAATGGATGGCTTGGAACTGCTTGCGGAACTGGATACCTCCAAGCATAATTATGAAGCAATCGTGATGACCGGCATCAATGATATTCAGGCCGTAAAGAAATCAATGGAACTGGGGGCATACGGCTACGTCTCCAAGCCTTTCGACAAGGAAGATCTGAAAAAGCGGGTTGAGAGCGCCATAAATCTTGCCGTTTCCAAAGAAGAGAAAGCCCGATATTTGCATTCTCTGGAAACAGAAGTTTCCGACCACACCAAAAAATTGCAGCAGGCTTTCGAGATCATTGAAAACCGCGAGGAACGCCTTGATGCCATCATTAGCAGCATGGATGAGGGTCTCCTTGCCGTTGATGGTGATGAAAACATTATGCTAATGAATTCCAGGGCCGAAAAACTTCTTTCCATTGATTTCTCCCAGAGGATCGGGACACACTTAGAAACATCGCTGGCCAACTCATGTTTGGCCGGCCAGCTATTGCCGCTTCTGCGAGGCACAGCCGCGCTTTCCAAAGAAGGAAACCTGATCAATGTGGATTGTGAATCGGGCGGAACAAAACACTGGCTTGTGCGAATTTCCGATTTGCGCAACCGCACCGGGCAAACAGTCGGAAGGATTCTCCTGTTTTTAGACCAGACCGAAAAAGTATGGGCCGAACGCATGCGCAATTCCTTTCTTTCTGTTGTTTCCCACGAATTGCGAACGCCTGTAAATATCCTTACCAATTATTTCTCTGTCCTGCGAACTGGCTCCAACATGGAAAAACTGGTTCGCGAAGCCCTGGAGGACATGGAGCAAACCGGTTTACGCCTAAAAAGCATGGTAAACAATCTGATTCAGGTTGCCAGCCTTTCAGGGTCGATAATTGACATGGAGCAGAGCCGGGTCTGCCTTGGCATGTTTGTTCAGCAGACAATCGCAAAATTCCATGCCGGGACCGTTCATAAGGGCGTCACCTTCGAATTCCAAAATGACGCGGGCGACACAAACATCGAAACCGATCCGAGAATCCTGGGCATTGCACTAAGCGCCCTGTTCGACAATGCCGTGAAATTCAACAAGAAGGATGGAAAGGTTCTCGTGGCAACGGCACTGGAAAGCTCCGAGGGTAAGAAGTCCTTTATGATTGCGATTACGGATGAAGGACCGGGTATTCCCAAATCCGAATCGGAAATTCTGCTTAGTGGGTTTATGCAGGGGGAAAATCCTCTAACACGCAAGCAAGGCGGATTGGGGACGGGGCTCTTTGTGGCTAAACGGTCGGTTGATATTTTGGGCGGCGAGTTTCGCATCGATTCCGCGGAAGGGAAAGGCACAACCGTCTGGCTGCGAATTCCTATTCGTTAGCCTAACTGCAAAAGGGCGCATCGTAATAAAACGGAATTGGAGGCTTTATGGCAGGACCCAAAATCCTCATCATTGACGATGAAGAACTTCTTGTTAAGTCCACGAGGATTGCCCTTGAATTGAACGGCTACACACCGGAAGGGGCACTGGATGCGAAGGAAGGAATTTCCAAAGCCGCATCATTCAACCCCGATCTGATTCTGCTCGACATCATGATGCCCGGCATGGACGGTTGGCAAGCGCTTGACAAACTGAAACAGAAGCAAGCCACCCGTGAAATTCCTGTTATCATTTTCACGGCGAAAGAATACTCAGACGGCAAAACCCTTGCCCTATCCAAGGGCGCCATCGACTACGTGGCAAAACCGTTTCGCATTGATGAATTAATTAGCATTATTGGCGAATGCTTGCCAAAGGGGAACACCCATGGATAACGCCTTCGGCAAATCCGACGAATTTCTCGAAGCCCTGCCTATTGGCATTATTGTATTGGGTCCAAATTGGCGCATCGTTTCGCACAATGGTCTGGCTTTGAAGCTGCTGTCCATTGAGATCGTCGATGCCCTTGCGGACGATTTCGGTCAGCAGGTGCCGAGTCCGGAATTCACGGTCTTCTGGGAGTGGTTTCGCGGCAATCCCTGCAAACGAGAGAAGCTCGTATTCGATCTCAACGGCAAGCGCATCAACCTAAGCGCCCAGCGGATACGCCAAAACAACGAGGATGGCGTTATTTTGGCGCTGGAAGACGCCACCAAAGTCAAAGAATTCGAAGACCTGAAGCATGAATTCATCGAGGCAATTCTTCACCGCCTCCGCGCCCCACTTTCCACCCTGGAAACGACGCTTTCCATCGTGACAAGCAATAAGGCCGGCAAGCTGGATGACAGGATCAAGAGCATTCTCGATATGAGTTACCAGGAGGTGATCCGGCTTCATGACCTAAGCAGCGATCTTCGCGACCTGTTTTTTATTGAAACAGGGCTCATGGCCAGGGAAATCGACATCGAGACCTTCGCCATTTCGAAGATCATAGAAAAGGCAGTTGCAAGGCTGGAGCAAATGCCATCTCCCTATGGCGCAATAGCGAATCGGCTTGGAATCGAAGGCGACAGTGGAGTCCTGGTCCAGGCCGATTTTGATAAATTGCGGCAGGTTTTAATCAACTTGCTCAAGAATGCGATTGTATTCTCGCCAGGCAGCAAGCCCATTTTTATCCGTGTTTTCAAACGGATCGGCTGCGTATCCATTCAGATTCAGGACGGAGGCATTGGAATCGCCAAAGAGAACATCGGCCTTATCTTTAATAAATTCTACCGTGAAGATAACGAGATTACCCGAAAAATACCCGGTAACGGGCTTGGTTTGTTTAATGCCAAAACCTTGATTGCCTTGATGGGTGGCGTGATCTACTGCGATAGTGAAAAAGGTGTCGGGACCAGCTTCTGGATGGATTTTTTTATGGAAGAACGGGAGCATGCAAAGCATGCAGCGAAGTAAAATCGTAAGCAGACTGGAGCGGATTGAGAACCTGCCGTCTTTGCCGATAATCGTGCACCAGATTCAGCAGTTAATGGCGAATCGCGACGCCAACATGAAGCAGATCGCTCTGGTTATTGCCAAGGACCAGGCCATCGCCTCACGGGTGATCCGTTTGGTCAACTCGGCCTTCTACGGATTGCGCGAACGGGTGGGCTCCATTCAGCATGCAATCGTTGTTCTGGGCCTGAACACGATTCGGAATATCGTAACTGGAACCGCCATTGTGAAAACGTTCCAGGATGCCCAATGGGGTTCTACCTTCGACATGAACCGGTTTTGGCTTCACAGCATTGGCAGCGCAATGGGATGCAGGCTTCTAGCTCTGGAATTGGGCTGCACAGAACCCGAAGATTACTTTTTGGACGGTCTTGTGCACGATATCGGAATCCTGGCCATAGACCAGTTCTTTCATGAGGAATTCCAGGATATCCTGAAACTCTCCGCAATAAATGGGACCGATTATCTGGATGCGGAGAAAGCTCGCTTGGAATGCACGCATGAAGACATCGGTGCCTATTTCATCAGGAAATGGAAACTTCCCGAAGAGCTGGCGCTGACAATTCAACATCACCACCGGCCCATGGGACTTCTTGAGGAAACAGAATCCATCCGAGACAGGATCGCGATTCTGCACCTTGCGGAATCTAAATCGCGGCAGACCAAACACGGCTTATTCGTCTGCAATTTCAAATCCCAATATCAACGGCAAGCATTTATGCTCTTACGAACGGATGAAAAATTGCTGGACCGCATTTTTGTCGATGTCGAAAAGGAAGTTGTGGCCGTGGCTAAAGAATGGGGTGTGACCTTTGGCCATTGAAAATGGCAACCGCAACGAAGCCGAAGACATGCTCAAAAAGCTGGAAGAACAACTGCGCAACATCGAAGCCGACGAGATGGCTAAAGGACATACCTGCGAGGAATTGCCCCCGCTCGGGGTAGGGATCCGCAAGACCAAGCTTCGCGTGAAGACGGAAATGAATAGCGTGCGGTTCTATGAGGACAGGAGAGAAAACGTGGTCAAAGTCGGGCCATATTGATAATCTTGGCTAAAACAGCCAGGGGCCAACGTCAAATGCGATACACCAAGACTCATCATCATCCGCCTAATGGACCTTGCTCTGGCAGGCAAAAGCCGTCCATATTACTCGCTGACAACAATCAGATGGTTCTGGATGTCCTTACCCTGAGTCTGCGGGAACACGGGTATATGGTCAATGCGGTAAAGGACGGCTGGGACGTCCTGAAATCCATGTTTCATAGTGATCATGACGCAATATTACTTGACCTTAATATGCCTCGGCTGGATGGAATCACCACGGTCAAAGCTCTCCGCAAAATGGACCCACATACCTACGTCCTGATTATCAGCGGCGAAGCCAGCGAATTCAAAATTAAGCAGGCCCTGGAGAACGGCGCGAACGCGTTCTTGAAAAAGCCGTTTACTATAAGTGCATTGCTGGATCAGCTGAAGAAAATCGATTTTGCCCGAATTTCCATCGATAAGCGAGTCTTGCGAGAGGAAAAAGAGAAGCTGATGCGAAAGAGGCATGCATGGCACCGAATAGTCATCCGGCGCCTTCGCAGTCCCAAGTTCAGAAGGAATATGGCCTTCGCCGTTCTTGCATTTGCCATAGCGTGTTTCGCGGGTTTACTGATAGCATTCTATTCGGACCGGCAGTATTCCATTCGCGATAGGGAAGATACTTATCTTAAGAAAATGGACCAATTGATTGATGCCATTCGTCAGGACTGGGGCAGGTAGAATGCGCAAAGCAACCGGACAGGACAATTGCTCTTCAAAACAGTCCAATCTGGCCATCCTGGGGGACCTGGTCCGCAATAAGATTGAAAAGCTTCCGAATTTCGGCATTTCCGGCAATTCCGATTCCGAAACGATCCGTTTGCAGAGGACCATTAATGGACTCAATCTTTCGCTGTTTTTTGTGGCGTTATTCGGAATGGCCCTGCTGTCTTTTTTTGGGATTGGGCCGTTTCTTCTTGTCGTCGAAATCACCGTGGCTTTAGGATATTTATCCGGCGTATTGTCCGCGTTTTGGCATAGGGACAAGGCAGCCAGACGTCTTTTCATATATACGTTCGAGCTCAATGCTTTCGCGGTTTCATTGTTCGTAACCGTGCAAGGATCGGGTGGACATTTCTACTCACCTTTTTCCATTGGTTTCGTAATCTTTCCTTTCCTTGCGCTGATGGCAGAGCTATCGGTGATTCTGCACGCCTTTGTGGCGCTTTTTCTTGCGTCAGTCTTACTTCTGCCGAATTTGGTTAGCGCTTCCCAATTGCGCTGGCCTGCACCTTTTCCGGATACGGAAAACCTTTATTTCTGCTATCTATTGTGCGTATTGCTTTTGCCGTTTGTCGGCGCCATTCTTGCAGCCACATTGGGCCGTGAAGGCAGGGCAGCGAAGAAGAAAGCGGCCCATGCCAATGAATTGCTGAGGATCAGCAATCAGGAATTGAACGTAAAGAACCGGGAAATTCTCGAATACACCCATGCCATTGTGCATGACCTGAAAAAACCCTTATCGGTGATCAGCACGACTTACCAATTAATGAATGGCGGCTTGCTTGCCGATAATCACGCAAAGCAGCGCGAGGTCATGGGCTTGGCGGGCCAGTCGCTGGAATACATGCGAACGCTTCTGGCGGATTTGGTCGAAAGCGCACGACAGGAAGCCGGTGCCAGCCCACTCAACAAAGAGCAATTCCAAATGGCCGAAGTATTTTCGCGGGTTCTGTCCAGGCTAAAACCGGAAATCGACGGCAAAGGAATTCGGATTTCGCTGGAATGCGAGGGTTCAATACGCGCCGACCCAAGAGGGGTCGAGAAGGTTTTGATGAACTTGGTGGGGAACGCGATCAGTTACACGGGTGCCAATCCCAAGCCCGAAATCGATATCCAATGCCGCATGGAAAAAGAGCGCATTCTGGTTTCGGTTAAGGATACGGGAATAGGTATTCCCCTAACATCACAAGGAACCATTTTTGAAAAATTTGGCCGGGGGTCAAATACAAAAGGCACTCAGGGAACCGGTCTTGGTCTTCATATTTCCAAATCCATTATTGAAACCCATGGTGGAGAAATATGGTTCAAGAGCCAGGAAGGCAGGGGCACGACATTCTATTTCACACTACCCAGAGAAGAACCGGGAGGCAACGTCATGAAGAAGAATCGCTTCTACGACAAATACGAGGAATTGTCCACGTTCCTGGAAGGGCTCAAGACCATGCCTTTGCCCGATAGGGATGGACTGGTAGGTGAAATTCTGGAACTGATCAATCAAAGAAGCCCCGACCTTTTGTCGGTCGGCAAGGCTATGAGATTCCCCTTGCAGATTTGCCGCAGGCGCTGGTATGATAGAGATCCCTATCTTTGGCTTGTTTTCAATGCCATACGCTCGGCCAGCCCCGAGTTGATCCGCGAGATTACGGATTTTTTTAGAAGCCATTGGGATCAGAATCGATAAACCTGATACTTCCCCGAAAAAATGAACACACAGTTAGGCGGACTTTGCCATGCGTTCGCATCCGTCAACATTGAGCAACCAAAAGGGCCAAGGGCTCTCAAAGCAGAAGCCTTTCGGGAATATAATTATAGACCTCCGTCCATAGATGCGCCCATTGGCATTTTGCTTGGGGTGGCCACATAGAGGGGCGAGCCGCCCATTCCGTTTTCGGCGCGCAATTATTCCTTCTCGTCGGCCCCAATATCCCACATATCGCTACGCGTCTGGCCATCAACATCATCACTAAAGACCGTGCTAAGATCAGCGCCCTGGTCTCTTAATGCGGAGCAGGAGCCGATGTGGGCATCTTCGGCCCCGCCCACCACGTTCATGAAATACGTGGGCGAGCCAGTCGAAGGCACCCTGTTGATGATGTTGCCTGTCGCATCTTCGGACATGCAGTTGCTGATATTGCCTCTGCCACCTGCGCCCAGGTAGAAGCAGTTGGAACCATCTTTGGTATGACCATAGCAGTTCTTCATCTTGATCAGGCCCGCAGAAACGGCATCAGAGACTTTGAAGGCATCAAAGCCGCTATTAATTACAGTTGTGTTGTAGCAGTTGCTGTAGTTGGATAGGCCGGAGAAGTAAATGCCAATGTGCGTTGTATTATAGACAAGGCAGTTTGTTATGTAACAGGCGTCGGTGGCCGCGCCGGTTCCACCGGCATCCATGATGGTGATGCTTTGGCGCGTACAGCCGGAAACAAGGCATTTGTCGAGGCGGATGCCCTTTTCACCTGTCGAGTAGATGCCATAGCAGTTTAGCGTGCCCGTATTGCGCAACGATAGGCCTTCCAAGCGAAGGTAGTCGTCATCAATGTTCATGATATAGCCCCAATCACCTGGGTCCGCGACGATCCGGTAGCCCGTTCCTACAACGCCCGTGTGGCGTTGGCTTACACCGACTTCGCTTTCCAAAGAAGGAGTAAAGATGCGCATGTAGTGCGTTACATCAGCGATGTAGCCATTGACGGCGACCTTTGTGCCATCCGAGCCGTCGGCGTAGCAGGCTAGGTTAAGAATATAATTGCCCGATACGAGGTTGGATGTGCCAAGGGAGTCGTCGGCATAAGAGATGGCGGAATTAAGCGAATTAAACTGCCGTTTGATCGAGTTCACAGTTGCAGCAGGTCCAACCGCCCGATATTGCAGAGGACCCGCTGGCGGACCCTGCTGCCAACCCGCTCGTTTTCTACAATCACGAGATATTTCTTGTAGCCGTTGGACTTTGCACGGAAGAACAGGATGACTCCTTATGTGTCACCACAAAACATACAATACAAAAAATAATCACACAATATATTTCTACGATAAGAATGAATTTCGTGCACTACATTTTCATCTCGGATTTCTCAAATCGCCGTTTTTAGAGCAGAATCGCGCCTTTTCAGGATTTTCTCAAACCAAACTGTAGAAGATGAGTCAAAGTTGCCCCGCATAGATGCAGTGGCGGCGACTTCGTGCTGAGCATCCGCGGCTTTTTCAGTGGCGGCCCGAAGCCTGAAGTCCTTCTTTGAAATGAAGCGCAACCTCAGGAAAGGCGCTACCGCCTTTGCGCCACATCTTCACGGTATCAAAGGCGAAACTCGGATCAATGGTAATCAGGTCGACCCAATCGCGCGGTATCGCGATTCGTTGTTGCGCTGGCCAGGATGAAAAAATTGTACGTTATCTCTTTGGTGGGGTCTTGCGGCGTCCCGCCGTCTTTGATCTTGTAAGATTGCGCCCATAGCGAGGAAGCAGTAACGAGAGCGAAAACTGCTGCAAGAATAGCACGCATGTTCGGCCTCTTGATATGTTTGCTGGTTTTGGTTTCCAAATGAGTAGGGGAAACTTGGATAAATTACTTTGGCGAAGTCAACAACTTTGTGCGGTGGTCATGCAACGGCGGCTGTGCTGGTTTTTGTTTTTTTGTTGGCCACTGCAACGGCCAACACCGGCTTTACGAAAATCCAGGACAACGGCCCGGACACAAATCGGGCGGTTATCGTCTATATCGCCGAGGGCTTTACCGAGACGAAGCAGGTGGCTTTAATGCAGTGGTGGATTCGGTCAACCAGAAGTTCTTCGAGTTCGAACCGTTCCGTACATACAAGAAAACCTTTCATCGTATGGCTGCCTATCTTTAGGCATGCCACGAAAAGCGCGAATCTTTGTCCCCGGCTGTTTCTATCACGTGATGGCCCGCGGGACAGAAGGTCGTGACATCTTCCGCGACGACGAAGATCGTGCGAGATTCCTCGAAATTCTTGGGCAGAATCTCAGAAGATCGGACACCTCCAGCGAATGAAATACAACCTTTTCTTGGTGTCCACCAAATCAGGGAAGGGTCACAAACACCCTCACCTTAATCCTCTCCCATCGAAGGGAGAGGAAAAAGTCCTCTCGCCACTCGGTGGGAGAGGGTCAGGGTGAGGGAGGTTGCCCATCCCGATCGGAATGATTTGCAGGACAAAGATCCCAAAAATCCTGTTATCCTGTCCAAATTGTTTTCCGGCTCTGCCGGCCTCGCGCATGCACCCCCGGGCGCCTTCGGGCTGCGGCATAGTATTTTTTGATCATGCCTGCCTATGTCTCCACCTTCATCTCCGGACTTGGGAAACCGGTCGAACAATTGTTGCGCGAACAGGTTGGGGATGTGCGGATCAGGCGGGTGCTGGATGGACTGATCGAGTATGAGACAAATGCAGGGCCGGCATTGCTTGGCAGGCTCCGCTTCGTAAATAATACCTTCGCGATTTTGCGCTCTCTGCAAGACTCGGCCAAGGTGCGCAATCCCCTGGGGCGCCTGCTTTGTGCAGCCGTGGAGATGGCAGACCTGGAAACGGCGGCGGGACCGCTTCTGCCGGCCGGAAAGCACGGTTTTCGGGTCTTTCTCTCCGAGGAAAATCAGCTGGTATCCGGCGACCGCAACGAGTTGCGGGCCCTGGAAAAACGAATAGAACAGATCCCGGGCAAAAGCCTGACCCCCACCTCGCACAATCCCCAGGTCGAATTCTGGCTGCTGCACCGGCGCGAAGGCGTGGGGTACTTTTTATTGCGACTGACCTTGCCGGCCCAGGCCAAGCCGCATGCCGGGGAACTCCGTCCGGAGCTGGCCCATATTCTTTGCTGGCTGTCGCAACCGCAAGCCCAGGATATTTTTCTGGATCCGTTCTCCGGTTATGGCGCCATTCCGGTGGAGCGCGCGCGCTCGTTCCCCTGCCGCATGGTTTTTGCCGGTGATCGCGACCCGGACTGCCGCGATTACCTGCGCAAACGGCTAAACTCCAAAAAGCTGAAAAAGCTGGTTATCCCAAAAACTCTGGATGCCCTGGACATGAAAGGCTTCGAAGATGGGTTCATTGATAGAATTGTCACGGATCCTCCCTGGGGATTTCACGAGGAAATTGGCGATGTCCGCCGGTTTTACTCCGCCATGCTCAAGGAGTTTTACCGCGTCTTGAAGGCCGGGGGCATCATTGTCCTGCTGACCGCCCGGAAATCCGAATTCGAGCAGTCCCTTTCGACGGCCGGGAACTGCTTTGGGCTCGCCGAGAAGCACGACATCCTTGTCTCGGGGCAGAAAGCGGCGATTTACAAAATCCGCAAACCGGCATTAGGCGAGAAGACGCCATGAGCAGCCCCGCTGACCTTCTGCGCAAATACGGTATCCGGCCGCGCAAAGACTACGGACAGCATTTTCTCAGCGATCCTGCAATTCTTCGCCGGGAAGTGACTTATGCCAACATCACGGCAGAGGATATTGTGCTTGAAATCGGACCCGGCCTTGGGAATCTTACAGCCATTCTGGCCGCCAAAGCAAAGCAGGTATATGCCATTGAGCGGGACCGGGCACTGAAACCTGTTCTAGGCGAACTGACAGCGGCACACAGTAACCTGCGAATCATCTGGGGCGACGCACTGAGCGTGCCTCTTCCGCATTTCACGAAGATCGTCGCCAATCTGCCCTACCGTGTGGCGCTTCCCCTTACATTTCGTCTGCTTGAATCGGATTTCGAAACGGGCGTGTTGATTCTTCAACAGAGCCAGGCCGAGAAGCTGTGCGCCCACCCCGGCAAGCCCGGATACGGACGGATCAGTGTCCAGGTTCAGCGGGTGGCTAACCTGAAATACCTTGAAGTCATACGGCAAAGGAGCTTCACCCCTCCCCCGCTGGTCGAAAGCGCCATGGTCCGCGTGAGCAGAATTCCACCAAAATTCCCGGTTGGCTCTGAGGACTATTTCCGGCGTTTGTTGGATTTTCTTTTTCTGGAGCGGACAGCAACATTGAAGGCGCGCCTGCTTAAACTGGCCAAGATGGGAGATCAGAACAAGCCTGTTGGGGAATCCTTATCCATGCTCGCCGATTTGCGCGAGAAGGAAATCACCCGAATCACGCCGGATGCGTTTGGCCGCATTGCCGCGGTCCTCAATGACAAGACAATCCAAATCCCAAGCCTGTCCAACGAGCAAAAGAGACGCGGCCCAAAGCCCCGACCCTAGCCACTGGCATCCGCTTCGATTGAATTTCTCCACAAATGCCTTCCATGACCGCCAAGCTTAGGGTCTTGTATGCATGCAATTTGATAATTTTGCATTCTTGCAAAAAGATCCAGCATTTGCCCCGGCCGTTCATAACGATCCAGTCCCGCTTTCTCCAACGCCCGCATTAATTCATGCGTTGCTTCAATCGTGGAAAGACACCACTCGTGCGGTTGCTTTTTAATGATAAACCGGCTCTTCTCTTCGGGTAAAAACATAATGCGCGGAAGGCTTTGCAGAAGTTGGCTTCCGTTAAACATCGCTCGCGCAAGACGCCATGTCGCATCCAGTAAAATCACCAACAACTTCCTGTCACCCGTAAAGGCGGGCGGCAGAACCTCTTGCGATATGTTAATGGCGCCCTTGCAAGGGTAGAGCAGCACCGGGAAATAACGGGGATCGTGAATCAGCCTCCAAACCGCATCGTGTTCATCGATGGTCATTCCCATATGGATTTCGCTGTTGCTGAGGCAAAGGTGCGTGAATCTCCCGGTACCGTTCTTCACCCGTTTGTATTCTTTGGGATGCATGAGTATGACGATCTTGGTGCGGGTGTCCACCGGGGTTATTGAAGAACACCAGCAAAGCCGTTTGGGCCAAAAACAACGATAACACATTTCGCGATTCATGATGCTCATCTACTGTGGACGTGAATCCAGCTCCTGCCAACGCTCATATTTTGCCGCAAGCTCCAACTCGATTGCCATTAGGCGGTCCTTGGCATTGGTGATGAATCCCGGCTTCGCAAAATAATTGATATCCGACATCCGGCCCTGAAGTGTGGCGCACTCCATTTCCAGGGCCTCTATTTGCCCCGGCAATTCAATCAATTCCTTGTTTTCCTTGAATGTCCGCTTCTTACTGCCCGCGGGCGCATCCTGGCGTTGCGCCTTTTGCGGCTGCACCGCTTTTGGAAGCTTGGCCGCTTCTTTCAGCGCAAGCTGGCGTTGCCAATCGTCATAGCCGCCAATGTATTCCTTAAACAGGCCGTTGCCCTCGTACACAAGCATGGACGTAACCACATTGTTTAAAAATTCCCGGTCATGGCTGACAACCAATATTGTTCCATTGAAACTTCCCAAAAGTTCCTCGAGAAGTTCCAGCGTCTCCGCATCCAGATCGTTGGTCGGCTCGTCAAACACAAGCACGTTGGCCGGCTGCGTAAACATTTTTGCCAGCATAAGCCTGTTGCGCTCTCCGCCCGAAAGGCTTTTCACCGGCAGCCGGATCTGGCTTGAGGCAAAAAGGAAATCCTGCAAATAGGAAATAACGTGTCTGGGAGCACCGTTGACGATAACGGTATCGCCTCCGGTGGTGGCCACATTTTCCCACGCGCTTTTTTCCGGATCGAGCACCCCGCGGAGCTGATCGAAATACGAAATTTCCAAATTGGCTCCGTTGCGAACAGTGCCGCTTTGCGGCGCGATTTTCCCCAGCAGCAAATGAAGAAGAGTGGTCTTGCCGCACCCGTTGGGTCCAACAATGCCAATTCGGTCTCCGCGGCCAATGGTGATACTGAACTCATTGACAATCGGTGCGGCATTGTAGCCAAACGTAACACCTTGTGCTTCCAGCACACGCAGTCCCGACCGGCCTGCCTCGCTGATCTGCATGCTCACATTCCCGCTTTGTTCCCGGCGCCCGCGCCGTTCCGCGCGCATGCGGTTCAGCGCGCGAACCCGGCCCTCGTTCCGGGTTCGGCGGGCGCGTATGCCCTTGCGGATCCAGGCTTCCTCTTGCGCCAATTTTTGGTCAAAGCGCTCCCACTCCTTTTCTTCCGCATCAAGAAGGGCTTGTTTGCGGGAGAGGAATGTCTCGTAATTGCAGGCCCAGTCAAAGAGCTTTCCGCGATCCAGCTCGATGATTCGCGTAACAATCCGCCGCAACAGCCTGCGGTCATGGGTCACGAAAAGCACGGTGAGCCTGGAGGAAATCAGGAATTTTTCGAGCCATGCAATGGAGTCGATATCCAAATGGTTTGTGGGCTCATCCAAAAGAAGCAGCTCCGGCTCTTTGACAAGCGCCCGGGCCAGAAAAACCCTGCGCCGCATACCGCCGGAAAGCGATGCAAAATCAAGATCCCCCTTCACGCCCACTCGATCAAGAACCCGGTTTATTTTTTCTTCGGCCTGCCAGCCGTTATGGTGATCCAAGTAGTCATGCAAGGCATGCGTTTCGGCCGTATGGCTGTTTATACGGCTTCGCCTTTGCCATTCCACATATTTTTTCCCGGTTTCACCCAGGCCGTGCGCCACAAGTTCGAATACGGAACCGTCCTCACCCAACGGCACATCTTGGGCCATATAGGCGCATGCAAGGCCGGGCTGTGAAACGATTTCACCGGCATCGGGTCTTTCCAATCCGGCAATGATCTTCATGAACGTGCTTTTTCCAATGCCGTTTCTGCCAAGAATGCAGATCCGCTGTCCCTGCTCGATGTTGAGCGAGACATTTTCCAATAGGGGCGGGCCGCCGTAGGCAATGCGGATGTTATGAAGGCTTAAAAGGGCCATGCGCGTGCGAGTTCCTTACCTGTAGGTGAATATGGTAAAATAACCCTTATCGCAGCCCCCCATTCGCAGCCGTCCGGTTTTGTTGCCGTGCCGGCCGGCAGCCCAAAAAACGAAGTTGCCGGTTCTCTGCTCCCAGTTGGCAGACCAAACACTCGAAAAAAATCCAATTCCGTTCGGTTTTGAACTGACGCCAACCACTGGGAACTTCTCACTATAGATGCGAAACACCCACAGCAAATCTATATTTGGAACATGCTTGAACCGCTACGCCACGGATGCGCCAACCACCCGGACATCGAGGGCCGGCGCCGCTGCTTTCAATGCAAACGATGGTTCTGCAAAGCATGCTACTTTCTTCGCGACCGCCGCGTCTTCTGCTCCGAACAGTGCTATTCCGCATACGGCGACGTCGCCGAAACGACCCATGATGGGAATCCAATTAAGGCGGAACCGTCCGCTCCGGAGATTGCGGCGCCGATTGCGGACTGTCCCTTCGAGGAATTTCCTATCCCGCATGCCGCGCCGATGGAACCAGGGCTTTCCCGGCGACAGATCAAAACCATTCTGATCATTGCCGGAGGAACCGCCCTCGCCTGCGTTGCCGGTCTTTTTGTAGGCGTGTTCCTCCTTTGGCGGACCCATGCGGAGATGCGCCAAACATACGATTCGCTGAGGGCCGAGCAGAAACGGCTGCGGTATCTTACGGAACAACTCATGGCCAGAACCGGGATGCAAGCGGGGCATGACCGGCCGGTGATTCAATCTCCTCCATCACAAGCCCGGCTGTCGCGGCGCACGATTGAAGTGTCGGGCCAATACAAGCATGCGCAGCCCCTTCTGCTGATCGTTAACGGCGCTGTCCGCGATACCGGGCTTTCACAACAAGGGCAATTCACGTTTCGCGGAGTGCGACTGCGCGAGGGCCAAAACGTCATTGCGATTAAAGCCCTTTTGTTTGGCAGCAAGGCGATTTCCTCGGAACCGTTGGAAATTGTTTTCGGGCCTTCGGCCGACACTGCACGCGCGATCCCCAAAGGCGATCTTCCGGACTATTCATTCAATCGGGGAAATCCCGCAAACCGGACGCTCGCCTTGACCTTCGATAGTGACAGCTATGCCAATGCCGCTCCGGAGATTCTGGATATCTTGCGCTCTCGCGGGGTCAAGGCCACGTTTTTTCTTACAGGCCGATTCATCCGCAGATCTCCCAATATCGTCAAACTCATTCTGGCCGACGGCCATGAGATTGGAAACCATACGAACAATCACCCCCATCTTACGTCCTACTACAAGGACGGCCGTCAGACTTTGCTTCCCGATGCAACATTCGAACGTTTGGCCAAGGAGCTGCGGGAAGCCGACGCCGCATTGATGCATGTCGCCGGCCGGCCCATAAGCCGCTGCTGGAGGTCACCCTACGGCGACTACAACCGCACCCTGTGCGACTGGGGCCGCGCGGCCGGCTATACGCACGTAGGCTGGACATCCTACGGCAGTTGGCGGACCAATATGGATACCAATGATTGGATTCCTAATGAAAATGAGCCGGGCTACAAAACGCCCCAGGAGGTCGTTGACAAGATTCTCCGTTTTGGCGCCGGAACGCCTCACGAAGCCAACGGCGGGATCATTCTGATGCATCTTGGCACCGCACGCCAGGACCCGGAGCAGCAGGTGCATCGGTCTCTGGAAAAGATCATCGATGGTATGCGGGCAAAGGAGTACCGGTTCGTAACCGTGTCGGAAATGATCCAGGAATCCGGCACGAAATAGGTCGCGCAGGATCACCGAACTGAATTCCATGAATTATATTCATTTTAGCTTTCAGAGCCACTATTCACCTGCAATCAAAGCGCTCAACATATGAAGAGCAATTCCCCCACCACGAAAATATGCCTTGAAGTTCCGGAGCATTTCAGCCGCGACTGGGTCGAAAAGCAGGCCGCGGGCTTCTCCGGGACCCAGGGCGATCTTCATTTGAACCTCGCCAAAACCGTCTACGTCGATTCGGCCGCTGCCAGCTGGGTGGGTCTTTTGCACCGCTCTTGCCAGGCGCAAGGCAGCCGACTCGTTCTGCAAAATGTTTCGGCCGAAGTACTTGGAGCCCTGCGGAAATGGACCCTCGCGGAGGCGGAAAAACCGGCTGACAAGAAGAAGCATCAAGACCGGTCCAAAGAGCCGCTGTCCGTGGTCGCCGTTGGGGCCGCCTCGATTCTAACCGAAATGCTTTACTGGGGTACTGTGGGCCTTCTGCGCCGGCGCGACATCAAGAAGGGCGCACTGGTGGAGCAGATGTACCAGTTGGGCTACCGCGCCATGGGAATCGTCTGCCTGCTGTCGTTTCTCATTGGCGTGGTGCTGGCCCTGCAGAGCGCAATGCAGCTGCGCCAGTTTGGGGCCGATATTTTTCTGGCGCCCATGATCGGGGTCTCCATGATCCGGGAATTGGGGCCGCTTCTGACCGCCATTATCCTGGCGGGCCGTTCGGGGAGCGCCACGACAGCCGAGATCGCAACCATGGGCGTTCAGGAGGAGATCGACGCCTTGCAGACGTTGTCGATCAATCCTGTCCAGTTTGTCGTGGTGCCGAAGTTCTGGGCCATTTCGCTCACCATGCCGCTTCTTTCCGTGCTGGCGACGGCCTCTGGAATTCTGGGCGGATTCCTGGTCGCGATCTTTTATCTGGGCACCGCATCGCGCTTGTTCTTGGGAGAGTTGAGCAAGTATATCTTTTTGGGCGACGTTGTGACGGGTCTGCTGAAGTCGCTGGTTTTTTCGTGGCTCATCGTCTGGATTGGGTCCTTTTACGGATTTCGGGTCCGGGGCGGGGCCGAGGAAGTGGGACGCGCAACGACCTCGTCGGTGGTCGCCTGCATCTTTGTGATTATCATTGCCGACGCCCTGTTCTCGTTTATTTTGTAAGAATACAAAGGGGAGGAAAGATTCACCACAGAGACACCGAGCACACGGAGATAGAAAAAGAAGGAGAGAATTTTTCAAGGGATCTAAACCCTCTCTTTCTCTGTGCCCTCCGTGACTCTGTGGTAAATTTCCGTTTCCCTTTTCAGAATTTTGCTTTAATGAAACCTGTGCAGTTAGCTCTGGGAGATAAACGTGCCACCTGTTGTTGAAGTCAGCAATTTACGGGTCAGCTACGGAGAGCGGGAGATTCTCAAGGGAATCACCACACAGTTCGCCGAGCGCGAGATTCGGGTTGTGCTGGGCGCATCGGGATGCGGAAAAACCACATTCCTCAAATCCCTGATCGGACTGCTGCAACCTACGCAAGGAAGCATCCGCCTGTTGGGCCAGAGCCTGGGAGACCCGGACTCTCCCGTGACATCGGGTATTCTTGAGCAGATCGGCGTTCTTTTCCAGAACGGCGCATTGCTGGGCTCGCTGACCATTGCGGAAAATGTGGCCCTGCCCCTTCGCCTTCACACCGCATTGCCCCAACCGGTTATCGATGAAATGGTCCGGCTCAAACTGTCGCAGGTGGGGCTGTCCCACGCGGCCGGGCTTCTGCCCAGCCAGCTTTCGGGCGGTATGCGTAAACGCGCCGGCCTGGCCCGGGCCCTGGCCATGGACCCGCGCCTGCTCTTCTGCGACGAACCCTCGGCCGGCCTGGACCCGGTTACCTCCGCCGGGCTGGATGAGCTGCTGCTGCGCCTGCGCGATGCCCTGGGAATCACCATTGTCGTTGTTACACACGAGTTGATGTCGATACGAAAAATCGCCGACCGGATCACGTTTTTGCACCAAGGCACGGTCCTCTTCGAAGGAACCATTGCCGAAGCGGAACGTCTCGAATCAGGACCGGTGGCCGAATTCTTCCGCCGCTCGCACAACGAGAACTTGTCCGCGGCAGACCGGACCGGCCTTCAATTTATTGTGGAGAATGCCCTATGAGTCTTACCGTATCGCAGAAATCGCGATTGACCGCCTTCCTGGCGGGAGGCGTGGTTCTCATCGCCTTGTTCATTTCCGTTCCCCTGGGTTTTAAGCTCACGCACCGCCAGAAGGCGTATGTCTGCTATTTCCAGGGCGAATCGGTTTCGGGTCTGGAGGAGGGCGCCACCATCAAATTCCGGGGAATTCCCATCGGCAAGGTGGAACGAATCTCCTACGAGCCGCGCAATCTCGACCGGGTCAAAGTCGATTTTCGCGTGCGCCACGATTTCCCGCTCAAGTCCGACATGTATGTGCAGACGGGAATGATGGGCATCACGGGCCTCAAATACGTCGAGATCTCCGGCGGCACCGATTCCGCACAGATCCTTCCTCCGGGTTCGCAGATCGAGTCGCGGCCCTCGCTCATGGCCACAATCACGGGAAAAACAGACGTAATCATCGCCAAGGTCGAGCTGCTGCTCAATCACCTCAACGCGATCACCGATCCGGACAGCCTGGCCTCGCTGCGCCGCATTCTGGACAATGTGGCCGACATCAGCGCCAAAACCGAACGATTCATCGATGACGTGGCTCCCGAAGTCCGCGGGATGGCCAAGACCGCAAACCGCAGCATGCAAAAGATCGATGGGATCGCCGGCGATGTGAAGGTCCTTACCGGGAACCTGAACCAGAATATCGACGCCCGGCGCATGGGCGCCATCCTTGGCTCCATCGACTCGACATCGCGGTCCCTGAAAAAATTGTCCGAGACCCTGGACTTGACCATTCGCCAGACCCAGGAAGACTTTAGCATATCCGTGGAAAACCTGCGGGAAACCCTGATCAACGCCAACGAGCTTTCGAAAACGCTGGCCGAGAATCCCTCGCTATTGATCCGGGGCGATCCGCAGAAAGAGAGGGAGATGCAATGAAACGATATTGCTCCGCCGCGTTTGCGGTATTTCCGCTTCTTCTGGTGATTGGGTGCGCTACGGCCCCGGCCAAAAAGTATTTCACCCTGAACTACAGCCCGGATCCCCTTTCGCAACGCCTCAGCCAGACGGCCTACCCCGTCACGTTTCGAATCCGGGAGTTCGGTGTGGAAGAGGCCTACTCGCGTCCGCAGCTCGTATATCGGCAGAGTCCCTACGAAGTCGGTTACTACTACTACCGGGTATGGGCCATCAAGCCAACCCGCATGATCACGGACCTTGTCATCAAGCATGTGACGACCGTGGGCCTTGTCGATCACGTGGTACGCCGCATGGATGAAGGCTTCAAACCGCATTATGACCTGACGGGCGTCATCGAGGCCCTTGAGGAATACGACAACGACGAAGTTTGGTTCGCCCATCTGGCCCTTCGACTCAATTTGATCCGCCTGGAAGACAACAAAACAGTGTACAGCCGACGGTTCGATAAGCGCAAGCAGGTTCATCAGCACGAGCCGGAATACGTGATTCGAGAGCTGTCGGAAATCATGGACATGATCATGACCGAAGCGGTCCAGGACATTGACCAGGTCCTCTTCCAGGAATCCCAGGGCGCCAAACCGGCGGCCGCCGCCCTTCCCCAAACGCCTGCGATGGGACAAGCCGATGATTGACGCTTCTGCGCGGATGCGACCTTTTCTCAAAGCCGTCGCCGTCCTGGTATTGGGACTGGCTCCGGACGGACCGGTAATCGCCGCTCCGCCTCCCCAGGTACCCGGAGACGAGATTACAGACAGGCAGTATCTTGAATCCGTGCTTCCCGGAGACAGTGTCGCGGCACGGACTCCAACAGCATCCCCGCATGCGGCAACATGGCTCGATGAAGCCTCGAAGACCTGGGACGCGCCTCCGCTTTCCGAACAGATTGCCCAGGACAAGGAAGATCTTCTGATGGGAATGGGCGCGCTTTTTGTTCCCCGCATGTCCGAGGCTTTGGGCGAACCCGACATCGAAATTCGCGACTCAACGGATCACGTGGTCGCCGTCGGGAAGCCCGGCCGCAAATTCAGCCTGGTCCCCGGTCGTTACCGTCTGCTTGCGGGCAGCGGCCGCCAGCGGCAACGCATCGAACAGAGGATCGAAGTTCAGGAGAATGAACTGATTCCCGTTCTGCCGGAATTTTGCGGACTTTCCATTGAAGTGGTCGACGAAAACAACATTCCGTTCCGCGGCGAATACGAACTGGTCCGCGTGCAGGACTACGAGCCGTTCGGGCGCGGCTACGGACGCGAGCCCGACCTGGGCGAGGAGCTAAAGACATGGATTCTCAAGCCGGGCGTCTACAAAATCCTCCGCGTGGGCGCAAGCTATAACGCGCTCACCAACTTCGTCACCGTCCGCCTTTTGCCGGGCGAATTCACACGATTCCTGCTGGTCCAGAACAAAGAAACCATGGATATCGCGGGCGGCGGGCTTGTCACCGCCACGGCCCGCACCCGGCTGGCCTCGAACTGGAAATACGGCCTTGACGTGGGCGGCACCTTCCTCATGAATTCGGACCGGGACCGCAGGGCCGACACGACAATCAACAGCTCGTCCTTTACGCTGCTGTTCAACTCCCGGCTCAACTACCGTAAGCGCTTCCTTGAATGGGACACGCGTCTCAACATGGACGAGGGGCTTAATTTCGACGAGTTCTCGCTGTCGGGCATTACCACGGCCCCCGACGAACTGCGCTTCTCGTCCCTGCTTGTCTGGCGCATTCTGCCCTGGCTGGGTCCCTACGCCCGTTCCGAGGCCCTGACCGGCGTATTTCCCACCTATCAGCGGGAACCCGAGGGGGTGCGGGATCATGTCTGGGTCCTCCTCCACCCCGATTCGACCCTTGACCGGCTGAATACCTCTCCCGAACCCGTTCAACTGCAGCCGGTGTTTTCTCCCTTCAGCTTCGAGGCGGGTGTGGGCGCCAACATGAATGTCTTGCGCAAAAGCTTTCTCGAGTGGCGAATCCTGGCCGGATTTGGATTCACCCAGGCCAGGTCCTGGGGTGAATCGCAGGTGACCGATTCCGCGGCCGTGCGTTTAAACGCAACGCCGCTGGATTCCCTGGTTGGGCCGCGGGACTTCACCGTCATCCGCCGGCTCGAAACGACCGTGACCCAACCCGAATACGGCCCCGAAGCTGCGTCCGATGCATTAATCCGGATTGGCCGCTCGGTGATTCTGGATACGGAGTTCAAGATCTTTGTGCCTTTGGATCGGCTAAGCAAGAGCGAGGCCGAACTCCTGCCGGACACGGCCGAGGCGCGCCCCCCGCTTGGCGGACTCGCCGACATGCGCTTGCGCAGCACGCTTAGCTGGCGCGTTGCGCGCCCTGTCTCGCTCGACTACTCCTACAGCCGAACCATTCGGTGGCCCGATGAAGTGGACCTCAAACAGAACGATTCCCAGCACCGCGTTCTGGTGCGGTTCTCCTACACGAGCCGGTAGATTAGTGGTGAGTGGTGGTAGCGAGTAAAAATACCAGAGCTACTCACCGGTCACTTGCTTGCTGGCAATTCATAATTCACAAGTAACTACGCAGGTTCCCATGAAACCACAGAGAGAAATCCGAGTTAAGAATGAGAACACAGAGG
>CAYVZU010000055.1:0-1425 GCA_964455935.1 uncultured Fibrobacterota bacterium
TTGGGAACTTGAAAATACGGCAAAAATTATTTTTGATAACCACGGTTACGGTGACCATGATTGCCATGTTTATAACTCTCTATTTCCCAATTCAGCAACGGAAATCGGTCAAACAGAGCTTCAACGAAGAAATCAGAAGCCTTGCGGGTGCAACCGCCATTGGAGTGGGTTTGGGACTTGGCACCGGAAATTTAAGCTTGATCAAAGAGGTTTTCGATCTGGCCAAAAGAAATCCTGCGCTCCGGTATGTCGCGATTATCAACCGGGATGGGGCCGAACTTGCCGCTTTTAATCCCACGTCGATCAAATACAATGCTTCGGCCGTTCTGGCATCGTTGGAGCCGGTCGAGGCCGAAGGCATTCTACATGCGCATGCCCCTATTCAGTTCGGCGATAAACAATTCGGCGATGCAATCGTCGGCCTCAGTACGGAGGGTATCCGGAAAACCGTCGTAAAGATTCGCGCCACCAGCATTGCCATATTCGCCATCTTGATTGGCTGCGGAATGTTGTTTTCCATCGCCATCAGCAATTATTTGGCGCGACGCATCGGCGGCGTGCTGGATGCCATGCGGGAAATCGAGAAAGGAAATTTAGTCTTTCGGGACGTGGCTACGAATGAGTCGAAAGACGAGCTTAATTTGTTAGCGAAATCCGCCAATCAAATGAAGAATAATCTTTGCGATCTGGTCCGCAACATCGTGATGCAATATTCGGGCATCATAAAAGAAACGGAAAAGCTTTCCGCAGCGTCTTTGGAAATGGCCCAAAACGCGAAAGAAATGAAAATCCGATCTGGAGCGGTCGCATCGGCTGGCGAAGAAGCTTCGGCTACGGTGGCCGGCATTTCATCGGCAGCAAAAGAAATGTCTTCTTCAATCAAGGCCGTTGCCGTCGCCGTAGAACAGATGAGCGCATCGGTAGACGAGATATCAAAAAATTGCAGGAAGGAATCGCAAATTGCGTCAGACGCAAACGGCGTGGCCAAAGAGGCGCATAGGACAATGGAGCTCCTTGGCGCCTCGGCCAAAGAGGTCGGCACGATTCTTGACACCATCACCGGTATTGCCGAGCAGACCAATCTGCTGGCCCTTAACGCCACTATCGAAGCGGCCTCGGCCGGGGAAGCCGGTAAAGGCTTTGCCGTGGTCGCCAACGAAGTCAAGGAATTGGCCAAACAAACCAAGCGGGCGACCGAGGAGATTGCCCGCCAAATCGAAGGAATTCAGACCAATGCCGGGGCTTCGGTGCAGGCGATTGAAAAAATAACGGGCGTGGTTGAAGAAGTGAATGCGATTTCTCAAACCATTGTCGGCGCGGTGCAGGAGCAATCGATTACCACAGGTGAAATCGCCAAAAACATCAGCGGCACCAGCCGCGGCGCAAAGGAGGTGGCTCAGAAGGTGCAGGAAGCCGCCTCAAGCA
>CAYVZU010000055.1:1435-24609 GCA_964455935.1 uncultured Fibrobacterota bacterium
AGCCAATACTGCGGCCGGCGCCGAAAAAACCAAGCAAAGCGCCCAGGTGCTTTCGGAAATGGCGCAGGAGCTAAAGAAAATGATAAGCCGGTTTAAAACCTGAGCCTATTTTGTTGGGTGGGGGCCTTCGACATACAAGCGGGCCTTTTTCCCGTGCTGCGCGATCTTCCCAAGAATCTTTGATACGATTTCGAGAGATAGCAAGTTGCAGGGCGATGATTCTAAAAACCGGAATTGGGCATGAATGCATCCCGCAGTGAAGCATGGGGACGGATTGTGGAGAGCATGAAAAACAACATTCTTCCGGTTTACGTTCTGGTCATCGAAGACGATTTTGCCGCCAGGAAGTACCTTTAGCATCGAGCCCATGGCATTCGCATTGCCTCGGCAGCATGCCAAAGCGCAATTGCGGCAAAATAGGAAATGGTCACCCGTCCGCTGGCCGCGCGATGCGCACCACCATCTCAACCTCAACCGCGATGTTGCGGGGCAGGCTGCTTGTGCCCAGTGCGGCGCGGGCGTGTTTGCCTTTGTCGCCGAAGATCTGTTCCAGCAGTTCCGAAGCGCCGTTGATCACTTCGGGCTGCTTGTCGAATTCCGGGGTGCAGCGCACAAATCCCCGGACCTGGACGATTTCCTCGATCCGGTCGAGGCTTCCGACAAGCTCCTTGATGGCTGCCAGACAGTTGATCGCGCAGATCTTTGCGGCCTCGTAGCCTTCGGCCACGGTTTTATCCGCGCCAACCGTTCCGATGCAGACGAACTTTCCGTCCACTGAGGGCGCCTGTCCCGAACAGAAGACCAGATCGCCCGCCAGTTTGGCCGGTATGTACGCGGCTGCCGGGGCGGGTACTTTGGGGAGTTTGATTCCCAGTTGTTCCAGTCTCTTTTCGTAATTCGCCATGTGAGCTCCTTTTTAAAACGGTTGCGACCCTCTGCGCGGAATTTTGCCCGGCCTGGCGCCGGTGAGAACGTTTTGTGATACCACAATTTCGCCCGACACAATCACGGCCTCAACTCCTTCGGGTTGGATAAAGTGATCGGCATAATCCGCCCTGCTTGCGATCCGTTCCGGGTCCCATACAGCCCCAATCGCCATGGAAGCCTTTTTGAATCCGGCCGATGCCGGACAAACCAATAATCTCCGCTGGAAGTGAGGTCGTTTCGGGCCATGTCACCAGCTTCTGCTCGCGGACATAGGTGCCCAGAAAGCGCGGGAACGTGCCGCCCAGCCGCGGGTGGCGGCCTGCTGTTGGCGTACAACCCGCCGTTTCGAAGGCCCCGGCTTCCCGAATCCGGCCGTTTTCCACCAACCTATGCCTGGCAACGGACGCGGCCGTTTTGAATGAGGAGTCGTGCCATTATTGCGATTTTCCCCGGGCCGAAACCGGCCAGATATCAACGACA
This sequence comes from uncultured Fibrobacterota bacterium, assembly GCA_964455935.1. Lineage (GTDB taxonomy): Bacteria > Fibrobacterota > CAYVZU01 > CAYVZU01 > CAYVZU01 > CAYVZU01. Next base: position 2,843 of record CAYVZU010000055.1, read on the forward strand.
TCTTCGCCGCAAACCGCCGCGATCTGATCGAAAAGGTTCACGACGGGGCAGATGTGATAGGGGATGACCTCTACCCGGTCACCCACTTTGAGTTGTTGGGCAGCCCCTTCGACGCGCAGGAATCCGTGTTCTTCGCTGAGGGAAACAAGCGAGGCTTGGGGCTGCCCTCTGATCAGGCCGTAGATGGGCGGTGTGCGCGTCTCGTCTTTGCTCACCGTGAGGACCTTGCTTCCTGCATCCAGAATGGCCCTGTCGGCCGCCGGTCGGCTGATCACGGTCGATAGAACGGTCGCGGCACAGTCATTCTCGCGGGCGCTTTCCAGTCGGATGTTCATCAAATCGAAGAAGATGTAGGTTCCAGGCCGAATCTCCGTTATTCCTTTTATCGGTGAACAGCTTCTGATGCTTGGGGTCGAGCCGATGCTGATGTCCTCGATTTCCAGGCCCGAAGCGCGCAGGAGATCCGCCGTGGCCAGCATTGTCCGCTGGACACCCAGGATGGCTTCTTTGCGTTGTGCCGGGTCCTGGATTCCGCCGACATGACCCTCGTGCGTCATAATGCCTTTGAGCTTGAGCCCAGGCAACTGGGCTATTTCGCGGGCCTGTGCGAGAGCCGGCTCGCCTGGCGCAATGCCGCAGCGGCCCAGACCTGAATCGATTTCCAGCAGAATATCAAGCGTCTTGCGCGCCCCGGTAAAAGCCCTGGACAACGGCGCGGCGACATCCAAACTATCAACCGCTGTTGAAAGGTGGGCCCGCTCACAAAGGCGGAGGAGTTTCTCGATCTTTTTGTTGTCCACGATTTCGTTGGCAACAAACACGTTCGTAATGCCGGCCGCGATCATCACCTCGGCTTCGCCCAGTTTTGCCACGGTAATCCCCGTGGCGCCGGCCTGTATTTGTCTTTTCGCGATCTCGGGCGTCTTGTGCGTCTTGATGTGTGGACGCATGCGAACGCCCGAATGGGCGGCCAGTTCGGTCATTTCCCGAATGTTGTTTTCCATGCACGAGACATTTACCAGCAAGGCCGGGGTATCCAGTTCGGCTACTTTCATTCTTTCTTCTCCGCATCCAAGTGTGTCTTTGGCGCGCCAGTTCCACCGCGCGCATGACTTGCCTGTGTCGTTTTCGCTCGGGCTTTGGCCTGCGTAATCCTTTTTGATACGCGCTCTAATCAGTTTACAAATCTATTTTTTTAGCCGGCCACCGATCAATCGCGGGAATGGCATGCAGTTTGCGACTTCCCTGATGATTTGCACGGAGGCTGCCGGTGGAATCAGTCCTGATCGATCCTCAAACCGAGCCGATGGGCCTCGATTTTCGGACTGCCCGTTTTGCGCGGTGCGCAAACCTGATTGCGGCGGCGGGCAGCGATGACCTGTTTGCGGCCATGCAATCGGCCCTGCATATTTTGCAGCATGAGAAAAATCGAACCAATGGAAATCAAATTATCCATCTGTTTATGGCGGAAGCCGACCATTGAAGCAAACTACTGCTGAAACACAATCTCCTGCTCGACCCAGGCCTCAACCGGCCGGCCATTTTTGAGCGAGGGATCAAACGAATAACGCCGCACGGCTTTGAGCGCTTCGGCTCCGAATCCATAGCCGCGCGGCGTTTCCTTCACCACTTTTACCCTGGTGACGTTGCCTTTCTCATTTACGAGAAAGAGCACAATGACTTTTCCATGCACCCCGTATTCCTCGGCCCGAGCCGGATAGGCAGGCTTTACCGCGGTCCGCTGCCGGGGCTGGGTGTCCTGGACCGGAGCTGAGCCCGCGTCCGCACCGGCGACCGGGACGGATTGAGATTCGACCGGCGATGGGGCGCCTGTCTCGGCCAAATTCGAGGAAACTTCAGGCCCGGCAACGGGCGTGGTTTGAACCGGTATCGAGGCGTCTGGTTCGGCGGCGCTTGGGCCGGCAGGCCTTTGCGGTCGCGCGGTTCCGCTTTGCTTTGGAGCCGGGGTCATACTCAATTCAAAGGAGCGAAGCACGGGCTGAATCCTTTTGGGAGCCAGACTCGGCATGAATTGAAAGAAGGCAATCAACAGTCCGGCGTGGATTGCGGCTGAAATCGCCAGCATGCGGGGGCTCATCCGCCAGGCTTTTGCGGGATTTATGGCTTTGAACCCGACCGGTTCACTGCGGCTCCTCATCCGACTCCTCCGCCTCGGGTTCGACTGGAACGCCTGGAAGCAAATGAGAGCAGATTCCTTCCTTGTCAGGGCAACTGAAGACAAGTTCGCAGTCTCTGCAGCACCGGGCTTTTTTTCCTGCCGGGAATTCGCAGTAATTGCCGCCCCAGCAGCGTCCCTCGTCATAGTTTGCGCAAAAGTTGAAATGGCCCATGTGGAAAGGGAGTCCCAACAAGGGACATAGCGATTTCTTTTGCTCGCATGCCTCTCTTGAAGAGCAATAGATGCAGCAGGCGCGCGGGTCTTTGCAGTCTTTGTCGAACCGGCATTGCCCGGCCGCGAAGTACTTGCAGGAGAATAGACCCATGGGAGAAAAGTAACCCCGGCAACGAAGCAAACTCAACGCCGAAAGAAGAACCGTCCTATTTCTGCTTTAACACAAAATCGGCGTAGCGCAGGATATTGGCGTAACTCTCGACTTGGGCGGGACGAAAAGCGGTATCAGGCGGATAGGTATTTGTGAAGCCCCGATCGAGATAGCCCCAGTAGAAGCGGTCGTTGCGCAGCAGGGAGGGAGGATTGCCGTTGCGCAGCACGAATCCTTTTTCGTGTGCGGCGAGAAGATTGTTGCCCAGGAGAACGGAAGGCCGCTGCAGGCCAAGCGCGGCCAGCAGTGTGGGTGAAACATCCACTTGGCTGGACAGCGTCGATCGCCTGCCCGGCCGCTTAAGTCCAGGCCACCAAACCATCATGGGGACGCGCATGGATAGCAAAGACGCCATGGCGGGGGGCATGAGGGAATCGCCGGTGAACATGGGAATGTCGGGCGGAGGGTGATCGCCAAAAAGGAGAACCATGCTGTTCTTTAATATTTTGCCGTGGTCAAGCTCGTTGAGGAATTCTCCAAACGCCGAATCCACGTAGTGTGAAAGCTGATAATATTTGGCCGTGAGCAGCGGGAGCGTGTCGGGCAGATCAAGAGCGGGTTTTTCGTTTTTTGGATACACATAGGGTGAGTGGCCGGACAGCGTGACAAGATAGGCCAGAAAGGGTGTCGGAGTCTGCGCCAGGATTTGGGTGCTTTCGAGAAAGAAGGGCAGGTCGTGCGTTCCACAATAACGGCGCTCTCCGCTTCGAAAATAATCGGCGAAAACGGTTCGTTGGAATCCGAGGCCGCTCATAATATGCCGGCGATTATAGAAGAAACCATCGTTGGCGTGAAAGAAGACCGAATGGTACCCGTAATGCCCCAGGAAAGCAGGGAGACTGAAGGGAGATCGCCGCGAATATCGACCCAGGGCGGCCACTCTCTGATTCGTGTAATACGAAGTCAGGGTCGCGAATTCTGCATCCGTAGTGGAGCCAATGAGCGTTTGGGAAAGAAAGTGATCGAAATACAGCGCCTTGCGGGCGAAGCGATTTAGATTCGGAGTCACCTCCTTCCCATTGAACGAGAGGCCCAGCACATCCCAGCCCAAACTCTCGATTTGCAGAATGATTACGTTAAGGCCTTTGCGGCAGCGGCCTAGTTTGGGATCAATATCTTCTTTGGGATGGATCAGAAAATCGGGCAGGTCGGGTCGTGTCTCGGAAACGGGTTTGTCTTGCACATTGGCGACGAAGGTCGCCAGAAAATCGCAGCCGTAGAAGTCGAGGACAGAGCAGGAATTCATCAAAACCCGCCCGCCATACTTGAAGGTCCAGATTTCGGGCATGGTCCTGCTGAGAAACCCGAAGCGCAGGGCATACAACAGCACGGTGATGGCCAGTAGACCCCATACGACCCGGCCCGAGTGTTGCGCAGGGGCCCGAAGCCGTTTTATCAGGCGCGGCCAGGCGAACACAAACGGCAAATCGAAGAAATAAAGCAGATCGTGCCAGCGCAGAAGGCTCAATACATCATTCCAGACGAAACCCAGTTGATGCGTCATGGAGAATAGCTGAATTGAAATGTAATCGTGAAATCGGCGGCAATACACCTCGTTGCTCAGAAGAAGAAGGCTGATCACCACGTCCAGTGAGATCAGCAGTGCCAGAAAAAGGCGGGAGCGCCGGCGACAAACAATCGAGAGTGCATAGAGCGCACAACCCAGACCCGCATATTCCAGAAACATTCCAGCGCTTTTATTGCTGGCCGTAATGCTGAGCCAGCTGTTCTTGAGGTACAGGATGAAGGTGAAGAGGACAACGGTATTAAACCGCTGCCCCCCCCACAGTCTCTTGACCGGAGCAAGCCGGGAACGAGTCTCTATAGGCATTGCGGTCCTTGGGATCGGGAATAGAGGAAAAATATTCATTACGGACCGGCCGTTTCCATGTTCATGGGTTTCATCCTGCGCCGTTGCATGAATACGCCCGATCTTCGCGCGTTCCTTCATACTTTGGACCAGTACCTGTTTGCCGGCGCGCCGGAAGAGGGAGGGACGGCTTAGCCCGTACTTGATGGGGAGGTGCAGCACATGCGTGCTGCGGCCGGCCGAGTTGAACCAGAAGTAGAGGGCGGGCGTCTATTTTATGTACTGAAGAAGCCCAAGGGAAATCCAGGGCAGATAGGTCACAGCGGCAAGGACCGCCACCCGAATGAGGATAAACGGCCACACGGTTCGATAAACGCGAGCCAGCGGCAATCCAAAACGATAGGCGGAGAGAAAAAGGTTCAATCCCACGGGCGGGGTCAAATACCCCAGTTCCAGATTGACAAGGAAGATGATCCCCAGGTGAACGGGGTCGATGCCGTAGGCGGTGGCGATTGGAATCATAATGGGCACAATCACGACAAGGGCGCTGAAAATGTCCATAATGCACCCGGCCACGATCAGAAAGAGATTCAGCACGATCAGGAATGCGATTTTGGATGAGATGTGCGCATGCACCCAGTCGAACAGCCTATCGGGCGCCTGCGCATCGATCAGGTAGCTCGTGAACCCAAAGGCCAGGCCCAGGATGATGAGGACGCCTCCGACAAGAACCGCGCATTTGATCATTGTTCGAAGCAGGGTTGAACCGAGCTTCAGGGTGCGGTGCACAAAGCACTCCACCGCAATCGCATAGAAGGCGGTTAGGGCGGCTGTTTCCACCAGGGTCGTGAACCCGCCAAAAATACCCACCACCACCAGGATTGGCAGCAGAAGGTCCCATTTTGCCTTTTTCAGCGCGGGCCACAGTTTTTCCCGCGGCCTTCCACTCAACAGGGCGGCTCCGCTCTTTTGGGAGCTGACGATTCCATAGCTCGCCATCAGCGAAACCAGCAGAAGTCCGGGAATGATCCCGGCCACAAACATCTTGTTGATGGGAGTGGCTGCGACCACCCCGTACAATATGACGGGAAGCGCCGGCGGAAAGAGCATTCCCACGGATCCCGAGGCGGTAATCAGACCGAGCGAAAACTTTTCGGGATAGCTCTCTTTGAGAAGAATCGGAAAGAGAATCCCGCCCAGCGCAAGAATCGTGACACTCGAGGCGCCCGTGAAGGTCGTGAAGAACGCGCAGACCAAAATCGTCGCCACAGCCACGCCTCCGCGCATCCAGCCGAACAGAATGCGAAAGAGGCCCACCAGGCGCTGCGATGCCCCGCCATCGGCCAGAACGTAACCGGCCAAGGTAAACAAAGGAATTGTGGGTAGAACGGGCGAGGACACAATACTGTAGGCTCCTGCGGGGACCATCGAGATTGGCGTCCCATCAAGAAAGAACAGGAAAAGCCCGGCGCCTCCCAGTAGAACAAAAAGCGGCGCTCCCAGAAGCACTGCGGCGATCAGGATAAAAAGACCAGGCGCCAGCAGCGAGGGTCGCATGGGTTCGGGCACCCAGTTCATGGCCAGAATGAGAATCATGGTCAGCAGGATGCCGATCTTTGCCTTCCATCCCCCACGGCTCCGCGACACCAGGCGGACACCGGTGAGGAGCATGAAAAACGGCATGGCCGACTGGGCGATCCATGTGGGAAGAAAGGGCGCCACTGTTTCTCCGGCCGTTTTCTCGACCTTGACCAGGGCCAGCCCTGCGACAACAAAAGCGGCCACAACGGCGACGGACACGGAGGTTTGAAAGACCTCGACCACGGTCCGCACCCGTCCCTTAAGGAACTGGGCCCCTGTTGAAAGGCGGAGGTGGCGTCCGCGCCGGGAAGCCAGGGCTGCGCCTATGAATGCGATCCACAACGTGCAGTGCTGAAGATATTCGGCCGCGCCAATGAGCCGGATCGAAGTAAAGGTCCGCAGCAGTGAGGAGAGAATGGGCAAAAGCACCATGGCCAGAAGCAGGGCCACGGCGGCCCCGTTTTCCAACCCGGCGGACCAGCGTGTCAAACGACGTATAATGGGGGAGGAAGAAGACACGGCTTGGGTGAATCTCTATTTTGAGCGCGGCTTGCGGAATTCGTCCCGCAGAGACAGCGCCTTTTGAAAAACCGGGACCGGGACCAGTTCGCCCGAAATTTCGGGGTAAATGCGCACAAGCGGCTCCTGCCATTGGGCCTGCTCGGAAACCGGGGGTGTGTAAATTTCAAGGCCGTATTTCACCATTTCCTGAATTGCCTTCTTGTCAAGATCGCGAATGGCCGCCCGGCTCTCTTTCACAATGGCAAAGGATTGTTCCCGCAGTTTGGGAGCAAGAGCCGGGTCAATCTTGTTCCAGGACGCCTGGGTCACCACGGTGGCGGCCAGAGCGATTCCATAGTTGACCTGGAGCATGTACTTGGCCTTGGCAAACCACTGCAAAGAAAGCGCCACGGCAGGGGAGTTAATGAATCCGTCGATCAGACCGGTCTGAAGCGCGGTCAATACCTCACTCGTGGGCAGGTCAACGATGTTGAATCCGGCCTTGGCCCAGATGCGTTTGCTTTCCTCGTCGGTTGCGTAAGCCGAGATTTTCAATTTCATTAATTCCTGGATTGTGGTGATTTTGCGCCGGGTGAAAAACTGGATCGAGCCGATCTCGCCATAGCTGAGAACCACGTAACCTTTTTCCGCCAGTTTCTGCTCGATTGTGGGCGCCAGCTGGTCCCGTATGTAATCCAATTCATCATAGGAGGAGACCATGCCGGGAACCTGAAGCACTGCGTAGGTCGCGTCGATGGGAATGATGCCCAGGGAAGAAAATGTCCCCGCCTGCAGGCCGCCCAGGCGCATCTTGCGCAACATGTCGGGCTCGGACCCGGAAACGCCGCCCGGATAAATCCGCAACGAAACCTGGTTGTTTGAGGTCTGCTTCCAAGCCTGGTTTATTTTAAGAAGGACGTCATGGAACGGAGTACCCTCGGGCGCAAGCGTCCCCAGCTTGATCACCACGGCCCCGAACACGTCTCCTGAGGGCTGCAGGATGCAGAGCGAAATTAGAAAAAGCCGAACGAAAAACCGCTTCATAAATCCTCCTCGACGAAAAGCTCGCTTTCGCGCTGCAGCAGAAGCCGCGCCCTGTTCTGCGCCAAGGTGTTGACGAGCTTGTATTGCGAACTGGAGTCCAGATCGAATGCGAGAATTCTTTCGATATGGTCGCGAAACGCCTTGCGGTCCTGGTTGGGAATGGCAAATGTTTCGACAAAGGTCAGGCGGGCGGAGACTTTCCGGTCCTCGGCCAGCGTCATCGCCTTGCGGCAATACTCCATGGCCTTGGCCGGATTGCCGCCCATGGCCGGGGGCCGTCCTTCGTAGGCGGCCATAAATTCGTAGAGGGAACCGCAGTCGAAGGTTGGATCCAGGTCCAGCGCGCGCCGGATAAAATTCACTGCCAGGGACAGCCGGCCCATGGCCCGGGGGTCGAGTTTCTCGATCGTGCTCCACTTGGCCAGCGATGTACCCGCCGCATAGAGGAGGCCGACCTGTTTTGCGTTCAGCGCGGCCATGGCTTTGGCCGGGTCAGCCGGATAGTTGCGGCGGAAGCCTTTGTTTGCCGCGGCCAGGCCTTGAATCGCATAGTCGTGCGACCGCGCATAAATTGCTTTGGCCCGCGTCCGTTGTCTCTGGTGTTCCTCCACGTCCGTATCTTTAAGCCGCTCGGATCGGGGTTCGATGTAGCCGTATGCATACAGCAAAAAGCCTTGCGAAAGAGAGCCATAGAGTTCCGGGTTGTCCGTAACCTCCCGGGCCATGGACTCCATCAGTTTAAGCCCAAAGGGCAGAGCTTCGCCGGCCAGCTCCAAATCGCCTTCGGTCTCAAACGCGCTTGCGGAGCCGAGGGAACCGGCCACCATGTTCAAGGCCATTTTGCGGACCGAACAGCCAAGAACAAGAAGGGCGATCAGCAATGTGCAAAGGGGTTTCATTGTCAAGATTTCCCAGAGTTTCGTGCTCTGGTCAATATGATTTCTCGGGCGGGGAAACCGCAACGGAAAGGCGGAAAAAGGCATTCCGCCTATTGCCTTGCGACGTGACCGGTTTTTTCGCTTCCGCGGACCTGGTGTGAATCAGGCTGGCTGCTCAGGATTGCCCGCATCGAAACCATTTCCGGCCGTGAAAATTGGCTTACTTGGACTTTGGGATTTTTTTCGGTTTGCCGGATTGGCCTGAAATAAGCTCCTCGATCCTTCTCTTTTGGTATGGTTCCAGACGGGAGGCTGCGTGAAGCTCCAGGTTGTGGCGCAACCAGTCCGCAAGCCAGGCCTCGGTTGGATCGGCGCTTTCGCGCGAGGGCCATTGGCCGGGACGCTTGCCGCGAAAATAAGCGAGCAAAAATAAGTTGTCGTCCCAACTGTGGCCGATTCTTTTGGGCCAGACGATTTTGGACGAAGCGGATTTCGAAACCAGGCGGCCGGCCCGTCGTTCCTGGCGTTTTTGCTGAGGCAGTGATTTCGATCGGGTCGTCTTCTTGGGACCTTTCGCGGGCATTTTGTCCTCCGGATCGTCGCTTGTGAACCGGGCCTCGGCTCACAAATGCATTTGTTTCACTCTTGTCCAGAATAGGATAGAAATGAAAACGCAGGACTCATGGGGATGTTTATCTTACGATTTGGCGATCGTGAGATATTCTTCACCAAGGAACCCTGCGTATGTCTCAATATAGTAGCCTTTTTGGTCAGTTGTTGAGATTTTTCCAACGCGTGGATTTCGAGCGAATGGTCCGGGCTCGTTGCGCGGGATACAAGGCCAGGCGATTTTCTTATTGACAGCAGTTTGTTTTGATGTTTTTGTGTCAGCTGGGCTGGGCCAACTCGGTGGCAGAGATCACCAAGGGGGCTGGCTACCTGTGAGGGAAAATTGCTTCATCTCGGGATTTTAGCTCCCAAGAAATCGACATAGTATCTGCCAACCAGGACATTTGTCGGGACCAGCTCCAATGCAGTCAAGATCCGGATTTGGACAGCAGTGCCTGGAATTGAGAACAAGGGAAAGACCCGAGGCACGGCGATTACGCGGACAGTTACCCCGGCCGCCTCTTCTTGAGTTGTTCCAAGGACAGCTGCTATTTTGATAGGCTGTGCCAATATCCAGCCTGCCATTTTGTCATATTTCGCAAGGAAGAAAAAAATCCGATGATTACATTTCAAGACTCCGGCCTTAAACCGGAAATCCTTAAGGGCATCGAAAAACTCGGTTTCCTGGAACCAACGCCTGTTCAATCCAAGGTCATTCCCATGCTCCTGAAGGGTCAGAGGGATCTGGTAGCCCTTGCCCAGACCGGAACCGGCAAAACCGCGGCTTTTGGTCTTCCGCTGCTTCACTTGATAGATTCCGGCAAAAAGGCCGTGCAGGCGCTTGTTCTGTGTCCCACGCGCGAGCTCTGCGTTCAGATCACCAGAGACCTTGCCCAATTCAGCCATTACATGCCTCACGTGAAGACGCTTGCCGTGTATGGCGGTTCGTCCATCTACTTGCAAATGCGCGCACTGGAGCAAGGAGTCCATATTCTGGTGGCCACCCCCGGAAGAATGGGCGATCTGCTCCGCCGGGGTTCGGCCAAGCTGAGCAAAGTGGAGCGGGTCGTGCTTGATGAGGCCGATGAAATGCTCTCGATGGGATTTCAGGAGGAGTTGGAATCCATTCTAAAAAACGTCCCCGATACCGCAAACAAGATGCTCTTTTCGGCCACCATGCCCAACCCGGTGGCGGCCATTGCGCGAAAGTATATGCGCGATCCCGAAGAGATAATCGTGGGCCAGCGAAATGCCGGCGCGGTGCAAGTAACGCATGAATGCTATACGGTGCATGCGCGCGACCGGTACAACGCAATGAAGCGAATTATCGACACGCAGCCGGAATTCTACGGCATTGTATTCTGCCGGACCAAAATAGAAACCCAAGAGGTGGCTTCACGGCTTGTCGAGGATCACTACCAATCCGCTGCGCTGCATGGCGACCTTTCCCAGGACCAGCGGGACCGGGTAATGAAGAACTTCCGGTCGAGGGTTATTCGAATTCTTGTGGCCACCGATGTGGCCTCGCGCGGATTGGATGTCACGGATATAACGCATGTTGTCAATTATGACCTGCCTTCGGATTACGATGTCTATACGCACCGGAGCGGCCGCACAGGCAGAGCGGGCAAGGCCGGTATTTCGATTGTTCTGGCCAATATGCGGGAGCACTATAAAATTCGCATTCTCGAAAACAAAGTGAAAAAGGCGTTCGAGCATAAAAGGGTTCCTACCGGGCAGGATGTTTGCAAGATCCAACTTGATCTGCTTCTAAAGCGGCTTCTTTCCATGGAGACCCCCGACAAGGAGTTGGCCCCTTTTCTTGCGGAAATTAATCATGCCCTGAAAGATCTTTCCCGTGAAGATCTGGTAAAAAAGCTTTTGGCACAGGATTTCATCCGCATTCTGGCGTATTACAAAAACGCGCCTGAATTAAACGAAACCCAGAGCAACCGAGGCCGCAGGCCGGATCAATACCGCGGCGATAATGCGGTACCCGAGTTCAGGCCTGGGCCGTCCTTTGGTTCAGCCCAAGGCCCAATGGAGACCGTGCATGTGAATCTGGGAAGAAGAGACTCGCTGACCCCGCCGATTCTCATTTCGCTGATCAACCGCGCCACGCACGGACCAAAACTGCCTCTGGGCCGGATCCGGATTTCGGACACATCGGCCGTTTTTGACGTGACGAATGTTGGGGCCAAGAACCTGGTTCACGTGCTTAATCAGCTTTCGTATCAGGATAAGAAAGTTCGCGCGGAGTTGCTGACCAACCCCCAACCGGAAAAACCGGGCGCGGAAAAGGTGCATGGGAAGCACTTCAGGGCCAAGTCGTCCGGGCAAGCATTTATGGCGTATGTCGGCAAAGCCGGAAGAAATTGATTGGGTGATATGCTTGCGTTTTCTTCAAGCCGATCTGGGGCAAGACCTTGCCACTCTTCATCCACGGTTTAACTGCGGTATTTAGGTTGAAGGATATCAGGATAGATAAGCAAATATTATCATCCAGGACACCGCCCATATCTTTGGTACTAAATTTTTCAAATCTTCCCAGCCAGGCGCATAAAATAAAAAAGGATGATTCCGGGGGGGAACCATCCTTCGGCGGCTCCCCATAAAGGGACGCCTTTATAGCCGAAACTTGCTATTCGAATTAACGGATGATTAATCTCCTGGCTACTTTGCCATCACTTCCAATCAGAACCTGCGCAGTTTTGGTGGCCCGGGTCGAAGCAACCAATCGGCCTCGAATATCATAGGTGCCGTTGCCGGTTGGCGCAAGCTTGGGAACGGAAACACTGCGAATGGGTTTGACTCCAGCCATGGTAGCGCTCAATGTCAATTGGCCCCAAAATGTATCTCCGGTGACAAACGGTCCCGGCCAGTGCATGGTGCCTTCCGCCGCAAAAGCGCCGTCATTGTCATTGAGGAAAGCCCCAAAAGCGATTCGATCGTTGACCGCTGCCGTGTGTTGGACCATAATCGCGCCGGCCCAAGTCAGCTTCAATTCGTCAGTATAGCTCAGGCCATCTGCGCTGGCAAAGGTCTCGTACCATCCAATTGCCTCGGCTTCGGCCGGTGTGTAATTCGCCTCTCCATGGATTCCCCCCCCAATTCTTCCCTCATCCCACAAGCCGGCGTATTGCTCCGCCGCAGACAGATTTCCAAAGCCTTTTACCAGGTGCTCGCCGTACAGGCCATAGGGTGAGTCGGTAATATCGGCGTGGGCATCATCAAAATTATAATTGACAAACCACTCGACTCCATCATCACCGTAAGCGTTTAGCGCATCCTCAGGATAGATGGAATGGGGCGCATTGTGGATATCATCAGTGAACCAAAGGCCGGCATAAAGAGCGTCGTCATCCCAAAAGAACGCAATTTGAGCCGAGAGGTCATTGGAACCGTCTATTATTCCGGAGTTCAGGTAAGTGGCGGGATCAATGGATGTTTTTGTTGCGCCTGCCCAAACCCCCTCCGAAAAAATCCCATCCACCGTGATGGCGCCGCTCTCCACTTTTTTGACATCCGTCGACCAAACCTGGCCATAAACGCCGGACATGGCAGCCGCTACCATCATGACAAGACCCATGATGGTGGTTTTGCGATTCATCATTTATCCTCCTTTTTTGGTTTTTCAGCCTAGGATTTGGCTTCATTGTCGCCTGATAACAAAGATAGCCCTATTTCAGTTCAGCGGCTATAAAAATTGTGTTTTTACCTTGATTGTTTTATGCTTTGGGCACATCCAGACCAGCATTGCAATGCCAAAAATCGCTGACTTTTGCAATGACCAACGCTTGGAAAAGACATTGGCCGAAATTTCGCATGGCTCCATCCTATCTATTCTATGCAGAATGGCCTCGGCATGCTATATCATGTCTGGAAATGAACTTCCTTCACCGCTGATTCTGATGCCCATCAGACTTGGCATTTTCAGGTCCGATTTCCATTCGCACATTCACTCGACGAACAAGACCCTTTGCGCAATCTCTCGGTCTTTTTGAATCAGCCTGACAGCACACAAGCCGTAAACAGGACGGCCCGAATTCGTGTGACTTAGGCCTTTATCCCAAATTCCGCAGCTATCTGTTGATGCAGAACCGCAAGATCTTGATGCAGCAAGGGTTGAAGGGTTCGCGGCGCATATGCGCAAGGTGATATGAGTAAGAAGCCTGAAGCCCTTGATGCGCAGAAGATTGCGTTTTGTGCGCCGCATGCAACTGCGGATTTTGGGCTTTTCCAATTGACTGTATAAGTCCGGCTCCAGCACTTTTCCGGCTGCAACACCGGTTAGATCATCGCAACCAAAATTCCTGCTGCAGAAGAAGGGCTAGGAGCACCCCCTCACCTCCACCCTCCGCAGTAGCTGCTACGGAGGGGGCCAACCATCTCCAGCTAAGCGAGAGAAGAAAGGTGAGGGTGTTTGGCGCATGAGCATTAATTTAATCGATTTAATTGATCTCCGATACTTTTGATTTTTGTGCTAGACTTCCAAGGAGTATAGGTTACCTTCATTCCCATGGCTATATGGATTATCTTTTTTTGTATTTATTTTATTGCTTGCATATCCCTTTCGGAGAATGTAAAAGCATGGCATCACAACCTGACATAATCGTACAAAAAGCCCTATCCTTTATTGAAAAGAATTTCGCAGAACCATTTTCGGTAAAGATGGTAGCTGATGAGGTTGGCTATTCGCAGGATTGGATCAAGGCTCTTTTCAAGAAAGTAACCGGTGAGGGTATATGGACGCACCTGCATCGATTGAGAATAGAAAAATCCAAAGAGCTATTACGGCAAACAAATCTACCAATATCCGAAATTGCCTTGCAGGTCGGATTCAACAGCCATGTTCTTTTTGCAGCCACCTTTCGGAAAAAAACGGGGACAACCCCAAGCGCCTTCCGTTCCGCAATTCGCAATGCTGGTGAATCGAGCGCAGATTTCGTCACAGCCGAGGAAAGAAAAGGACAACGAAGTTTCTTTGTGGACCGCTTTGACGGACCTCAAATTGGTCCCTGGTGGGAAATAGTTTCCGGCGAATGGCTTCAGGAGTCTGATTATATAAGCGGTAAGAGCGAAGAGGAGGCGTATCTTCGTCTTACGCAATTGCTCCCTGAGAATTATCGAATTTCATTTCATACCCGATTGGGAGCCGGCAAGAATACAGAACCTTCAGACCTCAATGTGGTATTACAAGACGGAGAGGACAAGAAGGAATACTGCAAATTCATGCTGGGCGGATTTGGAAATTCCGTGGGCCGGGTGTACCACAAAGGACAACGGCTTTTATGGAACGGCCAAGCGATTCTTAAAAAATCGCAATGGCAGCGAATTGTCGTCGAACTCAAGGACGATACGGTTCGTCTTTGGGTGGACGACCAGCAAATGTTTTTGCTGCGCGATGCGTTTCCGCCTCCCTATGCTGACCGGTGCAAGTTCATGGTCGGCTGTTGGCGAAACACCATTCATTTGCGCGATGTGGAAATCAGGGATTTGGGGTCTTCTTCACTCGTGCCCGCAATACGACAAGGCGATGTACTTTTTAATTCCGGCGCCTTTGAAAGAGCTCAGGATTTTTATCAGCGCCACCTTCAATTCCCGGGCAGCGGAACCAATCTGATGGAATTGCGCTACAAGATTGGGATGACATGCCTGCGCCGGGGCCAATATTCGCAGGCCGCTTCATGGCTCTCCAAAATAATCACTCCCGCCGAAGGCGATTTTTGGTCACAAGAGGCGCAAATCGGACTTTTGGAAGTGAGCGCTCATACGGATTCGTCCAATGCGTTTCTTGCGAAGCTGGAGGCCTGCTTCAACCATCCCTGTTTACAGGACGGGGCAAGGCAACTGGCCAATGTAACCCGCGACGATCTTTCTTCAAGAGGGTTTGTCGAAGAAGCCCTGCGAATCAGCCAAATGTTGTCGGTCAAGGAGAAGAAGGCAACAATTCCCTATTCCATGTCCTTGTATTCGTTGGCTCTGTCGTTTCTCGCCGCAAATCGGTATCAGGAATGCTCCGCCGCTTTGATAAACATTGTCCAATCGCCAATCGCAGCCGAAGCCGAGGTTTTGAGAGCTCTTCACCAATTGGCCAACAGCTATTTGTGGCTGTTGGAAAACGAAAAATCCATGGAAGCATTGGACCGCATTTCATCCCGAACCAACAATCAAACGCTTCTGGCTCATTGCGATATTTACCGCGGATTCAATCTTCGCGCTTCCCGAAAACTGCGCGAAGCCGAACGACTGTTTGCCGATGTGCCCGACCGTTTTCCAAAGGCTGAGAAGGGCATGCTTGCCTTCTCGCAATTGCACAGGGCTCACATTCTCTGCATGATGGGAATGATCGAGGAAGCGGAACGCATAATGGCTCAATCGCAACAGACGTATCCTGGCAAGCAAGATCGCGAAAACAGCCATTTCAGTTTGACCGGGTTATTGCGTGGGGAATATGACCGCACTGCAGAGGAGCTATTGGCGGGTTTGGAATCTGATGGCAGCGAAAGTCTTGAGCCCTGCGCCAGACAAAGGCTTGTCGTTGGCATTCTTTTCGGACTGATCGGTAATTCCGCCAAAGCAAAGGCCACCTGGAGCGATGTCGTTCTCCGTTTTCCGGCGGAGAGATACGCCTTTTATTCCGTTGTCGCTCAAGCCCTAACTTCGGGCGAAACAAGCGGTATCGAGGAAATTGTTTATCCGGATCAAATGCGTTCGGAGATATTCTACTTTTTGGGTCTTCTCTTTCAATCGCGCAAAGAAAAGGACAGGGCTATGGAGTTCTTCCGTCTAAGCTCCGCCCTCGACCCAACATTGCGCTGGCCGGCGTATTTCGCAGGAGATCAATTGGAACGCCTATAGAGATTTCCGGCAACCATTCAGCACGGCAAACACCCTCACCATATGGTAGCCGCCATTCTTTCTTGCCGTAATAGGTAGGCCCCTTCTCCTTGCTTCGTCAATGGGCCTACCCCATTACGACAATCTTTTTTGGCAACCACTATAATCCTCTCCCATCCCTGCCAAAATGGGGCAGGCTCCGGGAGAGGTGAAAATCCCTTGCCCTCGCGGGAGAGAGTGGCTCGCCCTCCACAGCAGGTCAGCCCTGCCATTCGGCCGTGCTTGACATTCCCGGGCTGGCCAAATATATTGATGCTAAACCGATTTAGCGTTACCAATATGACGGAAGCCCAAAAGCCATCGCTTGATTATATCGCCAAGCTTGCCGGCGTTTCCAAAACCACGGCAAGCCTGGTCATCAATGGCAAATCAGATCAATACAGAATCAGCAAGAAAACCGAAAGAAAGATCCGAAGCCTTGTTTCCAAATACGCTTTTAGACCTTCCCAAACAGCCATAGGGCTTCGATTAAAATCGACAAAGACCATCGGACTCGTCATCGATGATGTCACCAATTATTTCTATTCCCTCATTGCTAAGCATGTCCAATCCAAAGCGGAGGCACATGGTTTCCACATCATTATCGCCAATTCCGGGGGTGACGAGAAAACCGAAAAGGCAATTATCGGTGACATGATTGCACGGTCCGTTGACGGATTAATGCTGGCAAGCGCGCAGAAAGAAAACCGGCTCGAACCGCTGCTTTCGCAGTACCGCATTCCCGCGGTATACATCGACCGCAATGTCGCAAAGAGAAATTTGCCATGGGTGGGAAGCGACAATTTCGCTGGTTCTTATTTGCTCGCCCAAAGACTCATCTGCCGCGGGGCAACGAAGATTGTCTTTGTCGGAGGAAGGTCCTTCCTGTCCACCCATCAGGAAAGACTGGCAGGTTTTAAGAAGGCGCTTTCCGAAAATTCCATACCCTTCAACCGATCGCTGTATTTCGAATCGGATTTTGGCGCGGAAGGAGGCTTCCAGGCGGCGCAGAAGATCTTTGCGAACAACGGCCCCGCGCCCCATGGAATTTTCACCGCTTCCTTCACGCTGTGCGAAGGGCTCCTATTATTTCTGAACAAGAAAGCGCCCAATCTAGCGCCCGAATTGAAGTTGGCGACATTCGACAATCACCCGCTGCTTGATCTTCTTCCGTTTCCCGTTGATTCGATGCAGCAGGACTGCATCGGGATTTCGGAGAAGGCGTTTGCGATCATCCTCGATCAAATTGCAGGCAAAAAGACGGATCGAAGCGTTGCCCTGCAGCCCCAGTTGATTTCAAGAAGCGCGCGGTAAGGAGAATTTGGAAGAAGAGGAGGAACCTGTGGCGATTCCCGATTTCAGAAAACTCGCAAGGACAAAGAGAGATTTCTGCATTATTCCTCGTCGTTTGGCGGGCCCCATTCCCACAATTGCCATCACACCCGTGGCTGACGGGCGCAGCGGCGCGTATGAGAGCAATCAAGAGAAGACATGGGCAATGGCCGAGCGTGTCTATATGCTTTTGGCGGATCATGTGCGGCTCGCCGACGGCATTGCCCCCAACATCGTGGTTGCGCCCGAAATTGTCTACGGCGCGCGCACGGGCGCGCTTGCGCAGGAATATTACACCGCCATGGGTGTATCGGCCAACATCTGGGTAAGCAGGTCATGGGCCTATAGCGACGAACTGATGTCGGCGTGCATGGGCATTGGCTCATCGCAATGGCAGCAGGCCGCCTACGGCCTGAACCAGACCGACCGACCGGGTGCGGTCTGGCTCAAGGCGTTTTGCGCGGCAATGGACGAAAAGCTTCGGCCTGTGTTTGCCATATACAACCCCGATTTAGAGGCTGAAGATTCGTCCATTGCCCCTTTTCCGGCCGAGCGTCTTTTGCGCTTTGCGCGTTGCGCGTGCGCTTTGGCCGAAATGCGGGGAAAGAACTATCTGTCCGTCGGCGGTGTTTCGATGGGCATCATTGGATCGGATGTCCGCAGAAATACGCTGCATCACTACTTCGGCATGGGAACCGTGTCAACGGACATGGTTTCCGTAAAAGGCCGGATGGACAATGGCTTTTACGATCACGGGGAGTTTGAGCGCGCCTTTGGCTTCATGAAGAAGCGCTTTAGAATTGACTTCGGCTCCGGAAGCCGCCCATTGCCCAATGACGACCTTCTGGGCCAATGCATAAAAATGACCATGATCGTGCGCGACATGATGATCGGCAATCCCATTCTGGCCGATGAACAAAAGGGCAATGCGCAGGGCTTTAGGGCCGACGTGGAGCGTGCGCAGGGATGCAATGCAATTGCCGCAGGAACCCAGGGTCAGCGCGCCTGGACGGATCTGTATCCGAATTTCGATCTGACGGAATCGCTTCTTTGCAGCTCGTTCGACTGGAACGGTTTTCGTCAGGCGTTCATTGTGGCCACTGAGAATGATTCCAAGAATGCAGTCGGCATGCTTGCCGCCCACCTGCTTACCGGTGCGCCGCAGCTTTTTGCCGACATCCGGACCAACTGGACACCCGAGAGCGTGAAGAAGGCTTTGGGAAAAGACATTTCCAAAATCGCGCATCAGGGATTCATTGATAAGCGCAATTCAGGGGCTGCCGCGCTGGATTTCGCAATCGATCCTTATGGGCTTGTCAAGGCCGATAAAACAACTCCGGTTTTCCAAGTGGCGGAGAAAATACGGATGAGTAAAACACTGCAAGGGGAACTGGCGGAGGCGGCGATCGAGCGCACAACCTATATGGCGGCAAATTTGGAATATTTTCCCGGGGACGGGCTTTCGAGCCATTTTCGAACGCCGGGTGGAATTCCTATGACGGCATACCGCTACAACGAAATTGGCGATTTGCCGACGTGCTCGATTGTTGAAGGTTGGACCTTGGAACTGCCGGCCGATGTGGCCGACCATGTAAGCAATGTTACCGATAAAACCTGGCCTGAAACGTATTGGGCTCCGCGCAACATGAGTTCGTTCGAGTATATGTCGAGAATCGGGCCGAATCATGACGCGAACTCATTCGGCTTGATCGGCGCGGATCTGATAACGCTTAATGCCATGCTGCGCATCCCGGTGGATTTTCACAATATCCCGCAGGATCAAATATTGCGCCCCACGCTCTGGGACCGATTTGGCAGTGACGATTTTCGCGTTTGCGAAAAACTGGGTCCTTTGTATCAGTAACCAAAATTCAACAGGAGGCTTGCGATGTCCATCTCCGCTCCCGCAGAAAACGGCGATACTTCCTGGTTTGTTCATGACCGATTTGGCCTGTTCGTCCATTGGGGCCTCTATTCCATGGCCGCACGCCACGAATGGGTAAAAAGCGAGGAAAAGATCCCCGATCAAGTATACGACAGAAAATATTTTAAGAATTTTGATCCCGATTTGTATGATCCCAAAGTCTGGGCCGGTTATGCCGCCAAGGCCGGAATGAAATACTTCGTGATTACCACCAAACACCACGAAGGGTTTTGCCTTTGGGATTCCAAGCTTACCGACTACAAGGCCCCTAACACTCCAGCGAAACGCGATCTTCTGACACCCATGGTCGATGCTTTCCGCGGTCAGGATTTGAAGGTGGGGTTTTATCATTCGCTCATCGATTGGCACCACCCCCATTACGTTTTGGACCATCAGGTCGGCCCCTGCCGAGATCACCCGGACCGCGAAAAAATGAATGTTGGCCGCGATCAAACGAAGTATGCCAGTTATCTCCACGATCAGGTGAAGGAGCTTCTTACCAATTTCGGCAAGGTCGACGTGCTCTGGTTCGATTTTTCATACCCGAACAAGGAAGCGCCCGATGATTTCACCAAAGGCAAAGGACATACGGCATGGCGTTCCGAAGAACTGCTGAAGCTGGTGCGCAAGCTGCAGCCGCACGTTATTCTTGACGACCGGCTGGATCTGGAAAAGGGATGGGATGTCAAAACACCGGAACAGGCCCAGCCGCGCGAGTGGGTAAAGGTGAACGGTCAGCCCGTGGTATGGGAAGCCTGCCAGACCTTCTCCGGCTCATGGGGCTATCACCGCAACGAACAAAGTTGGCGCAGCGTGGAGAATCTTATTCAAACCCTTGTTGATTGCGTTTCAAAGGGCGGCAATCTCCTCTTGAATGTGGGGCCTACAGGCCGGGGCGAGTTCGACGAGCGGGCAATCGCCCGGTTGGACGGCATTGGCGAATGGATGAAGCGCCACAGCCGTTCGATTTATGGATGCACCCAGGCGCCCGATGGGTTCAAGGCTCCCCAGGATTGCCGGCTCACATATAATCCGGAAAAAAACCGGCTATATATTCACTGCTTCGCCTGGCCCTATAAGCACATTCATTGCGATGGCATGGCTGACAAAGTGGAATATGCGCAGCTCCTAAACGATGGTTCGGAAGTGGGGATAGAGAGCGACAAATGTGTCACCAGTCAGTTGGGCCCCATGGACGCTCAAACACTCATGCTCGCGCTGCCGCAGACCAAGCCTAACGTAGCCGTGCCGGTGATTGAGTTGTTCCTGAAAAAGCCTTGAGCCGAAAGGGAAATATTGGATGAACCCCAGGTGGATCGGGTTGTTTCGCTCCTCTCCAAGGACAGCTGCATTGATGCGGAAACCGTGCGGCAGGCAGCCCGGGACAAGGAGATGCTTAGAACGCATCTCAAAAAGGCTTTCTGGCATCGCCCGGCTGCAAACGCCGCAAGCTTCGTTGCGCTCCATCGGCGTATCTCCCTCTGATACGCCTGCTTCGCGCGCCTTGCCTGCGCCGTTTTCGCACGGGCTTCGGCCCGCGCAATCCTTTTTGAGATGCGCTCTAGCATCATCCCGCCAAAACCCCAAGGAATCCGCGCCGGGCGGCTGACTACGATGCTTTGCTCCACGCACCCGACCGCGTCGAATCCGGGTCTGTCGCTCCCGATGCCTGTTCCATTGTATTTTGCACCCATGTTGAAAATTGCGTGTTTCGCCGTTGTGCTGATTGCGGCTTTGGCTGCGTGGGCGCAATTTCCCAAGATCGAGAAGGTCATTGGCAAGGTGGAGAAGGCCGGTGGAGCAGGGGTGTGGCGCCCCGTATCGGCGGGCGACAAACTGAAAGAGAACGAGACTCTTGCCACACGGGACAAGGCATGGGCTTCTGTGCGCATTGGACCGGGTGTGAGCGCGGATATGCAGGAGACATCGGTGCTGACTCTAATTCGCGCAATAGCCCCGGTCCGCTGCATCAGCGTCAAGGAAGGAGCGATCCTGTTTTCCGTGCTGCCCAAGCCCGGCTTTTCGCTGGAGGTGCTGACCCCCTATTTCACGGGCGCCTGCGATGCGGGTACGTTTCGGCTCTATCTCGAACACAAGCAGGTGATGGTCAGTGTGCAGCGCGGCAAGCTGGTGATTCTTGATGTTGAAACCCGCCAACCCCGGATGGAAGTTCTTTCGGGCGAAACCGCGATGTTCGGGCTGGAAGAGAAGGAAGACAAACCGCTGATGGCGGAAGACGTCAGCCGGCCTTGAGGAAAATTGCCGCGTCGCCTTCAAACGGCGGCTTCAATGTGAGGTCGCGATCCCAAAGCGCGATGTCGTTTCGGTAGAACCGACCGGTGCGGGGATTAAACCAGCGCAGAATAATCGGGTGTTTGAGACAGCCGCAATTGACCGTGATTCGTCCGCCGTGAGGCCCGTAAAGAAAATATTCCTGAGCTGTCATTCGGCAGACCCGGTAGTTTCCCGCGCGAAGGATCTCCGGCGCAAATTCGCCGGGACGGAAATCGGAATATCCTTCCAGCACCCGCCGGATCCGTAGCAGATTTCTATCCACAGCCGCGTTCCAGAGCCGGCGTTGCGCGACGGCCAATACGGAAACGCCTCCAATGGCCAGGCTCCAGAGCATCTTGCGTAGAGCCTCG
>CAYVZU010000056.1:0-24466 GCA_964455935.1 uncultured Fibrobacterota bacterium
TTCAAGACCAATTGTGGCACGATGAGAAGAACCAGATCATCGCCGCGACGATGCGGTATGAGGTCTATGAAAGAAGCGCACTTGAGGTAGGAAGGTAGGAATAGGGACGGAGGGACATATAGATAAATAGATGTCGCCCGTATCTTGTGCCTGTGTACATGTTCAGCAGATATGCCACGCAAAGCTCGTCTGCTTGTTCCTGGTTGCTTTTACCACGTGATGGCGCGCGGGATTGATGGTCACAATATTTTCGGTAACGATGAAGACCGATGCAAGTTTCTGGAATTCCTCAAGGAAGACCTTAGCAAGAGCGATGTGCCTGTCACGCCTGGACTCTAATGTATAGCGTCATCCCTGGTGTCACTTCAGCGGAACCCATTCCAAAAGGCTTGCAGGAGATTGCCGCGTCAGGGCGCAGCCGCCTCCAATTGGCTGCGGCAAAATCCCACAAACGCCCTCAGCCGATTTAAAAGCGAAGCCTTGACGGTTGCTTTGCGAGGTGCCAAGTCGGGGACTTTCAACCGGTGTGCGGCATAATAGAAGCAGGTGTCTCCATGCTGGAAGATTCGCATATACCGCAGATCCCAGCCTGGCTCAATCCTAAAGATCCTCAACCTGACCAACGGCTCTACATTTTCGGCAGTGTAGATCAGGGACCCGTCTGCTCCTTTGCGAACCCGCATGCAATAGCCGAGATCTCCGCCGCGGTTATCCTCCTGGCGGAACAGAATCGCAATATCCGTGATTTCGCTCACGACGGTATCCCGCAACCGGCTCCGGCTTCCCAGGGATGAAATCCGAAAACAATCTTTGATCAGAACTTTGTTCTGCTTCTCGGTAATTGAGAAGTATTGCAGCCCTTTCAGCCGGGATACGCCAAGCAAAGCATTCGCAATATCCACCGCGGCGCACGGGGTTCGTACCCGGCCCTTGGCAATGCTCAGGTAATCGAAGGGCTTTGCGCAAATCTCGGGAGGAAGAAAGGTTTGGACGGGGATTTCGCTCTTCTGCCAGACAGCCTCCATCGGTTGGCCGCTTTGGATCCGGGCCAGCTCCGCCTGGGTGAAAAAGATCGCCAGCGAGTCCGGCCCTGTAGCCGGCAAGGCAAAAACAGGAATTACCAGCAGAACAACGGCCGCGAAGGCCCGGCTAAATCTAAACCTGAAGGTTCTTGAGATGATAGAATTCACCTTGGGCGGCCATCAATTCGCTGAATGTGCCTGTCTCCGCGATTCGCCCCTGCTTGAGAACCACGATCCGGTCCGCGTTGCGGATCGTGGAGAGGCGGTGCGCCACAATGAACGTGGTGCGTCCTTTGACCAGCCGGGAGATGGCCTCCTGGATCAGGGCTTCGGAGACCACGTCGAGAGAGGAGGTGGCTTCGTCGAAAATAATCACGCGCGGATCGCGAATGAGCGCGCGCGCTATGGCAATGCGCTGGCGCTGTCCGCCCGAGAGCTTACCGCCGTGCTCACCGATGGCTGTGTCGAGTCCCTGTGGAAGCTCGTCGATAAACTCCGCCGCGTTGGCCAGGCTAATGGCTTCCCGGATTTTGGTTTCCGTAGTGTCCGCCAATCCATAGGTGATGTTCTCGCGGATGGTGCCTGAGAAGAGGATTGTATTCTGCGGCACAACCGCCAGAAAACGGCGGTACTTTCTTAGGTCCAGGCTTTCCATATCCAGGCTGTCCAGCAGAATGCGGCCCGCCGTGGGACGGCGAAAACCGATGATCAGGTTCATCAGGGTGGTTTTGCCGGCGCCCGATTTGCCGACTACGGCAATGCACTCGCCCGGCTGCACCTCCAGATTCAAGTCTTTGATCATCGGCGGCTTTTGCGGATGATAATGATAGGTGACTCCATCAAACCGGATGTGTCCGCGCGTGTCCTGAACCGGCAGCTTGCCCTCATTGCGTTCGATATCGGGGCTGTCGAGCACCTCGCCGACCGAACGGATCGCTTCGAAGCCGCGGGCAATCTCTGGATACAGGTTGAGAAGTGATGCGATCGACCCGATGATCATGCCGAAAAAACCCTGATACATGACCACATCGCCTATGAGGATCTCCCCTTTGTAGGCCATGTAACCCGTGAACAGCAGACAGAGGAGCTGTGAAAGATTGAAGGTGACCCAGGCCGAGGACCCGAAGAGAGCATTTACCATATCTACTCGCAGACCTTTTGTCTTGACCTTTTCGATCTGGGTGCGCAAGCTTTCCATTTCGCGTGTTTCCGCGGCGTGGGACCGGGTCACCGGAATCATTTCGATGCTGTCGGAAATACGCGCCGACATGGATTCGATTTCGCTGCGCAGCTCCCGGTTGCGCTCGGTAATTGAATTGCGAAAGATCTGGAGAATGAGAACGAAAACGGGAACGGCAACGAAAAAGAACGCCGCAATGCGCGGCTCGGTTCGGACGGTGACAACGACGGCAAAGGCGACGTTGAGAATGTTCTGCACAATGGTGACTACAAAATGGTTCGATAGCATTTCGATCGACTCCACATCCCGCAGGACCTTTGATTGAAGGCGGCCCGACTGAAAATCATCGTGAAAGCTGATCGAGAGCTCCTGAAGTCTTTTGAGAAGCGCGAACCGGATTTTGGCGCCCACGTTTCGCGTTGCCGTCGCCAGAAACCATGTGTGCAATGTGTGAATGGGGATGTTCAGGAGCAGAAGCAGCCCCATAATTCCGGCATTCACCCATACCGCATGAAAGGAAACATTGGGGCCTGTAATAATGTTAATGATCCGCGCTGTGACCATCGGCAGCAGCCACAGGGGCGAGTGCTTGATCGCGTAGGTCAGAATCGCCATAAGCATGCGCGGCCGTTCACCCTCGAAGAAATGGTACAGGGTCGCAAACATCGACCGGTTGCTGAAACGAATATTGTGAACCTGCAAGTCAGTGGGAGGGGGCATGGGTTCAATCCTTAAGGTTTTTCTGCATTTCGCTAAGCCGGGACAACGCCTCCAACGGCGTGAGATGATCGAGTGCCAGATTTCGTACTGTTTCCAAGACCCCCAATTGCGCCGCAGTCAGGGCCGTGGGCGCGAACAGATCCATTTGCCGTGCGGCCTCGACCGGTGGTTCGCGCCGTGCCAGTGCCGGCCGGCGGTCGATGGTCAGCTCGGAGGCTTCGAGGTTGTGCAGGATCTCCCTGGCCCTCTCAAGGACCGCGGCCGGAACGCCGGCCAGCCGTGCCACCTCGATTCCATAGCTATGATCGCAGCTTCCCTCCACGATCTTGCGAAGGAACACGACCCGGTCGTTCCATTCTTTCACCTGAACATTATAGTTGCGCACGCGCGGAAACAAGAATGCCAGTTCCACCAGTTCGTGGTAGTGCGTCGCAAACAGCGTTTTGGCCGCCACCGCGGAATTCTCATGCAGGTACTCGGCCACGGACCACGCGATGCTTAGTCCGTCGAACGTGCTGGTGCCCCGGCCCACCTCGTCAAGAAGAATGAGACTGCGCCACGTCGCGTTGCGCAGAATGGTCGCCACCTCGGTCATCTCGACGAGAAACGTGCTTTGCCCCTTGGCTAGCCTGTCGCTGGCGCCTACGCGCGTAAAAATGCGGTCCGCCACCCCGATCTGCGCGCTCCGGGCCGGCACGTAGCAGCCGATCTGCGCCATGAGCACGATAAGGGCCACTTGGCGGAGATAGGTCGATTTGCCGGCCATGTTGGGGCCGGTGATCAGAAGGATCTGGTTTTTCTGGTTGTCCAGGATTGTGTCGTTGGGAACGAAGGGTTCCATGGGGTTGAGATGCTCCACCACTGGGTGGCGCCCATCCTCGATCCAGATCCGGTTGCCATCGTCCACCACGGGTTTGGCGTAGCGGCCCCGCTCGGACGCTTGCGCAAAGGCGCACAGCGCGTCAAGCTCGGAAATGCGCAGGGCCGCTTCCTGGAGCCGGTCGTTCCAGGCGCAGACCTGTTTGCGCAAAGCAAGAAAGAGCTCGTATTCCATCTCGCGAATCCGCTCCTCGGCGCCCAGGACTTTCGATTCCCAATCCTTGAGTTCGGGCGTGATGAAGCGTTCGCCATTGACCAGTGTCTGCTTGCGGATGTAGTCGGTCGGGACCAGGTGCAGGTTGCTGTTGGAGACCTCGATGTAGTAGCCGAAGACTTTGTTGAAGCCGACCTTCAGCGAGGGGATGCCGGTGCGTTTGCGTTCCTGAGGCTGGAGCTGTGCAATCCACTCTTTTCCCCCGTGGATGCCGGCCTTGATCCCATCCAGATCGGCATTAAAACCGGGGCGAATGAGGCCGCCCTCGCGCAACGACAGGGGAGGGGCCTCGACCAGGGCCGTCTCGATAAGTTCCGCCAATTCCCCAAAACCATCAATCCGGCCTGTGATCCGTGACAGCAGGGCCGGCGTAAGCCCGTCCAGAGCCTTGGCGATCGCGGGGAATTGGCGCAGCGAGTCCTTCAGTCCAATCAGATCGCGGGCGTGGGCCCGCTCGGTGCCCAGACGGCCCACAATGCGCTCGATATCGCCGATGCGTTCAAGAGACGCCGACAGGTCTTTTCGCGACAGGGCACGACCCACCAGGGCCTCAACGGCCTCAAGCCGGTCACGGATCTGCTCGACGCGTATAAGCGGCCGCACGATCCAGCGTCGCAGGAGACGGGCGCCCATGGAAGTCTTCGTCTGGTTCAGCACGGCGAAGAGCGTGGCATTATGGCTTTCGCCGTCCGAGGGGTTCAATAATTCAAGATTGCGCAACGTGGAGGCATCCAGGATCATTTCGTCCGATTCGGCCTTGATCCGCAGGGCGCGAACATGGGTGAGGCCGCTCTTCTTTTGTTCTTTGGCATACGCCAGGACAGCGCCTGCCGCGGCCAATGCCGCCGGGAGCGAAAGGATTCCAAAAGCCTCCAGGGTGGCCACGCCAAAATGCTCGCTCAAAGTCCGCTGGGCCTGCTGGGCCGAAAAGCGCCAGCCCGAAAATGGGGTGAGTGCTCCGCCCACAAGGCGCTGGATTCGCTGATCTCCGGCTGGATCGCCGTCGTCCGGCACCAGAATTTCTGCCGGGGCCAGGCGGGCCAACTCGTCCCAGAAGCTCTTCTCGTTCTGCTCAAAAACAAAAAATTCTCCGGTCGAAACCTCCAGCACCGCACAGCCGAAATTCCCGGACTTCCCGACCACGGCGGCCAGGTAATTGTTCTTGCCTTCTTCCAAAAAGCACGCGTCGATGGCCGTGCCGGCTGTCACAACCTCGATGACATCGCGCTTCACGATCCCCTTGGCCAGCTTTGGGTCTTCGGTTTGTTCGCAGATCGCAATGCGGTATCCGGCGGCCAGGAGCTTTGCGCTGTAGCGTTCCAGCGCATGATGGGGGAAACCCGCCAGGGGTGTTTTCTCGGCCCCGCCGTGATTGCGGGCCGTCAATGTCAACCCCAGCACTTTGGAGGCAATCACCGCGTCGTCGTCGAACATCTCAAAAAAGTCGCCCATGCGGTACAGGAGTATGGCGCCCGGGTGCTGTTGTTTGATCGCATGATACTGCTTCAACAGGGGTGTGGAGGTGTCGGACATGGTGGAGGTCAAGGCCGGTTGGGGTTATCGTTCAGGTTTTTTAAAAAAACCGGCAACAAATGAATAGGGGATCCTTCAAATTCAAGCCGGCTGAGCCTTTAATTCGTTTGCTCTTCGTCTGGTTTGTGCGGTTCCTCTTCTTCATCCGATTCCAGCAACAGGTCGTCAGGATCAACCTCATTTTCCGTCTCCGCCGCTGTTTCATCCCCGGATTTCGTCTCGTCAGTCCGGGCCCAGGCATCGCCGGTCGCGGACACCTCCGGCACGGGTTGTTCGATGGGCTTTTCCGCCGGGGCGTTTTCGGCCTGCGCTTTGACAAGTTGCTCGAATTCCTCCAGCTTGGGCAGGTCATCAATGTGCTTCAGGCCGAAGTAGCGGAGAAAATCCTTGGTGGTTTCGTAAAGCAGCGGCCGGCCCGGTTTTTCGCTGCGGCCGTTGATCCGGATCAGTCGGCGCTCCAACAGGGTCTTCATGGCACCGTCGGCCATCACGCCGCGAATTGCCTCGATCTCGGCCTTTGTCAACGGCTGTTTGTAGGCGACAATGGCCAGCGTTTCGAGCGCTGATTGCGAAAGCCTGCGGCTGATCTTATCGCGAAACAATTGGCGAACCCATGGGTGATAGTATTGGACCGTTCGGAATTGGTAGCCGCCGGCGACCTCCACGATTTCGTATGGGTGGTGCTCGGCCGAAAGCCTCCGGTTGGTGTCGTCGATGGCCGCTTTGATCCTGCGGATATCGATTTTGTCGGGCAAAATTGACTTGATCTTCTGCAGTGTCAGCGGCTCGTCCGTGGCAAACAGCAGCGCTTCAACAATGCGCGGCAGCTCGGTTTGGCTTACCTCGCGGACTGTTTGCTCGTGGGCCTGTTCGTCCTCGGGTTCCACGCCCTCTTCGGCGGCAACGACCGGCTGCGGCGCCTGTTCCGGGCTCTCCTGGTCGGCCTGAGGGGGGAGGGATTGCTCTTGCTCGCTCAATTCGGTTCTCCTTCGATTTGGGACTCAAATTCCAGGCGCATCGGCCGGTTTTGAAACACTCGGCGCCGTGTCCTGCTCCAGGGCGGCATCGGCCGGTTGCGATGCCGTTGACGTTGTTTCGGGCTCGCGGCGATGGATCCAGATCTGGCCGAACTGCTCCTGTTGGCGTAATCGTACCTGTTCCATTTTCACCAATTCCAGAAGGGCCATAAATGTGGCCACAATCATGATGCGCGACCGGCTTTCGATAAACAGGTCCTCGAAACGGACCTGCGGCTGGTCCAGCAGAAGGCCGACAATATACTCGATCCGGTCGTCGATGTGAATAACGGGCCGGACCACGTCATGGGTCAGTTCGCGTTGGGCCTGTTCCAGAACCCGCTTGAAGGCGGAAAGCAGATCGAAAACCCCGGCCTCAATCGTCTGTTCCTGGTATTCATCGGCCCATTCCACTTTCTCGGGCTCGGCCTTGTAGTAGGTCCCCCATTGATCGTTTTCGAACCGGCGAAGGGAGGCGGCGGCTTCCTTGAATTTCTTGTATTGCTCCAGTTGGGCGATCAGTTGCTCGCGGTTAATGATCTCGCCTTCCTCGCCGGTTTGGGCAGTCTCGGAGGGCGGAAGGAGTTCCTGCGCCTTGAGACGGATGAGCGTGGCAGCCATCACCAAATATTCGCCGGCCATCTCGATGTTGAGCTCCTTGATCATCTCCAGATACTCAAGGAACTGTACGCACACACGCGAGACCTGGATGCACTGAATATCCAGTTCGTCCTTTTCGACCAGGTATAAAAGCAGGTCGAGCGGGCCTTCGAAGATGTCAAGCTTGATCTGATAATCTTGCATCATAATTGCACGATGGCTTGGATTTCCGGTTGTGCCCCCTTCAGGAATGTGTCGATTCATTGATTCAGCTGCTGCTCGAGCCGGTTGTTATAGGCCCGCAATTTGTCGAGATATCCTTCCAAATCCAGTATTTGCTCGTCCAAGATAAGATAGTTCATATCGGCCGTCCGGTTCGCGAAATGCCGTGCGCGGTCTTTTTGATGGAAGAACGGCTTTTGCGGAAGGGAAAGGCCCTTGGGCAGCCGGGTTTTCTCCCAGACCGCCACCAGGTTCGAAAACGTTTGGGCGCGATCGGCCAGATGGTCGGCGATCATGGCTTCGGCCTTGCGCATCCAGATTAGGGCCTGCTTGCGGTTGGCCGGGGTCAGAGGACGCTCCCCGCCAAAATAGCAGTAGTCGGATGCCTGTGAGATCGCATTCTCCAGATTGCCGAGCATGAGAATAAGGTCCGCATTGTGGCGCATCAATTCAGCGCAGGAACGAAAGATTTCAAGGTCGTATTTGTGCCGGACATCGCGGGCCAGATTGTCATCGAGAATTTCCAGCGCTCGCTGGAGCTTTTGGCGCTCGGCCGTCGCGGCGTGGATTAGTTTGGCATAGCGCGTTCGCCAGAAATCACTGAATTCTAAATCCTCGCGCGGAAAATCGGGAACGTGGATCTTGCCCACGTCGCCCCAGTGCCAGATTCGGCGCTGGAATGTGTCATAATAGAAATTGGCGCTCTCCTGAAGGATCACAAACAGCTCGCGCATGTCGCGCGATTCGGTCCCGAAGTAGTTGCGGAAATACCGGCGTGCCCATGTGTTCACGTCACGACCGTCGGCTTTCCACGAGAACTCGGCCGCACAAATAAACCGCGGCATCCAGCACTGGTTGTGCAGCCCCGAGTCTTCCCAGCTTGTTGTGATAGAGCCGTCGACAACCTTGGCTTTGGCGGCTTTGGCAATTTCGCCGGTCTCCTGAAACGCGCCCGAATGGATTCGGCAGGTATCGGCGCGCCACATCGATTGCTGTGTCCAGGGGAAAAACGACAGAAAGAGGGGCTCGATGCCCGGATTGCTTGCGTAGATCCAGACTTTGTAGCCGGCTTGGCGTGCCGCCGAAAGATATTCGAGATCGCCGCTGTCCACGAAGGTCATTTCCTTGGGCGGAGTGTGCTTCGAGTTGGGATGCCAGCGTCCGCCCCAACTCAAAGCCTTTCGGCCCCGCTTCTCTACATGGGCGACGCAACGCTTAATGAATATTTGCATCAGGCCGTCGTGGCCGATCTCTTCGGCTTTCTTGCGGCAGCCGCATTCCTCGCCCAGTCCCAGATCGTAGGTTTCGTCCGAACCGATGTGAAGGAGTTCGCTTCCGGGAGTGGCTTCGATGGCCTCATCATAGAGCTGGGACAGCAGTTCGTACGTCCCTTCTTTAAGCGGGCATAATTCCCAGTTGGAATCGGGCACATCGCGCAAATGTTTGTATTGCGGATGCTTCAGAATGTAGGAAACGTGTCCCAGACCCTGGATCAGAGGCACAATCTGCATGTGATGGCTTTGGGCCAAACGGGAAAACGCCTGCATTTCCTGTTTTGTGTAGGCGCCGGGGGCGGCAATGGCCGGATGCTTCTCGTACCCGAACTTGTCTTCCCATTCCCAGACAAGGACATTGACCTTGAAGGAGGCCAGTTCCCGGATGAAGTCCTCGACGTATTGGCGTGTGCCCTGACTGTGTTTGGTGTCGTAGTGCATGGCGCGGTACTTCAGGTCCGGCCAGTCCCGGATTTTAAGGGTCGGCAGGAAGATTCCTTTTGGGGTCTTGCGAAAGCATTGGAGCAGTGTCTGCAAAGCATAATAAACGCCCGCGGCATCACGGCCGGAAATGGAGATTCCTTCGGGCGACGTTGAAAGCGTATATCCTTCCGCCGCAATGTCGCCGGTTCTAGAGATCCGCACGGCTATTCCGTTGGAGGAATCGCCAAGTTGCACTCCAAGGTCCTTTTGTGCCCGCGAGGCGAAATAGTCCAGCGCGAATAGGTCCTCTTTATCCAATCCGGTCCGCAGGGCTCGCAGCTCCTCAATGGCGAACTCCGGGCCTGCGATGGCAATTTCCTGCGGCTCAGGGATAAGATTCAGATCGTTCTTTTCGAAAAGGTCCATGCCTCGTTCTCCTTGTAAATTTGAAAGAGTAGAAACTCCCATTTTCGTTGGCGAATTGTCAAACCCTTTGCGCCACTTCATACGGTGGCACCAAGGCCCTGATTGCACAAGATTTGGGGGAGGGCTCCCAAGCCTGTCCGGCCGGCTTTCAATCAGAGTCTGTTGGCCTTCCGGTACTCCAGATTGTAGATCTTCAGCTTCCTGAGATAGCCTTCGAGGTCCAGGAGTTGCTCATCGATGATGAGGAATTCCATGCCGGGAGTGCGGTTGGCCAGGTGGCGGGCCCTATCCTTTTCGAATTTATATGGTTTGCCGGGCAGCGACAGTCCCTTGGGAAGACGCGTGCGTTCCCAGACCTGCACCAGATTTTCGAAAACGCTCCGGCGGTCGGCCAGATGCTCCTCAACCAGTTCTTCGGCCTTGCGCAGACATTTCAAGGCCTCTTTGCGGTTGGCCTCCTTTGCTGGAACTTCGCCGCCGAAGTGCCACTTGTCCGACGCCGTGGCGATCGCCTCCTCGAGTTGTCCCAACATAATGATTAAATCCGTATTATGGCGCATCAGCTCGGCCCCGGTGCGGAAGACCTCAAGATCGTAGGAATGCCGCACGCCCCGGGCCAGATTGTCGTCGATGATCCGGAGGGCCCGCAGAACGCGCAGTTTTTCTTTTTGGGCGGCCTCCACCAGTTTGCCGTAACGTTTGCGCCAGAAGTTGTTATATTCCAGTTCCTCTCGGGGGAAGTCGGGCACATGAATTTTGCCGATATCGCCCCAGTGCCATACCCGGCGCTGGAACGTATCGTGGTAGAACAGGCTCGATTCCTGCAGGATCTCGAACAGTTCGCGCATCGCCAGTGACTCCGGGCCGAAATAGCTGCGGAAATACCGATCCGCCCAGACATCGATGTCTTTGGCAGAGCCTTTCCACGAACAATCAGCCGCGAAGATGAAACGGGGCATCCAGCAGAGAATATGGAGCCCGCAATCTTCCCACGACGTGGTAATGGTTCCATCGACCAGCCGGGCCTGTGCGGCCGGGACCAGAATTTCGGCGCTCTGGGCAAGGTTGCCGGGGCTGGCTCTGTGCCCATCGGTCCACATTGACGATTTGACCCATGGGAAGAGCTGGACGAATAGGGGTGTGGTTTCCGGATTCCGGGCGTAGGCCCAGACCGGATAACCGGCCTGTTTGGCCGCGGCGAAGTATTGGATGTGGTTGCACCCGACCTCATCGACCCAGATCATGCTTTTGGGGGGCTGGTGTTTGGCGCCTTCCTTCCATGCGCCGCCCCAACTGAGGACCTTGCGCCCCTTGCTTTCTCCGTGTTCCACGCAGCGGCGAATAAAAATCTGCATGAGTCCATCGCGCCCGATCTCCTCCGCTTTCTTCCGGCATCCACATTCCTCGCCCAAGGCGAAATCGTAGGTTTCGTCCGACCCGATATGAAGAAATTCGCTGCGCGGTGTGGCTTCAATCGCCTCGTCGAACAGGTCGAAGAGGAGCTCGTATGTTTCCTCTTTCAGAGGGCAGACCTCCCAGTTGGAATCGGGAATCTCCCGCACAGTATCGTATTGGCGGTGCTTGAGGATGAAGGAGACGTGGCCCAGTCCCTGCACCAGGGGCACGATCTGCACATGGTGTTTTTGCGCGTACCGGGTAAGGGCCTGCATTTCCTCCATGGAAAACGCCCCGGGCGCCCCAATGTCGGGGTGCTTGCGATAGGCGAATTTGTCCTCCCATTCCCACACAAGAACATTGGCTTTGTAAGAGGCCAGATCGCGGATCAGCAGTTCCACGGCCTCGCGCGTGCCCTGGTGGTGTTTGGTGTCGTAGTGCATGGCGCGGTATTTCACATCGGGCCAATCCCGGATTTTCAGCGATGGCATTTCGACCCGTCCGCCGGATTTTTTCATGCACTGGAGCAGTGTCTGAAGGGCATAGTAGGTCCCGGCGCTGTCGCGGCCTTTGATCGAAACGCCGGCCGGAGAAATCTCCAACGAATAACCCTCTGGCGGAAGATCGTTGGCGCGAGCAATCACAACCCGCAGGCCGGACTGGGAATCATTTGGACTCAGGCCCGTTTGCTGTTCAAAGCAGGATGAGGCGTGGTCCAGCGCGAACCGATCGTCGCCGTCAAGGCCGCTGCGGTCTGCCGTCAATCCGCTCACGGCAAATGCCGGTCCGATGACGGTGATTTCCTGCGGTTCCGGAACAAGATCCAGGCCATTCATGTCGGGCAAATTCATTAGCAATCTCCTCAATGACGGTTTGCTGAGCCTCGGGTGGTTCCTAAAATCTTCCAAACCCCATGGAGTTGTCAACGAAAGCTGGGGGCAAATGGAATTATGAATCATGAATCATGAAATCTAAACCGGGGTGGCCGAGACCGAAGGTGGAGTTGAAATCTGGGGATGGATTACCGAATCCGATACGACAGGCGGAGCTCGGAGATCAGGTCCGGGGACAGACGGCCCGTGGTCTGGTAGCGTTCGATCCGGCGAAAGCGGAACCGGCAAGGAGCTGGTGGCACGCGCCATTCATTCCCACAGCGGCCATCACCTGGGGCCGTTTGTCGCCATCAACTCGGGCGTAATGCCAGAGCCGCTGCTGGAATCCGAGCTCTTCGGCCATGAGAAAGGGGCCTTTACCGGCGCAAGAAAGGCAAGTTCGAGTGTGGGGCCGCCGGCGCGCTCTTTCTGGATGAGATCGGCGATATCTCCGCGGCCATGCAGGTGAAACTGCTGCGCGTTCTACAAGAAAAGCGGTTCGTCTGCGTCGACGGCAACGAGGCAATCGAATGCAGTGCGCGCATCATCGCGTCACCAACCGCAATCTCGAGACATGATCCGTGATGGCAAGTTCCGGGAAAACCTATATTACCGGCTCATGTTTTTCCCATTCAGATTCCGCCGCTGCGGGAGCGCAAGGAAGACATTCCGCTGCTAATCGAGCATTTTCTGCGCAAGTCCGGCGCGAAACCCGATGCTCTGGCCAAAGACGTGCTGGACGCACTTTCTATTTATGACGGCCCGGCAACATTCGCGAGCTCGAAAACGCCCTGGAGCGCGCGACAATTCTCGCGGGAAACGGACCCATCATACGCGAACACCTGCCGCTTCAAATGCGCTCATTGACGCCGGGATGGCCGGCTCTGGTGTCCGAATTCGAAATTCCCGAGGGAGGCATCTGCCTTGACATCTCGAACGCAAACTGATTCACCAGGCGCTAGGCAAGTCCAGTGGAAACAAAAAACCGCGCGGCGCAGCTTTTGGGCATCACGCGCCGGGCCTACATTCGCGTCTCGATGCCATGGAACGAAACGGTTCCAGCACCCCGGCCTAAATAAAATTGAGCAGGACTCTTGAATTTAAACAGTGCGTAATATATTTTAGTTATCCCTTTTGGACCACTATGTATTAGGGGCCGAAATTCGGGCGGGAAGCCCACTTGAGATAAATGGAAATTTTTGCTCACCTGATCTTTTACGCATACTTTGGGACCCTCGTTTTCTTCTCGGTCTTCGGACTGTATAAGGTCGTTCTGCTTGCCGGCTACATTGCAAAACGGAAAGCGGTACCGGAACCTATTTCGCAATTCGCCGAACTTCCGCCGGTAACAGTCCAGCTTCCCATTTTCAATGAACTATATGTTGTGGAACGGCTTATCCGTTCGGCATGTGAAATCGATTATCCCAATCACCTTCTGGAAATCCAGGTACTCGACGATTCGACCGATGAGACGGTCTCGGTCGCCCGAAAGCTGGTGGCGGATATGCAGGCGCAGGGCAAGAATGCCGTCTATCTGCACCGGACCGACCGGAAGGATTTCAAGGCCGGGGCTCTGGCGGAAGGTCTCAAGGTCGCCAAAGGCGAATATGTGGCGATCTTCGATGCCGATTTCCTCCCTGGAAAGGATTTCATTCAGAAGACCATTCATTTCTTCACCGATCCCCAGGTGGGTATGGTTCAGTCCCGCTGGGGCTTTCTTAATGACAAACAATCGCTGCTTACGCGGATTCAGTCGGTGTTCCTCAACGGGCATTTTGTGATCGAGCACACGTCGCGCCATCGCAGCGGGCATTTCTTCAATTTCAACGGAACTGCGGGGATTTGGCGTAAGGCCGCCATTGATGCAGCGGGCGGATGGCATGGCGATACGCTGACCGAAGATCTCGATCTCAGCTATCGCGCCCAGCTTAGCGGCTGGAAATTCATTTACCTCAAAGATCTGGTTGTTCCTTCGGAATTGCCGCTGGAAATCTCCGGTTTCAAAGGGCAGCAGTTCCGCTGGGTCAAAGGAATGACGCAGGTTGGAATGAAGCTCCTGCCGAAGATCTGGAAGAGCTCGATCCCGCTGGGCAAAAAGCTCGACTCCACGTTCCATCTGCTGTCTAACACGGGCTACATTACCACAACTCTTATGGCCTTCCTGCTGGTTCCCACGCTTTTCCTGTTCGATTTCTTCTTCAAGAAATGGATGTTTCTGACGGTTTTCTATTTCTTGATGACCAATTTTGTCGCCGTATTCATTTACTTCATCTTTGCCGAGATGGAAACGGGGCGCCGCGGCTGGAAGCAAGTCGCAGACGTTCTCGTTCTAATGGTTGTGGGAATTGGTCTTTCCATTAACGGCACAAAGGCCATTTTCGAGGCTCTCTGCAAGAAGAAGACTCAGTTCATTCGCACGCCCAAATATTCCGCTGTGGGTACCAACGACGAGAAATGGTACTTGCGCAAATACTTCGCAAAGAC
This sequence comes from uncultured Fibrobacterota bacterium, assembly GCA_964455935.1. Classification (GTDB taxonomy): domain Bacteria; phylum Fibrobacterota; class CAYVZU01; order CAYVZU01; family CAYVZU01; genus CAYVZU01. Next base: position 14,261 of record CAYVZU010000056.1, read on the forward strand.
CGACAAGACGTCCTTTGTCGAACTGCTCATGGCGGTGTACTTCACTTGGTGCGCTTACCTGGTTTTTGTCTCCGGCAATATCTACTTTGTTCTGCCTCTCCTTATTTTTGGCCCCGGCTACTTCTATCTGACATATCAGTTTGTCCGGAGTAAAGGTCTGATCAAAAAGGCTGCAGTCCAGTTGCAGTAACCCGCCAGCCTGCGGCCGAAGGTCGCTCCCGTGCATCTGTCCGGTTTTGACGATCTTGAAACTCAGATTGAAATGAGGGTGTGTTTTGATCATATTTCAATCAGGCGTTATCTCCTAAGCTTGGAACGGCTGCAAGGCCCAAAACCCGGCGGTATCTTTGATGAATCCCTTTTTCGAGCAGAAAAGCGGCAACCCGGAACGGCTCGATGGCCGGCTCACGGCCTACGCCCTGATTGAAGCAATCGAGGGAGCGGCCACCGAACAGCGCCCCGGTATGCGCGAGGGTTCAAACCTTTTTTCGGTTCAGGCCGACTGCCGTCACGAGAACACCATGGAGGAGTTCTTCAAGACTGAACTGGGATCTTCGCTCAAACAGGGATTGGACCAGGTCCTTCAGCGCCTTCGCGAATCGGGCCTGTGGCCGGAGCAGAATGAGTCCGGAGCGGGCAAAGACGAAAACAACCTTGTACACGGCATGGCCGAGCTGATCCCCATCATGGCCCGCATCGTCTCGTTCGAAAGCGAGGATGAAGTGCTTTCCCAGGAAGGTGACATCTATTTCTTGGGGACATTCTCCAATTTTCAGGCCGCCAGCATGGCTACACAGGCGTTTTCGCTGTTATACCAGTTTCGTTTCCGCGAGCAGGAGAGGGGGAGCGCCCGGCGCTCCATCGAGGAATTGCTGTCGCAAATCGAAAGCGAACTGCCGGAACACGAAAATTTCCGCGACTACCGCGAAGACCTGGAGCGCAAACTGCTGGGAAGCTACATCCCGGCCCTGCTGTATAACAGACAGAACCAGGGAGACCACGACCGGGCGGTGGAGCGGTTTCGGCAATTTATGAATGGATATCGATTCCCCGAAGATGTGGATACCGTGGTCCGGATCTCTTCGCAGCCGATTGGAGCCAACAGCAAGGAATTGCGGATTTTCGAACTGCTATTAAAGAAAATGGTCGCCATGGCCAAAGAGGATTTTGGCGATGTAGCGACCATTCAAGACGATATTCGTCGCCTCTCGGATTCCTGACTTCCCCTACCGATTACCGCGCATTGCGTTCTTTAGCAGGGCCTTGATCTGGCGATTGTCCGGGGCCGTGTCCTTGGTCTTCATTAATTCATACTTTTCGCAGAGAAACTGCTGCCCGCCCGACGAATCTCCGCCGTATGAAACGGCGCCGGTCGTCCCGCCCGTGCGCATCTTTTCGAAGGTCTTGCACTTCGACTTGGATTTGCAGCTGAAGCACGAGGCCTCGCGCCCCTGACGCAGGTGCGATGCGCCCTGCTTCTCCAGCTTGTCATCCTTGCACTTGACGTCATAGCCCTGGGCGGCCACGGCGTTTTGGCGAACGAATCGATCATGGTTTTCGAAAAGGTTCATGCTAACCTCCCGGCGTCAAGATAGCTTTCAGTGTGGTGTTCGTTCAACATGCAAGGGGGGTGAATGCGCCGGGACTTCGCAATGTCCCCCTCACCAAGGGGGTGCCCAAAGTGCGGGGGAGGCAAAAGACGTTTTGGTTGCTGCGATATGTCCTGCTCCATGGTGAATGGTTCCAATATAGACCTTGCCTGCCGGATTCAAGCGGAACTATCTTTTCACTTTGTCAAATGAGAACTGCGCACCAAACCGGACAAGCCCTGACCGAATATGTTCTGGTCGTTTCGGTGCTTGTGCTCTTTCTCTTTACGCTGGGCGGGGCCATGGTGGTTGCGGCCTCGGAGTATGTGCGGTCTTTGACGTTCCTGATCAGCCTGCCGATACCTTAGAAGAAATTGCGAATTGCAAAATATTAGTAACTACACAGGTTCCCATGAAACCACAGAGAGAAATCCGAGTTAAGAATGAGAACACAGAGGGAAATCTTTCTGGCGCGCACCGCGCCGGAATAGATCTTTTCCCACTCTGTGTCCTCTTCTCCGGCCTCCGCGTTTCTCTGTGGTTTCATGATTCTTTCGAGAGACGTGAGTAGTTATAAATATTAATTGAGAATTCCAAAGCGAGAAAAGGCAGGTCAGCAAATCGGAATACTTAAGAGTCGAAAATGGTCAATGGGGAATCGCAAGGCGGAAGAAGACAGGTCAGCAATCAGAAATTGATAATTTCCAATTCATAATTCATAATTGCCACAGAGGAGGACCTATGCTGATTCATCGTTCCAGTAGCGGCCAAAAGGGCCAGGGCATGACCGAGTACATCATTATCGTAGCGCTGGTTGCGGTGGCTGCCATTGCCGTGGTTTCGTTATTTGGGGGTAGAATCAAGACCATGTTTAATAAAAGCGCGGGTGCGCTGAACGCAGAAAAAGTGACGACAACGGATGAAGGGGCGGACGCCGTCAATTTCAATGAAAAGGTCCCTGGAGCCGCCGAATAAGCTTTGCTCAATAGCTTGCCCAATCATATCGTCTTTCCGCAAAGGAAAGCAGCCAATCAGGGGCAGGCGCTTGTCGAAACGGCAATCGTCCTGCCCTTAATCATTTTCTTCACCGCGATTCTCATTGAGCTCTGCCTGATAGCCAATGCCAAAACGGTTCTGCGCTACTCCGCATTTTGCGCTGCCCGGTATGTCTCGGTTGAGCCTGGCGCGGGTCCGGAGGAAATCAAGGCTGCCGCGGTTCTTCCGCTTCTGGGCGTAACCGGCCGAAGCCGTCCATCGGATTTTCCCTTTGTGCTGCTGCAGAGAGAGTCGCGCATTTCCGATGCGGTGATTTCCTCGCTTGCGCCCAATGCCGGATTTGCGCCGCTCCAACCCATGACATTTAATCGCGATCTGGACGCAAGCCTTACCGCGACCTGGAGCCGGACGTTTGTCCAACCGACGCCGCAGGGAAGCAATATTCAAGTCGAAGTCACCTATTTTTATCAGCCCGTATTTCCTTTGGCTCGGCTTGCCGCTCTCATTCGCGAGCCGTGGGAGCAGGACCCCTCGGACCGGATGCGAGTACAAATCCAAACCCAGATTGGGAATGCGGCCGGCTACGAGGATTGGAAAAAGTCCGATTGGCTTGCGTTGACGGCAACGGCCGAACTCCCGGTGGAAGCGCAGTGAAGAAGAATTGCGGCCAGTCCATGGTCTTTGTCCTTATTTTTCTGCTGGCCATTTCCATGCTGGCGCTTTCGGTTCAAAGCGTGGGAAACCTTGTGCGGTCCCGCATTCGTCTTCAAAATGCAGCGGATGCCGCGGCGCGAACGGCCGCGGTGTGGAAAGCGCGCAGCTTCAACGAGATCGCAGCGCTCAATTCGGCCGCCATCGGGTGCCAGGGTCTTTCGGTTCTGGTCCGGCAATCGGGTTTTGATCAACCCGAAAAAGATCTCTGGCAGACGATTTTCCAAAGCGAGATCGGACAGTTCGCGAATTTGAGCAGGACAATAGCCGACCAGCATCCATGGCAGGCGGAAGCGGACGCCTACATAGCGGCTTATGCCACTCTTTCGGGCGGCGACAAGCCCGGCCAGGTGCCGCGGCCGAATAACTCCAGCATTCCCCGGGCACCCTATGGAGGGCTGGTCTTTACCGGCCACGACCAGATCCCGCCCGATTTCGGCATTGCCCATAACCCTCTGCCGGCTTTTGCCTTTCTGCCGCTGCCTTGGTTTCAGCGTGGCGCGTTGAATTCAGGCGCCCTGGGGGTTTTGCCCATGCCCATCAAAGCCATTGCCTGGTACAGGGGCAGGGGCCTGGCCTGGCCTATACTGGACCGTTTCGTGCACTGGCCAAGGTTTTGTTTTGCTCAGGCCGACGCAAACTGCCCCCAAGAGGACGGCCGAGGTTGGCTTGTGGTGCCGTCGTGGCGCGCATCCTTGCAGCGCGCAGATATCCAGGCAAGCCAGGTTCAAACTATTCTTGATCGGGCCGGAATTGTCCATAGTGTCAGCCCGGAAGCGTTCAAACCCGAAATAATACGACACTGAAATGAGAAAGCTGACATGATTATGGGAATTGCGGAAATTCGCGGGATAAAACGGATTGAAAATCCTGCTATCCTGTCCGGATTGTCCATGGCGAGCAAAGGACAGGCTCTTGTGGAAGCTGCCATTCTCTTGTCTCTGCTCTGCTTCATCTTTGTTCTTATTATTGGCTTGGAGTTGCGGGAAGAATATGGATTTCGCGCCATTCTGCTTGCGCGAAGGGCTGCCTGGGACACATCGTACGAGATGGACAATCCGCGGTTCCGTATTCAGCGCCTTTCAGCGGCAACAGACCTGGTCCAACCCTCGGCCGAGGAGGAGATCCCAAAGCAGGGATTTATGCGCGCCTTGCGGGGCGGACAGCCGTTGGGGTCCGATATGGTCCTGGCCAGAGTGCTTTCACCGGGCCTCGAAAGCAAGGCCGAGTTCGGTCCTGAGATCGGCACCATTGTGCTGCCCCCGCCGCGAGTCGAGTGCGTGGCACTGGCGATGGATTCCTGGGACAGTCCGGGAACTGATGCGGAAATTCAAAAAAGAGCTCAGGATATCATGGGCCAACGGTTGATGCAGGGGCGATATGGGAAAGTTATGCCACAGAAATGAAATTTGTAATTATGAATGGTGAATTATGAATGGTGGATATAACTACTCACGTTTTTTGGACGAACCATGAATCCGCAGAGCAATACTGAGGCTGGAGAAGAAGACACAGAGGGGGAAAAATATCTATTCCGGCGCGGTGCGCGCCGGGACGATCTCCCTCGGTACTCGTTCTTACGTCCAACGCCCTACGTCCAACGTCTAACGTCCCGCCACTCACGGCTGGCGCTGTTGGCTGCCTTTCTGCTTTCTTGGCCCTTGGGCCCAGCGTTTGGCAAGGTCTTCTGGAAAAAGCGCAGTCCCGTGCAAGAGATCCCGTCTGCGCTTGCAGCGATCGCCAAGGGCCGATTCCACTACGATAATGTTGTGCTGCATGGCATCAACCTGGATATGGAGGGAATCGTCATCGATTTTCCGTTTGCCGATGCGCTGCGAAGGGCCTGCGGTGGAATGCGCATAATTGAATCCAAGGACGATTACGCTATTGCCTATGGCCGCAGCGAGGGTTTTGTCACCGTACTGCTGGCCCGGCAAACCGGTCAGAGCACGCAGCTTTTCCGCATTTCCGCTTTGGAGAAGGAGCTTGCAAAAGGGCTTTCAACACAAGACGCATTTCGCCTGGATGATGCGCGTTTCCCTTTCGAGTGTCGTGTCTTTGCCGATAAAACCGCGGCCCAGACCTGGCTTGGCAAGGTCGGCGGCGCAATGCAGCAGGGCCGAATTCAGGGTGCTGGAATTTCCGGGAGCTACATCGAATCCAGCGACGGCGTTGTCGTGGTTGTTCGTCGCTTATAGGGATCTCTGAATGCCCTACGGGAGAGGTGTGTCATCCCAAAGTGCTGTATCTTACCGCGGTTCGCCAATTCGAGGTCCATGAAGAGCCCAAACCAAAGCTTGGGCCGGGCGAAGTTTTGCTGCGGGTAAAGAACGTAGGAATCTGCGGTCCGATATTCATTGCTGGAATGAGGGCCGGGTCGGGGCGCAGGTCGTGAAGTTCCCTTTTATTCTGGGCCATGAATGCGCCTGGGTTATGGAGGAGTGCGGGGCCGGAATCATGGACCTCGAAGCGGGCACAATTGCGGCGTTTAAGCCGGGCGACCCCTGCGGGGTTTGCGAGCAATGCCGCGGGGGCCGATACAATACTTATACAACAATCACCTACCTGGGCAGTCCGCCGTTTCATGGAGCATTCCGCGAATACCTTGTGGGCAAGCGAGCATACTCCGCTTCCACCAGGACTGACCATCGACGATGGTGCCATGCTCCGATCTGGGGCAAGATCTTTCCACTCTTCATCCACGGATCAACTGCGGCATTTAGGTTTAAACCAAACACGCTCCAAGATATTCCATTTGGTGGGATTACTTTGTAGAACCCACAAACAAGGCGAGGCGGCACTGAAGCTTTTCGAAACGAGTTACACGCTAGATCCAACTCCGCGCCGGCTCGCCTACTTCGAAAAACAAAAGCTGCAGTGTATCTCCAAAAAGTGGGTTCGATTGGGCCCGGCTGAAAAAGCCACCGGCCTTATTCGCGTCGTGAGAGCTGTCATCGATTTAGCACACCAGCATGCATTCACAATTCTTGACCGCTACGTCTTCAGGTCTCTACTGCCAAGGCGACGCAGCCAGCGGTAATGCGAAGCAATCCCCGCCGCAAAAGACCTGTGCCGGGCATACTTCACTCCGAATTCCCGGCAGGTCTTCTCGACCACGCCCGCGATGGCCGGGTAATGAATGTGGCAGATGACCGGAAACAGATGGTGCTCGAGATGATAATTCAACCCTCCTGCGAACCAGGTTAGAAGCCGGCTGTGTCGTGAGAAATCCAGCGTTACGCTGGCCTGATGTACGGCCCAGGGCCTCACGATTCGACCCGTGTCCTCTGTGGGCATGGGGAACTCCGATTCCTCCACGCAGTGGGGCAAAAGGAAGATGACACTGATAAACAGTCCAAGAAATGAGGCGGTCACCGCATAATGGAACACCACCACTCCTGCCGGGTGGAATAGCATGGGAATGGCCAGTGCCCAAGCAAAGAAGAGCAGCTTCCCCGCGATCAGAATCGCCAGTTCGCCGCCGCGAGGCCGTGGGATCCTGTGCTGACTGATGCGGCCTGTAAGGACGTTGCGAAAATCGTCAACGAAATGCCACTTGATGGCCAGAAGCCCATAAAGGGGCCAGAAGTAGATGTGCTGCCAACGGTAGATCGCGCGCCATCTCTGGTGCGGCGAGAAACGGCCGATTCCGCCGCGGTCGATATCGGTATCGTACCCGGTGATATTGGTATACTGATGATGGATCATGGCATGCTTCCAGCGCCAGACAAAGGAGCTGCCGCCGATCAGGTCCAGCGTTGTCGCCGCAAGGCGGTTGACCCAGGCGCGACTCGAATAGGCCCGGTGTCCTCCGTCGTGCTGGATGTTAAACCCAATTCCGGCCAGGGACAAGCCCAACAGAAGATCCAGCGTCAATCCTTGCCACAAGGTTCTCGCTGCAAAGACCAGAAGCAGGTAGGCTGCCGCGAACCAGGTTAGAATAACGGCCGTCTTGAGGGTCATTCGCCAATTTCCGTGCTCCGACAACCCGATTTGCGCGAAATACTCCTTGACTCTGTGGCGAAGTTCGTTCTGGAAGGTTTTGTCCTTGCCAAACGCCAAACTTCGGATCGATCCAATGTCCTGCGCGGATTGTGCCATGGCCGCCTCCCCGTTTTTGCCTCCGCGTCATGGTGCCGCTCCTTTGCGGCGATCACATTGGAGCAGTCCAATTGCGGGCGCTTATCCGAAAATGATGAAAAGGCGAAAATGGAGCAAGGGGGAAGGGCTGGCGCTAATGAGGGACAGGATCGCGGGATGGTCGCGCAAGATTCCCGTACAATCCGGCAATTCTGTTAACTTAAGCTCAACCATGTCATTGATGCGCATGTCACCAGGCAAATCGGCCACAATTTGATTTCCTTACCCTTGATGAAGCGCAAAAGGTCGAGCGGGACACGTTGTAGGCTCGCGCGTTTTCCCGCCATTCGCCTATTTTCTCTTTTTCTTTTTTAATTTCAGTTCCTCTTCCTGCCGGTCCTTTTCCCATTGCAGGCGCTTCTCTGCTTCCGCCTGCTTGGCCGCTTCAATCCGGGCTATCTTTGCCTGAGCCTTTGTGTTTCCCTTCTTTGCGGCGGCCCGAAGCCAGAAATCCGCGGTGCTCTTGTCAGAGGCCATTCCATAGCCGCCCTTCTCATAAATCAACGACATGGAATATTGCGCATCGGCGTCCCCGAGATTGGCGAGAAAACCAAAATATTTTGCGGCGGACTTGTAGTCCCTTTTGACTCCCAGCCCGTCGAAGTACATTGAGGCGAGCTTCACGAGTGCTTTCGTATAATCCTGGTTGGCGCTTCGATTCAACCATGCGACCGCGCTGTCAAGATGTCCGCTTGTGGCCGCCTCTTCGAGATAGGCAAGTCCCAGGATATATTGGGCCTCCGGCTTGCCTGTGCGCGCAGCCACTCTCTTTTTCCTGAGTTCCTCGGCTTTCCAGCCGGCGCTTCCCAGAATGCTCTGGGGCAGGGTGAATTCCCCCTTCAATTCATAGCGTTTGCCGCGGAAGAGCAATCGCATTCCCTGATAATGGACAAAGCGATCCGTTGCAGGTGAAATCGATAGCGCCTGGTTTCTGTATGCCACCACAAAGGCACCGGAACCCTGATTGGCATATAGGGCCTTTGCCGCTGCCGGCGGCATCAATAATTTGCCGCTGAAATCAAACTCGAAATAGCCCTCCTGCAGAGATAAAGAAACCGGGAAAAAACCCTGATCCGCATTGTATGCGCCAAGCTGAAGTTTTTGCGCACTGAATTGCTTCGAACGTATGCTGGAGGTGATTTTCCCAATCGTCATTTCGGTGGAGCTTTTCGCGGCGCGCGCAGCCTGAATTCGGGCCGAAAGAGACCTGCGCTTCTCCGCAAGGACATTGTCTTTCTGCAATTTGAATCTGGCTTTCCTGGCTTCGAAATCGGCCGTGCGCTCGAATGCATCTTTGGGAGGTATGGCATAGAATTTATCAAGACTATCCATGGCAGCTGCTGAATCGGCACGCATTCTTTCAAAAACAGCGTCGAGCGAATCAACTTTGGATGCAAGCTGGCGCACCAGCTTCACGCTGTCAACGGGCTCGGGCTTGGGTTTTTCCAAGGGCGCCGGCGGTGGCGAAACAGGTGGTTGAACCGCCAGGGCTGTTTTGGGCGTCGGCTTCGGGGCCGCAGGGGCTGGTATCGTGTCGAGCCTTGGAGCTGCGGCGGTTGTCTTTGCCGTCGGCTCCGCAAGAGTGGAAACCGCAATCGTATCCGGTTTTTGGACCGATGCGGCGCCCTGCCAAGCCGGCTCCAAAGACGGCGCAGTAGCTGTGGGGGCAGGGGCTTGCGTTGGGGCAGTGCCCTTCCAGGCCGGCTCCAGGGTAGGCGGGGGGGCTTGCCGGGAATCGGTTCCAGTGTTTTCCTTCCATTCGGAATACGGATCGGTATCAACGGCGGCCCGTTGGGCTGTAATGGTCTTCTTTTTCGCACTACGCTTGCTGACCAGGATTGAGAGGTCCAGTTGCGGGTTTGAGAGATTCAGGAACTGGACAAAGCCGTTGTTCTGAGCGGCATTCATAATGCCCACACTGTAGAGCTTCAGGGACGGCACCTTGCCGGCCAACCTTAGCAGCAGGGAAAACGAGCCTCCCTGCTGTCCGAGCAGGTCCACATCCAAGCCGCCGGAGACCGTGGTAAAAAGCTTGCTTGGTTTTGCGGAAAGCGCGTTCGAGGCAAAATTGAATCTGCTCAGCAAGAGGCCCGCGCCGGCGCCGGCCCGAGCGTACATGGGGCCCCAGACGCGAAGCCGGGCCGACATGCACGCCGAACCTGTTGTTACGCTGACGCCCGAAAGATCCGAATAAAGGAGATCGGCCCCCATGTAATCGACGGCACCAACTGGGTAATTGGCGAATTCGCCCTCCAGGTTGAGCGCGATTCTCTTATAGCCCAATGCGTATCCGGCCTGGAAGCCCGGTGCATAGATGATTTTGTTCTGAAGAATAAAATTGATCGGTAATTTTGGAGCGGCAATTGTGATGGCGGCTCCTGCGGAGATCTCCCGGAAGAAGGCGGGCGGGTCCTTGGGTTTGGAAACTGCCGCGGAGCACACTGCCGCAAGCACCAGGAACCAGAGACTGCTGCTTTTCATTTTGCCACTCCCACCATGTCAAATCTCAACCGCGCAGAACATCCACAAGGGCCTGTCCTTTATTCTAATCTATATTCTCTGATTCGTCGTACGGAAATTCTAAGAAACGCGAAAGAGCATGGCGGCCGCAGAAAACCGGTTGGCTCGCGGAAGCGGCGACCCGTCGCCTCCGACTCAGAAAGCCTCGCCATATCGATTAGGTGATATGCCTGCGGTTTCCTCAAGTTGATCCGGGGCAATCCCGCGGCTTCGCGACGGGATTCATCAACGGATCAACTGCCGTATTTAG
>CAYVZU010000057.1:0-5140 GCA_964455935.1 uncultured Fibrobacterota bacterium
TAAATATTAAATATCCATGCGAGCAATTTCCGATTCCGAATCACATATACCCAATTACATAGAAGTTTCTGAAATATCCTTTCCGAAACACCTAAATCGTGATTAAGATATTCCAACCTCTCTATGGATAAGAATGGTGAAAGCGTTTCCACAAGCAGTTTTGTATTAAAATGTTGATAATGCTTTCTTGTAAGTTTCACGTTTTTTGAGGGCACACTGATAATTATCTTGCCAGAATTACTTAAGAAACCGCAGACAGCATCCATGAAATCCCGCATATTTTCTGGGGCAATGTGTTCAAGCACTTCGATCAATGTTATTATATCAAACTTCTCCAGCAAAACAGCTTTTGCCTTGATGTCCCCGGAAATCCAAGTTACTTCGGGAGCCATTGCACGGGCAAATGCAATTGCCCGTTCGGAATGATCAATCCCGACAATCCTTTTTCGCTGCCCCAATCTGCTAATTTCAAACAGAAAGCGACCATCACCACAGCCGATATCAAGTATAGAATTGAATCCCATTTCCTTGACCTTGTCAATTACATGGTGGATGTAGGACATATACTCATATCCCCATGACATATGTCGCGATTGACAAAATTTCTTTCCATCCCAATCGGGAACATAATGGTAAGGAAACCAATATTCCGTATCCTGCAATAATCCCTTTTGGTCCATTCCCAATCCTTAAAATAAGAAGCCAATGAAGATCATTTAACAGTTTTCCTTTTCCACTCGCGAACAAGCCCATAGAACTTATAATCGAAATAATGGCCCATATCATATGAAATTAGTCCTCTTTGCGAAAGCCAAAACACAATTGGTTTTCCAGCGGGGCCAGCCGAGACGAGGACACGTGTTTCGGCCAAGCCAAACGCTTTTGCACTCTTGAACGCATTCTGCATGTATTCACCTGCTCTGCCGTATGCGCCACATGGCAGCACAGGAATGAAATGGCAATCTATGCCGGGATATTTTGCGGCAAAATCAATAAAGTATTTATAGTTATTATGCATAAGAATCACGTGCTTCGAATTAACCCATAGTTTTTCAATTTCGGAATTGGCTAAACTGGTTTCCTCTCTAAAGATGAAAGCATCGGCGTACTTAACCTTTCCTTTTGGAAAGAATAAATTGCAGGCGTATCTTGTTGGGTGCCATTGGTGCCGTTTTCCTGTTTCCTGCAACTTATGCCCTGTCATCCGCAAATATTTTGTGGGTAATGCAAGCATGTAACGCGAATCCACGCCATACGATTTCACAATCATTCGGTAATATTGCATTAGAGAAAGAGAATTGCTTTGAAATGCGAGACTCCTACCTAGAAGTATGGAAGTCTCTCCGTCCCCCCACCGAATCAAACTCTTTCCGGTGCTCAGTAAATGCTCAATTGTTTCTTCCTCACCAATTATGCATTCGGCAGGAATAATTGCCCCTTGCAGGGATAATCCCTTCATCAATACCTTGTGCACAGCATATATGAGACTTTTCATTTGGCGGTCAGGATTGCGATTCTTCTCAACGCACGAAAAGCATATTTTTTTGCAGTCCTCTTTAAACCGGATTGTTTCCTATTCTTTTGTTCCATATTGACTAATTCGATTAGATTATCATGATCTAAGCCCAGTCCAATTGCCTCCTTCCAAAGCAGGTCCTTTTGGTTTGAAAGGAAATGTTTCGCGGTTTCGCATCCGGGATGTTCATCCCTTTTCCGGCCCTCATAACATAGAAATTTGCAAAGTGATAGTCCGGAACGTGAGTCTTCTTGCTGCAATCGTATTCTGAGTGACTCATCCACGAGTGAACATGCCTTTTTGGGTTCTTTACGCCCGATCCTGGTTTTGTATACAACATCCTCCAAATCGGAAATCGGCTGTAATCCCATTTCCGCGTATACCAAAGACATCAACTCCTCGCTCATAAGCATTTTATAGGGCGCCAATGCCCTTATCTTCTCCATAAAACGATGCACCACTTCCCGGAATACAGACCCATTAAGCATGAACAAACCCGCGTTAACCCGGAAATTCGGCCATACAGCAATGGGTTTCTTAGCAGTTTTTTCATAGAATTTGATCGTGAGCATTCCAATATCACTGCGTGGAACTGATTTCAGAGGCAATTTGTACTCATTCGGGTTTACCGGTGTTATTTTGTGTGCCCAACATTTTCCTGCAAATCTGTCAAAAAGCGCGGCGGGATTCCGTTTCCAAATCACATCCGAATCGCAAACGACAAGATCTCTGTGCTTGTGCTTTGAAAAGGCTGCGGACTCTATGTACTTCTCTAATACAAAAGGCTTGTATGCCATCATAGGATAATCGCCCGGATCACCCTTGATAACATGACAATCTCGTATGCCTGAAACCTTATCCAGTACCAGCTGCCTTTCTTCTGAAGTGGATGCGATGACCTCGATTTCACTATATCCTGTCTTTTGCAGAGACCGAATAGACCAGATTGCATAAACAAGGTGTTCCCGTCCAGTGAAGCAGTAAAGAACTGTGGGCAACTGACTATTCATCCTTTTGCCTCCTAAGTGCCTTCCTTGGAATCTTCCACATCCAGTCCGTTCTTTATTCCTAACAATAAGCCAAGCTTTATGCGGATACGCTCCATGGGCTCATTGAAAATGCGGTACTTGCGCAAATTACCCATAGTTTGAACGGCTTTCATTTTGTCATTGCTATCGGCTTTGGCTTTCCACTTTATAAGGAAACTCATTCCTTTCCAGGGAAGATGAATCTTTGACTTGATCAGGACTTCGTGCCCCATAGTCCTTAAAACATTTTCCACCTCGTTAAAACTATACGGCTTATCTATATATTCACCAAAATTGTTCGTATCGAAATCGCCGATAATATCAAACACGCTGTAGGAACCAACCTTCGAAACACGCGAAACTTCCTGAAAGAATTTGCGGAGGTCAAACGAGTGATCAAGTGTATTGCAATATGAAAATTCAAAAGTATTATCCGAATAGTCCATCCTATTGAAATCGCCATAAACCACCAGATCCGAACCCGTAACGTAATTTCCAATATCAATGCCAAATGCCTTTGTATGGCCAAGGTCCCTCAATGCTCTTACTTCAGTGCCAAGCCGTGCGCCAAGACAGAGGATCGCCTCGCCAATGAAAGGTGCATAACAGGCAAAGCGAAGTCTAAATACTCGATAATCCAGATTTGATCTGTATACTGCATACCCAGCTTTTGATTCCTTTTTTCCTTTTTGGTGCGCCAGGTATTCATCATAGGAGTAGTTCTTAACCTTTTGCATATGACCTCGTAACTTAATGATTTATCTTCTTTTCAAGGTTCAGGATTCCATTTTCCAAACGATATACCCTACTGCAATCTCTTATGGCTTCAAGCCTATGAGTGACAATTACCAAAGTCTTTCCGGCGCTAATTTCCACAATTTCCTTCATGATCTCTTGCTCTGTCTCCTGATCTAGAGCAGATGTACCTTCGTCCATTACAATAATTTCTGGGTCCAGGTACAAAGCGCGAGCAATTGCAATTCTCTGCTTTTGCCCTCCGCTTACCATGACTCCGCCTTCGCCAACAATAGTTTTTAAACCATTTCTTGCATCTAGAAATTCCGCAATCCGGCATTTCTGAAGAACTTTCTTTAGCTTTTCTTCATCATATTCTCTTCCGAAGACGATGTTATCCGCAACGGTCCCATCAAAAAGATAGATATTCTGCGGAATAAGACCGAATTTCTTGCGCCAAGTACCTAAATTGTTTCTGGTTATGGGCTCACCATCTATCAGAATTTTACCTTTTTCTGGCTCAAGAATTCCGGTGAGCACCTCTAAAATGGTACTCTTACCAGCTCCACTATCACCCACGATCGCTATTTTTTCCCCTTTATGGATTTGCAAATTTATGGCTGCAAGGACCACGCGATTATCAAAAGAGAGGCGTATATCTTCGAGTTGAATCTTTTCCGTAAAGCACAGATCGGCGGTACCTGCAATTTCTTTCTGCCTGGATAGATCGCGAAAGATAATATCAAGACTCTTGTGACTGAAAACTATGTGGTTAATATTGGTGATTAAATGATTAAGGGATGGTAGAAGCTTATAGAATCCCATTGCAAATACGGATACGGTACCCAAAACGGCAGATGGAGTTGCATATCTATAATAGGAAAATGCAACAATTCCTGCTAGAGCAGCGACACCTACAGTCTCCAGGGCGTAATTTGGGCACTTTGTTAGAACCGAGCTGGTCACAGATGATTTCGCAAAGCCCTTTGTTGCACTACCAATACGGTTTGTTGCATCCCAAGACATACCCATTAGCTTAATAATTTTGAAATTCCCGAATGTCTCAACCAGCCCTTTGTAGAGCGTCTGCTGATGAATATGCCTTTCTTCTCCGCTGCGGGCTATTACTGGAGAAACAATCTTCATCACAATAATGAAAAGGCAAAACAACAATCCAGAAAGCACCAGTGTGACTCTCCAATTCACCAATATAAGGAGAGTGGAAATGAAAAAGAGCATGAATAAGCCCGAGAGGACCTGTATTAAAGATGAAAAAGTGGCCGAAAGCAGTTTTGCCTCTGTTGTGATTGATTTTGACAGGTCACCCGAGTTTTGCATTATGAACGCTCTGTAGGGTAGCGAAACATATTGTTCGAACAAGGAATATGCGAACTGGTGGTATCTTCCCAACCCAAATGCAGCAATTGCGTACTGATGGAGGATGTTGAGAATATTTTTTACCAGGAAAAGAATCACTATACAAATGCCCGAAAATATTACGAAATCGTTTACTGAGCGGAACTGGAATCGGGCATAAATTAACTGGATATATTTATCCTTCAAGGCCTTCTCCGAATCACTGGCAAGGGATACAAATGGAAGGACGGAGGCAATTGAAATTGTTTCGAATACGCTCATAATTACGCTGAAGGCCACAAGAAGAGCGAGTAATATCCGATCCTTCTTAGGAATTACAAATATCAGTTTCCTAACAAAATTGACTATAACCATGATCGCTCTTTGCTGCGCAATGAAACCCCATTTATGGATAAATGGTTGTTAACGAAGCTAAGTCGTTAGAACTCTCTGTTGAATACGGGAAGGATTTTCAATGTCCCAATTAACAATCCTGCAGATACTT
>CAYVZU010000057.1:5150-23576 GCA_964455935.1 uncultured Fibrobacterota bacterium
GGAACCAGCTAATTATCTGTAACAATTGAATCCTATGGCGCACACCATTTGTAAAATCCAGAAGGGATGAAGCAAACCAAATTACGGCAAAGGTGATTATGGTCAGCCGGGCGGACCGGTTTTTCCATAAAGAATGAACAGCAAAAGGCAACAACGAAAGCATTGCTAAATTCCAAATTGAGGGTATTAGAAGAAAGGAATATTCCGGGGAAATTGACCAAGGCCGCGGTGTAATAAGAAATCTTATTATTCTCAAAGGATAACCATTTAGATCAATTATTGAATATAGGAACCCAATTTGCCCAAAATCCCCAAAGAAAGGGAAAAGCACAAATAACATTGAAAAAGCCAATACAATCTTTTGGCGCATACTGAGGAATGATGAATAAAGAGCAAATGAAATAATAATTAGAAAAATTAGGTAAAATCGTATCCACCCGATCAAAATAAATATCAGCAGCAACCATACTGTATTCCTGATTGTGAATCTTTGCGATAATTTTACCATATTCAACAGCGAAGCGGAAAGCAACGCCATTACCAAAAGATCTTTCAAATTGGCAACAGACGACCACGCGAGAATTTCCGGATGTAGAAGAAAGAACACTAAAAATGCCTTGGCGTACGTACTGGAAAATCCGGCCATCCTAACCAGCCGCATGCAAAGTAGACCGGTTATTGATGTAAGTACTACATTCACGAAAACGGCCACGTAGTACGATTTCCCCCATACGGCCATTAAGACAGCATTCCACCAGATGTAAAGAAAATGGCGCCCGCCGGCGGAAGACGACAACCTATCTATCCCTGCTTTTGAGAAGATTAAACCCAGAGGATTTCCCTGCAAATCTGCAATAGTCTCCCCTTCAGAAAAGAACAACATGTC
The DNA here is from genome assembly GCA_964455935.1 of uncultured Fibrobacterota bacterium. GTDB lineage: Bacteria > Fibrobacterota > CAYVZU01 > CAYVZU01 > CAYVZU01 > CAYVZU01. Next base: position 6,037 of record CAYVZU010000057.1, read on the forward strand.
ATCTTCAAATGTCCAAGATCCATCAAAATAGAATGCGAAATATACGAAGGGGATGGAAACCTTAAGGAAGGAAACAAATAATGAGGTAGGTATTCCCAGATCCGTTCGAATAATAAGGAAAACAGAAATAAAAACAGCAAAGGCGATTTCCAGCAAGTTTGCAGAGAGCCCCTCAGGTGCGAATTGCAAAATCTTCTCCACGAATTGGGGTATAGTTACCCCCAAGAACTCGTCTTTTCCATTTCATAAGACCAAAGGGGATAAAAGCTGCAGCCAGTTGATAGAATAGCGAGTTGATGATTTTTAAACGCGAACAATTGCCCTGCAACCGCCTATACCTCCAACGGATTTTTGCGGTATCATAACACTGCAAAATTCGTTTTCGGCGCGACAGGCATCCCGGATGTATAGAGCGCACCACAAAAGGTTCTTGGATGCATTTTATTTCTCCAATTTTGCAAAGCCTGAACCAAAGATCGAGATCCTGGGAGCTTCTAAGCGATACATCGTACCCACCCGCAGCAATATAAGCATCCTTTTTAAACATTGCCGAAGTATGCGGTATTGGGTTCTGATTAAAAAGTTCAAGAGGTATGTTAGAGACAACTTTCTTTCTATACGAAATGCCACATCTCGTTTCTATTGACTCAGTACCCAGCAGAACTAATTTGGGATTTTTCTGGAATTCCAGCACCTGTTTTTCCAATCTACCCGGCAAGGAAAGATCGTCTGCATCCTGTCTGCCAATCAGTACCCCTTTTGCTCCACTGCAACCATGGGCCAAATTAATTGCAAGTCCTCTTCTTACCACATTGCTGACAACCCGTATTCTTCGATCCTCTTTTGCAAAGGAATGCAATATTTGCGCAGTTTTATCCTTTGAGGCATCATTGAAAATTATAAATTCAAAATCTGTATAGGATTGCGAAAGAATTGATGTAATGGAGCAAGCGACACTTCGCTCACCATTAAGTACGGACATTACAATAGAGAGCAAAGGCACAAATATTTCCCGAATTTACTTCTGTCTATCGTGACCTATGAAACTAAGCCCAAAATTTGCTTGCAACCAACGAAGGCAAAACAATATAAGAAAACTCATAAGAAAACCGACAAATAGCCCTATTCCCAAAATTTTCTTTCTTTGCGGGCTAAAACGAAAAAGGGGTTCTTCGGGGTGCAAAACAACCTCAATCACCGGTTGGTCATTCTTCTCGTCAATCCTGGCAAATTCATATTGCATTCTAAGTTGCTTAAATATTTCCCCATTGATTTCCACATCCCGGATAAGTCGTTCCTGGGCCACCTGCAGTTTGGGCGCAGAAATGGATGAATTCTTTTCCCTAAACCTAGAAAGTTCATTCTCTGCAATTTTCAATCCACTCTCAATTTCATCAAGCCGTTGTTCTATAAAAATCCGCTTTTCGCGGGCTTGTGAACGTAAGTTGCTTTTCATGTGCTCATCAAGGAGTAAAAGCACGCGCTCATTCAGCTGAAGCGACAGGCTTGGACTTGGCGCAAAAGTACTTAACGTAAGGAAATTTGTATTCTTGTCATTGGCAACACGTATCATTCGGTTTCGCAATTGATTAATCACTACAAGCTGCATTGATTGCCCAATAGCAGCGCTTCCCACGTGTTTTCCGCAAATAATTTCTTCCATCGTTAAGGAGTCGCCCAAGTAGAACCACCTCGTGGCAGTAATCTTCCGAAGAAATCCTATGTCATTGGTAATTGTAGATAGATAAATACCTGGATCGACAATATCATGCTTTGGTATTTGAATTCCAGCCATGGCAGCAAGTCCCGCCAATTGCACGCTTTTGCTCCCACCTGATGTCCTAGATACCAAAATGGAGGTGCATTGATAAACTGCTGGCGAGGTAAAGGCTACAATAAGGGCAATCAAGATGGATAAAACAAAGGCGATAATAAAAACAAATTTGCCTTCCCAAATTAAAATTGCGAAGTCGCGAAAAGAGAATTCTTTGGATTTCTTCTCAATTTCCAAATTCATTGTGAATTCTTCTTCTGCTTATTCCAATACTGCCGAGACCTGTGCGAGTGTTCGTTGGCTGGGCTTCCAAAGACAATAAGAGATCTACATCAAAGCAACTGTGTTACAAGGATTATTAACGTCACTGCGCTCGTCGCAATTGCAAACATATCTTTTATCGTATCCCCGATATGCCCCTTATCCTTGGGCGGATCCGGTTGCCTCTTAGATACAAAGATCTCCGCCCCGTCCGGGACATCCGGATTGGACGAGAAAAAGCCAGTCCCAAGCTTCCGGCTTTCGCCGTTGGGCTTCCGCAAGAAAATGTGCTGCGCACTGTCGGACAGGCCGCCGGCTCTAAGGACGTAATCCCAGACTTCGTTGCCGCCGATAAAGGCCAAGTAACCCTGGTTGTTGACCTCGCCGTGGACGTACACCGTATTGGGTTTGCGCGGCACGTAGATCGAATCGCCGTCCTGAAGAATGACATTGTCATCCCGCTTATTCTTTATGGCTTGTTTGAAGTTGACCACCACGGGTTTACCGTGTCGAGTCATGCGGGCGCCTTCGAGATATGCCTCTTCCGTGGGGCCGCCGGCGCGTCTAAGGACATCCGCCAGCCGCTCGTTCTCGCGCCGAAGGCCGTATTTGCCCTGATATTTCATAAACCCGGAAATCACTACAAATTCATGCTCCCTGTAGTCCGGATCCGGACGAACAATGACCACATCACGGTTCTGCAGAAGCATCTCATCCGGACGCGAAGGGCTGTCGATGCCGTCAGGCAGATCAAGCCTGAAGACCGTTCGCAGAGTATCCCCGGATGGCGTGCCAAGCAAACGGACAACATCGGCCATCTTTCGATAGGACCTCTTCGTAAACCCGCCGGCGCGAAGAACCGCATCCAAAGCCGTCATATTCACATTGAGGTCGAATGTGTCCGGTTTTACCACTTCGCCCTGGACAATGATGCGTGGGCGGAGTTCCCTGCTCATTTCACGACTGTAAACGTAAACTTCGTCGCCCGGCAGAAGCTTTTCGTTATACGATCCTGCGCGCACTTTTTCCAGGTCGAACGACTTTATGATCTTTGCCGGCTTCTCTTTGGTGTAGCGGACAAGATCGGCCCTTTTTGCATAAACGCGATTGTAAAAAACGGAGTCCGCAAGCCCGCCGTAATCGAAAATCAAATCACGAAGCGTGAGCCCGGTTGGGTCGAACCGGCCCGGGTATTTCACAAAGCCCTTGATGGAAACAAAATCAAGCGTATCCTGAGCAGCCGAATGGATCACGACGCGATCCAGATCCGCCAGGGGCACGATGCACCTGCTTAGGCATTCTTTAAGACTCACATTCATGTATTCGACAATCGGCCGGTTCGGTTTGCGTTGGTCGATGGGGATGAACCGAACGACCTGGGCGTTCTCGGCATAGGCAGTGGACTTAAGGCCGCCGGCGTACTTCAATAGTTCCTGAAGCCCCTCCCCCTCCCTCAACTCGTAGATCAAAGGACGCAGAACCTCGCCTTCGATCGTGACGGTCTTGCTTCTTGGTGGAATAAACACCACGTCGCCGTTCTGCAAGCGAATGTCTTTATCGCTTTTCCCGGAGATGAGATACTCGTAAAGGTCAATTTCCGAGGCAACGGTCTTGCCGCGAAGGACCTGAATATTGCGAAGACTTCCTGACGTGAGAGGCCCGCCAACGCTGTACAGCGCATTGAAGACCGAGGCATAACCGCTGATTGTGTATCCGCCCGGCTTATTCACCTCGCCCAACACAAACACTCGCAGGGGTTTCATCTGCGCCACGGTCAAATCCATAAAGATCGTAGGCGGCGACTTGGCCAAGCCCGAATAGAAACGTGAAAGCAAGTTCTTCACATTCTTTTGGAGCTCTTCGAAGGGCGTTCCGGTCACAAAGACCTGGCCGACTTTGGGGATCAGGACCTTGCCTTCCCGGGCTACCGGAAGTTCGTACTGAAACTCGGCCTCGCCCCAGACCGCCAGTCGCAACAAATCTCCTGGGCCCACCACATATCCGGGATCAACCGGACCCACGGCATTAGGCTTGAATGCCTCAGGCACCGAACCAAACAAATCGTAACCAAAATATTTCGAACGCGTGGTTAAGTCCGGCCCTTTCACAGGCGTCTCGTCCGTCAGATTGCTAATCGTGTCTTTCCAGGGTATATCCTGTACCGGTTGGGCGGATTGAGCGGACTGCAGCATTGTAAGTTCGCTCTCGCTTACGCCCATCTGTAAGGCAAATCGGCGGACCTGGGCCGGATCACTAAGGTTGATCCCAAGTTCCTGTGCTTTTCGCTGAACCTCGGGAACCGACATTCCGGTCTTTTCCGAGACCCGCTGCTCGATTTGCGAACTGGTCAGCTCTTGTGAGAAGGCGCTGGTGAAGAGCAGCAGACAGAGGAGGAAAGGCTTCAGATTACAGGCTACAGGCTGCAGGCACAACGAAAACTGGACTGGCCGAATGAATGTTGTGAAATTTCGCACTGGTATGGTCCAAACACCCTTGGTCTATTATTAATAGTAACAGATTACTAATATTTATCGGCAGGATGCGGAAGATCAATAGGTTTTTCGGGGAAGGTGAGAAGGCTATAGTTTCCAAAACGCCTGGTAGCCTGGAGCCTGCGCCCCCGGAGAGTATTGCTTTCCTCCCGAAATTTTGAATAGCTTTTCTCCGTCTTCTTTGGTCTTTGGCCTTTAGCCTGCAAAGGAGCCCCCATGCTTCGATCCTGGGTGATATCTTCACTTGAACGGGTCTATCCTCATTCCACGCCGCATCGAAGTGGAATGCGCCTGGAGATCGCTTCTAACGAGCAAACAAGCTTTCAGGTGGCGCTGCGAAAAGAACACGGCGGTTCGGAGCGGATCAAAGCCGAAGCGCTGGCGCCAAAAGGCTGGCTTGTTCGCCTGCGGCGGATTGGCTATGTGCCGGTCCCGCACCACAACACACCCGTTCTGCTGGACCCGCTGGACACGGAAGGATTGGGACACATTCCCGGCTATGCTCCCGATCCCTTGTTCGAGGAAACAGAACTTGTTCTTCCGCAGGGCGAGACGCACGCGTTTTGGATTACGATCAGGCCCTCCAATGATGTGGAAAACGGCAACCATTCCGTCTGGGTGAACATCCGTCCGGACAAGGGCCGTCCCATTCGCCATTGCGTGCCTGTCCGGGTGCATTCGCTCCGGCTTAAGCCGCGCCGGGATTTTCACATCACGCACTGGTTCTATAATGATGCGCTCATGGACTGGTACAAGACCGGCTTTGCCGACTCGAAATACTGGAAGAAAATTTTGCCCGCTTACCTGGCAAATGTTTCCGGCCATGGCCTGGATACGGCCTATGTCCCAACGTTCACCCCTCCGCTTGACGGTGTGAAACGGCCCACACAATTGCTTAGCGTGAAGCAGCTATCGCGGCGGGAGTACTCGTTCGACTGGTCCCTGGTCCGCCGCTACGTAAAGGCCGTGAAAGAACAGGGACTTACTCATTTCGAGTTCTGCCACCCGGTTACGCAATGGGGAGCGAAAACCGCCATTCGCATTTACCAAAACCACGGAGAAGAAGAGAAATTGCTATGGCCGGCCGAGACATTGGCCACCTCGGACACATACCGGAATTTTCTATCCCAATACCTCCCGCAGCTCCGCCGTTTTCTTGAGCGGGAGAAGATTTTGGATCGCTCGTTTTTCCACTTGTCCGACGAACCCCACGGCGAGGAACACCTGCGCAACTATAAGGCCGCCCGCGAAATGCTCTATGAAATCGCGCCCTGGATGAGGGTGATGGATGCGTTATCACAGATCGATTTTGCCAAACAGGGCCTAACCGACATGCCGGTCGCCTCGATCAAGACCGCGCCGGAGTTCGTGGCCGAAAACATCCCAAGCTGGTGCTACTACTGCTGCGGACCACGCGGCCCTTATTTGAACCGCCTTGTCGACACCCCCCTGGCCAAGATCGCGATGCACGGGTTTCTCTTTTATCGCTGGCCGTTTCAGGGATTTCTTCATTGGGGGTACAACTATTGGTATAAGAGCCAGACGCGTACCCTCATTAATCCGTATCAGGTCTTGGACGGCAAAGCCGCGGACATCCAAGACTGGGCCTATGGCGATCCGTTTGTTGTGTATCCGGGTCCGGAAGGGCCCATTGATTCAATCCGCTGGGAAATTTTCGCGGAAAGTCTGCAGGATTATTCGCTGCTCCAAACACTTGGGATCTCGCGGGACAACAAGTTGTTGGCCCCCATTCGGGATTTTGCCGATTTCCCCAAACAGCGCGAATGGCGGCTCTCGGTCAGGAGCAGACTGCTGCCTCAAAGAAACGTTTGACGTTGGACAGACGTATTTATATCGCGTATTGCAGCTACTCAGGTCTCTCGAAAGAACCGTGAAACCACAGAGAACACTGAGGCCAGAGAAGAGGGCACAGAGAGGAAAAGATCCATTCCGGCGCGGCTGCGCGCCAGAAAAATTTCACTCTGTGTTCTCGTTTTTTACTCGGATTTCCCTCTGTGGTTTCATGGAACCTGAGCACTTCCCGCGTATTTTGGTATTTTCGCTACCGATATGAAAAACAGAAGAATGGCGCTGGTCGTGTTTCCGGCTGTCGTCATATTGTCCTCCGGTTTTCTGCTGCCCTGCCGCGAACCAGGATACATCCTGGAAAAGCGCCGGCCGGTTTCTTCCGCGCCGGATTCCATTAGACCGGCCCTTGCCGACTTTTTTGGTTCCCTGCACCGGGAGATCCGGTTCAGCGGTGTTGTCCGGATTTCTCAGGCCGATAAGGTCTTGTTTACGTCCGGCTATGGCTTCGCTGACGACGGGCGAAAACTCTCCAACAACGAGCGGACCCCTTTTCTTCTCGCCTCCGTGACAAAGCAGTTTACGGGTATGGCAATCGAGCGCCTCCGTCGCGACGGCAGGATTTCCAGAGCCGAAACCCTGTCCCGGTTTCTTCCCGAATTGGCCTCAACCCCATGGGGTCAGGTTTGCATACAGGAACTCCTGGACCACCGGGCCGGATTGCCCCGCTACTTCCCGCCATCGACCTTTCTGAAGGCACTGGTCCATCCCCGAACCCTTTATAGCGAGAGCGAAGCCCTGTTGGAGTTCCGCAGATTCCATCCTATGCAGAATAACCGCGGGCAGTTTCACTACTCCGATTTGGGATACCAACTCCTGCGCATCGTGATTTCCAGGGCAAGCGGCGTATCCTGGGACCGCTTTTTACGCCGGGAAGTCTTCGGACCGGCAGGACTCGGCAGTACCCGGATCCGATATCCGGGGGATTCTTCACCATGCCGGGGATATGTCATGCTGACGGCCATGCTGATGCCCCAGCACATTTACCGGATCCTTGTCCCCAGCTGGAATTATTCGTTGTTTTATGGCGCAGTGGGAATCGAATCGAACCTGACGGATCTTGCGAATTGGGACCGATTTCTGCGCACAACCGAAAAGGGTTATTTGGCCGAATTGGCCTCACGATACATGCCCCAGGCAGGAGAGAATTATTCCAGCGGATTCTCCTTTGTACAAAGAGCGGATGGACAGCCGGTAATTCGTCACGATGGGTTTGAACCCGGCCACTACGCCGGATACTATCGATTTCCCCGGCGCGATCTAAGCGTTCTCATACTTTCCAATTCCACCCCGCCCCGCCCTCCGTCAACGGGCGGCTATAATCCCGTTGCCCAACTTCTGGATCTGCTATCGGGGCAGGAATATCTGGTGCTCCGATAAACCCACGACGTGGGGCGTTTGACGTTGGACGGTCCCTCGGCATATCTTAATCATGAGCAGGCCGTTGCTCAAACGATTGCCGGTCTGCTTCAGGAATGGGGCCATTGGATGGCGGGTTACGTGTATCGATTTACGGGGCTAAATGGGGGAAACGCCTCAGCCAAAACCTGTCAACTCGCCGTCTAAGGAGAAAGAGATGTTGCGCCTCGTTTTTATTTCTGTTTGCTTTTCAGCCTTCGTAGCCATTGCCGCCGATTATGAAGTCGGTCCCACCAAAACTCTAAAAACCCTTGGCGAAGTCCCCTGGGAATCGCTGGTCGCGGGCGACCAGGTCCTGGTCCAGTGGCGGTCGGAGCCCTACAAAGACAAATGGGTCATGTGCCTGCGCGGCACGCAGGAAAAACCCATTGTCGTACGGGGTATCCCCAATGCGAGCGGCCAGTTGCCCGTCATTGACGGCCAAAACGCCGTGACCCGCGCCCAGATTAATTTCTGGAGCGAAGCGCGGGGCGTGGTGGTCATTGGCGGCGCCAACAAGCCAGCGGACCTTTTGCCGGCCTGGATCATGATCGAGAACCTCGACATTATTTCGGGTCGCAAGCCGTTTACATTCACCGGACGATACGGGACCTCTCTGTACGCACAGAATGCCGCATCCATTTTCATCGAAAAGGGCGAACACATTACGATTCGCAACTGCATCCTGCGCAATTCGGGCAACGGATTATTTATCGCCAAGGGGACGTCCGCTGTAACGGTGGAGGGTTGTTACTACTATGATAACGGAACGGTGGGCGACTACCATGAGCACAACAACTACACGCAAAGCAAGGGGATCGTTTTTCAATATAACCGGTTCGGTCCATTGCGCGCCGGCGCCACGGGCAACAACCTCAAAGATCGGTCCTCCGGTTGCGTTGTCCGGTACAACTGGATCGAGGGCGGCAACCGTCAGGTTGATTTGGTCGATGCGGACGGGGACCCCAATATTTATCTGGATCCAGCTTATCGGCAGACCTTTGTCTACGGCAATGTTCTGATCGAATCCAAAGACGAGGGAAACGCCCAGATCGTCCACTATGGCGGAGACCAGTCCAATCAGGACAGCTATAGAAAGGGAGTGCTCTATTTCTACAACAACACGGTGATTTCCCGCCGCACCGGCACGACCACGCTGCTTCGGCTCTCCACGAACGAAGAGCGCGCGGACTGCCGTAATAACATCGTGTATGTGACGGCGGGCGGAAACAAGCTGGCTCTTTTGGAGTCCTCGGGCACGCTCGACCTGAGCCACAATTTTATTCAGCCCGGATGGGTCACCAGTTTTTCCGCCTTTTCCGGTGCGCTGAATAACGACGGAACCTCGATCAGCGCCGAAGATCCCGGCCTGATTTCGAGCGGGAACCAGATGTACCGCCTTGTATCGTCTTCCCCATGCATTAACAAGGGAACAGGCCTGCATTCGGCGGCATTGGCCGGGTTTCCGCTTAATCGGCAGTATGTCATCCACCTCAAGTCCGAAGCGCGCGCCGCCACCGGTGCCGTGGACCTGGGCGCGTATGAATATGGGGCCTTTACAGGTATTGCGCAGGCCGGCCCGGAGGTTGTGGAAGGTCTTTTATCCGGCGGCGAAAATGCTTTGGAGCTTTCACTCTCAACTGCATCGGACCTATCGGTGCGCGTGTATGATTTGCGGGGGAGGTTTGTTCGCCAGCTGGCCCAAGGTCTCCATGCCGCCGGCAATCACAGGTTCTCCTGGGATCGCCGCGATTACAGGGGGCGCAGTGTCACACCTGGAACCTACATCATGCGAACCATGAACGGGAACGTACCCGCGCAATCGCAGAAGGTTGTTGTGACACGGTAGGTGTTTAGGCTGTAGGCTGTAGGCTGGAGGCTGAAGGCCGGAGGACGGAGGGGAAGGCTTCAGGCTACAGGCTGCAGGCTCCAGACTGGAGGGCGGAGTCGGAGGCCTCAAGCCTCAGGCTACAGGCCACAGGACAAACGACGGAGTCGGAGGGGCCTCAGGCTTCAGCCGAAAGAGCAGAAATCTCTGAATCCATTCAACTGGCCTTCGCCTTCCTTTGACGGGGGCCAGTTTAGCTCCCATCTCTCATCTCCAATCTTTCCTGCCCCCTGATCCCTAACCCCTCCCAATCCCCTGCCTTGCTCTGAAAAACCCCAATAGGTATCTTTTTCCATCATTATGGAGGAGAAAATGGCGAATTTGGATACCCTTGAAAACTGGAAACGTTCACTCTATTGCGGCGAGCTGCGCACCGCGCATGTGGGCCAGCAAGTCACATTAATGGGCTGGGTGGATCGCCGCCGGGACCACGGAGGAGTGATCTTCATCGATTTGCGGGACCGCAGCGGCAAGGCCCAGATCGTCTTTAATCCATCCAAACACCCGCAGGCGCACAAGAAGGGCGAGCAGATCCGCAACGAGTACGTCGTAGCCGTGCGCGGCGTGGTCGAGCCCCGGCCCGAAGGGATGGTCAACGAGAAGCTCCCCACCGGCCAGATCGAGGTTATGATCGACGAAGTGAAAATTCTCAACGAGGCCAAGTCTCCGCCCATCCAGGTCAACGAGCCGCCCACCGAGGGTGAAGACACCCGGCTTCGCTACCGGTACCTGGACCTGCGAAGGCCCGAGAACCAGCACAAACTGATCATGCGCCACAAGATCACCCAGAATATCCGGCAATACCTGAGCGCCAAGGGATTCCTCGAAATCGAGACGCCGATTCTCATGAAGAGCACGCCCGAAGGCGCGCGCGATTTTCTGGTGCCCAGCCGGTTGAACAAGGGAACCTTCTATGCGCTGCCGCAATCACCGCAGACCTACAAGCAGATCCTGATGGTCGCCGGGTTCGACCGATATTTTCAAGTCCCGCGCTGTTTTCGCGACGAAGATCTTCGCGCGGACCGCCAGCCCGAATTCACGCAGGTGGATTGCGAATTGTCGTTCGTGCAAATGAACGACATCTACGAAGTCTTCGACAGCCTGCTCGAAAACCTTTTTCGCGAAATCCTGGGCGTCAAGGTCACGTTGCCGATTCTTCGAATGAGCTATGCCGAAGCCATGCGCAGATTCGCAAGCGACAAGCCGGACCTGCGCTTTGGCCTGGAGATGGACGAGATCCAGGACCTGGTGGAGAAATACCAGGGAAAAGGCATTCCCTTCTTTGAAAAAGCCGTATCCCAGAAAGGCATCGTGAAGGTGATGAAGGTGGACGCGCAGTGGGCCAAGGATCTGTCGCGCTCCGAGCTTGAGCGCCTGGAATCCGAGGCCCGGGCCTTGGGCGCCGCCGGACTGGGCTATGCGAGGATCGAAGAGGGCGGGACTTGGAAATCGCCGCTGGCCAAGTTTGTGCAGGACCAGAGCTTCCGGGCGGAAACCAATGAGCGGATCAAGGCGGCCGCGGGCGACCTGATCTTCTTCAATTCCGGGCCGGCCAAAATCGTGAATACGGTCATGAACGCGCTGCGGCTGGAACTGGGCCGGAAGTTCAACCTTGTTGCCAAGGATGAATTCCGCTTTCTCTGGGTCACCGAGTTTCCCATGTTTGAGTACAGCGAGGAAGAGAAGCGATGGGCCGCCATGCACCACCCGTTCACCTCGCCGACGGACGAAGACACCCCTGCCCTCTTCACCGATGAATACCACAGGGCCAAGGCAAAGGCCTATGACATCGTCCTCAATGGAAACGAAATCGGCGGGGGCAGCATCCGGATTCACAACCAGGATCTGCAGAAGCGCGTGTTCCATCTTCTTGGAATCGGGGACGAAGAGGCGCGAAACAAGTTCGGTTTCCTGCTTGATGCTCTTGAATACGGGGCGCCTCCGCACGGCGGAATTGCCTTTGGCCTGGATCGGCTTGTGATGCTGATGCTTGGACTGGACTCGATCCGCGAGGTGATTGCGTTCGCCAAGACCAGTACCGGAGCGTCACTGATGGACGGCTGCCCGTCGGAGGTCTCGGTAAAACAGCTCAAAGAACTCGGCATCCGGGTTGACCGGGCCTGATCCAGACGGATTTTGACAGGGTAACGGGATCTTGCCGGAGATTCACTGAACACTAAGGAGGAGTATCATGCCGCTATGCGGCGCGTCCAAAGCGATCATCAACCCGCAACTCCCAATAAACCTGGCGGCCTGCGGGTCGGATGTTATTGCCAAACGGGTCCATGACGATCTTCACGGGTTGCTCGAACAGGTTTGACAGGATTGCGGGTTGTTTTCCTACCGCCTTTCTATCCTGTCTGGTCTTTTCCGGTTTGGCCGGTTTGAGCTAAATGGTCCTTGAGTTTTTCTAGCGCGCGCCCGCGATGGCTTATCCTGTTTTTCTCATCCGAATCCAATTCGGCAAATGTCCGGTCGAATCCCTCAGGACGAAAGACCGGGTCATAACCAAAGCCCCCCTCTCCCGACGGCGTTGCCGTGATCACACCCTCGACTTTGCCTTCGAAGAGGTGTTCGTCCCCGCCGGGCTCGCACAGGGCAATGGCGCATCGAAACCGCGCTGTTCGCCGATTTTGCGGAACTCCCGCCATTTCGCGCAGCAGTTTCTCCACATTCGACTGGTAGGTCGCTCCGGGTCCGGAATACCGGGCCGAGTACACACCCGGCGCCCCTCCCAATGCATCCACTTCGAGCCCTGTATCATCGGCGATGGATGGCAATCCTGTAAACACGGCCAGGGCGCGCGCCTTGATCAGGGCGTTGCCATCCAGATCGGGCGCATTCTCTTCAGGGGCCTCAAAACCCGGGAAATCGGCCGCGCTGCGCAGCTCGACCCCAACATCCCTAAGGATCTCCGAAATCTCCTGCACTTTATGCCGGTTGAGAGTGGCCAGAGCGAATGTCATTTCATTCTGTAGAGATCTTTGACATCGCGGATCTCGGACTGATCGAACAGTGATGTCAGAAAGATTTCGGAGAAGGATGGGTCCATCTTAAGGAGTGCGCGAATTACATTGTTCTTCACCAGGGCGCTATCGGAGTATTTGATCCGCTTGATATAGTCGAGGAATGTGGGATCGTTCTTCCCGATCTCGCCAATGAGCCAGGCGGCACTGGCGCGCATATTTTCCAGCGGGCTCGCGACCATTTCCTCCAACGAGGGCCGGATTTCTTTGAACCCCAATGCCCATAGCGCTTTTAAGGCGTTAGCGCGAATGCGATTGTTGGGGTCGTTGCGATAGCGGCTGAGAATGCCCACCAGGTTTCGGTTTCCCAGTTTTTCCAGCGCCTCGATTGTGTTGGCGCGCACGCGCTCGTCCATATCGTTGAGAAGCGTGATGAGGATATTGGCTTCGCTCTTGTTGATCAGTTCGCCCAGCGTCCGAATCACCGTGGCCCTGACTTTCTCGTCGCTGTCGCGAATCATCTGTACCAGGTATTGCTCCACATACCGCTTGTTACCGACCAGGCCCAGAATCTGGATGGCGCGAACACGCTTGAAAATATCGGCCGAGTAAATTTCCTGTCGCATCGAGAAGACAATGTCGGGGTTGATTTTCACAAGCAGGTTAACAAGGCCTTTGCGAACGGACGCGTCCATATCATGATACGATTCGAATAAGGCGGCTTTGATGGTTTGCGTGGCCACCTGAATGGCGAATTCCTTGACCGGCTGACTTGTGCTGCTGGTATGGGGAATGATCTCTTTGAGATGGGCAAGGTTGGGTTCACGCTCCAGGTTTCGCAACCGGGCCAGAACCTGTCCGGCGGGGCCTTCTCCAGTTTTCGTGGTCTCCAGAACCGACTCCTTTGCGCCCGCAATGGGCTCCGGCCCGTTGCTATTCGACAACCAAGCTTACTAGTTTATTCGGCACAACCAGCGTTTTCTTTACGGTTTTCCCATTGGTGTATTGCTGGATACGCCCATCGGCCAGGGCCGCGGAAATCACTTTCTCCTGATCCTCATCCATACCAAGCGTGATTCGCGCCCGTACTTTCCCGTTGATCTGCACCGCCACCGTCACGGTCTCGGCACGCGCCAGGCCGGCGTCCGCCGAAGGCCAGGGTACATAAGTCAGCGAACCGGAATGGCCCAACCGCTGCCATAGCTCTTCGGAAATATGAGGGGCAAACGGCGAAAGCATGAGGACAAGCGACTCGACCGAGGTTTTGGGAGTCTTGTCCAGCCTCTGCAAATGCCCCTGAAAAATCATCAGTTGCGAAATTGCAGTGTTAAAATTGAGCGCTTCCAGGTCATGGGTGACTTTCAGAATGCTCTGATGCTGCAGCCGCAATGTCTCCTTATCGGGAGCATTGTCGCCCAACTTGGGATTTGCCGCGCCGGTCTCTTCGTCAACAACCAAACGCCACACCCGCTGAAGGAACCGGTTAAGACCCTCGATGCTGTCTGTATTCCATGGTTTCACGCGATCCAGCGGGCCCAGAAACATTTCGTACATGCGCACGGCATCGGCCCCGTACCGGGCAATGACCTCGTCGGGATTCACGACATTGCCGCGGGACTTTGACATCTTCTCGCCATCCGGGCCAAGAATAAGGCCCTGATTGACCAGTTTCTGGAACGGCTCAATGGTGGAAACGAATCCCAGATCGTAGAGCACCTTGTGCCAGAAGCGCGAATACAGCAGATGCAACACAGCATGCTCCACTCCGCCCACATAGAGATCAACGGGGATCCAGTATTTTTCCTTTTTCGGCTCCCATGCCTCGCGGTCATTGCGCGGATCCGCGAAGCGCAGATAGTACCAGCACGAACCTGCCCAATTGGGCATGGTGTTGGTTTCCCGCTGCGCCGGTTTGCCTGTCTTTGGGTCCGTCACATTGACCCAGTCGGCAATGCCGGCCAACGGCGATTCGCCGGTCCCGGTGGGCTGAAAACTCTGCACTTCGGGCAACTGGACCGGCAGATCCTTTTCGTCAACCGTCTGGATCGAGCCGTCTTGCAGATGCAGGATGGGGAACGGCTCTCCCCAGTAGCGCTGGCGCGAGAAAACCCAGTCGCGCAGCTTGTATTGCACCGAGTGCTTCCCCAGGCCTTTTTGGCCAAGCCAATCGGTGATTTTCGCCTTGGCCAGAGCGGTTGGAAGTCCCTCAATGACGGGTGAGTTTATGGCAACGCCTTCTCCGCAGAACGCCTCGTTCTGAACGTCTGCCCCGCCCTTTACGACCTCGATGATCGGCAAACCGAATTTCCGGGCGAATTCGTGGTCCCGCATATCGTGAGCGGGCACCGCCATAATGGCGCCGCTGCCATAGCTGATGAGCACGTAATCCGCGATCCAGATTGGCAACGGCTCGCCGTTGACCGGATTGACCGCAAAGGCACCCGTGAAGACGCCGGTCTTATCTTTGTTGAGATCCGTTCTGTCGAGATCGCTTTTGGCCTCGGCCTGGCGGCAGTAGGCCTCCACGGCCTGCTTCTGCGTCTGGGTGGTGATCCGGGAAACCAGGGAGTGCTCGGGCGCCAACACCATGTAGGTGGCGCCATACAGCGTGTCCGGCCGGGTCGTGAAGACCTCGATATCCAGGCCCGGATGATCTTTGACTTTGAAGGTGACCATGGCGCCTTCGCTGCGACCGATCCAGTTGCGCTGCATTTCCTTCACGTTCTCGGGCCAGTCCAGTCCTTCCAGATCGTTGAGCAGGCGGTCGGCGTACTCGGTAATCCGGAGCATCCACTGCTTGAGACGCTTTCGAACGACCGGCGAACCGCAGCGTTCGCATTTTCCGTCCACGACCTCCTCGTTGGCCAGCCCCGTCTTGCAGGAAGTGCAGAAATTGATGGGCGCCAATGTCTCGTAGGCAAGCCCCTTCCTGTACAATTGCAGAAAAATCCACTGTGTCCATTTGTAATACGACGGTTCGTCGGTCCCGAACTCGCGGCTCCAATCATAGGAAAAACCAAGGCGTTTCAGCTGCTGACGGAAGCGGGCCTTGTTGCGCTCATTGGCCACGCGCGGATGGACTTTATTCTTGAGGGCGTAGTTTTCCGCAGGCAAGCCAAAGGCGTCCCATCCCATGGGATGAAGAACATTGAATCCGCGCATCCGCCGAAACCGGGCCACGATATCGGTCGCGGTATAGCCTTCGACATGGCCCACGTGAAGTCCTTCGCCCGATGGGTACGGAAACATATCGAGGACATAGTACTTGGGTTTGGCCGTGAAATCGTCGGAGCTAAAGTTTTGGTTCTTTTCCCAGAATTCCTGCCATTTGGGCTCGATAATCTGCGGATCGTATCTCACGCGGTTCAACTCCTTGCGATGGTGCCAGACGCTGCGAAAGGGCCGAAAAACACAGAGAAGAATAATACCTATTCACCACAGTGGCACAGAGGACACCAAGAAAGAGAAGGTTTGAGCCCTCGAAATCCCATTTCCGTGTGCTCTGTGTCCCTGTGGTGAATAGTTCCAAAAAAAGATAATATAGTCGCCCAAAGCCGGACAATGAATCAAAGGAAGTCGACGGAAAAGCGGAACTTTTTGACAAGCTCTTCTTCGAAATCGTAAACGTTCGAGAAATCCTCGATGCGGTCGCCGTCGGTTTTTCCCAGAAGACCGGCGCCGATCAGGTCGTAGACGATGCGGCCGATGTCATCCGTGCGACGAATGCCCCAATGGTCAAGAACCGTGCGAGCCATGGGACCGAATTCGCCCAGCGAAAGGTCCTTCACGGCAACGGACAACTCCTGGCCGGTTACATGCCTGCGCCCCCCGGAGGCCGAGGCAATCCGCTCCATGAGAAAATCAAGCGCCCGCACAACGAACAGATAGCCGTTGACCGCAAACGAAGAGCCCGCAGCCTGACGGGCATCCTCGATTTTCCGGATGACGAGTTCGTTAGAGTCCATTGTCCGCGGGTACGCTTCCCGCATATTGTATGGGGGCCGCACCGCTCAATTGGGCCAACCGCTGATTACGCATGGATTCAAATTGCGCTCGGCAGATTGCCGGGATGCTTTGGTTGCGGGGTGATTCCAGCCGCAGGGGATTTACAAATACGCCCGATCTCTCCACGCGGTAATCAAGATGCGGTCCGGAGGAAAGCCCGGTCGATCCTACATAGCCAATGCATTCCTTCTGCTTTACCCACTTTCCGGATCGCACCGTGCCCGCAAACCCCGAAAGGTGCCCGTAGTAGGTCCGGTACCCGTTTCCGTGGCGGATGCAAACGCATTTTCCATAGCCGCCTTTTCGTTGCGCATATTCGATCCGGCCGTCGGCCGCGGCAAAGACGGGTGTTCCGGTGGGCGCCGCATAATCAACGGCGCGATGCGAACGATAGGTGTGCAGAACCGGATGATATCGTTTAAGCGAAAATCCCGAGCTGATCCGCGAGTAGTTAAGCGGGGCTTTTAGAAACATTTTCTGAACACACCGGCCTTCCTGGTCATAATAGGCTTCATGCCCCTGATCGTCCTTAAACAGAAATGCGGTGAAGGTCTGGTTGCCGTTTTGGTAGCGCGCAGCCTGAATTCGGCCGTAACGAACGAATTCGTCACGCTCATAAACCTTTTCGGCCACAAGTTCGAACCGGTCCCCTTTGCGCGGATCCGTGAAAAAATTGATGTCCCAACCCAGAATATCCACGAGTCCGGCAACCAACTCGGGTCCTTCTCCCGTAGCCAGGACGGATTCGTAGAGGCTATTATCCAGAGTTCCCGAGACTTGGATTTCTTCGGACCGGAACTGCGGGTCGCGCCGAAGCCCCTTCACGCCGGCCGAATCGCGTTCGAGATGAAACCAGGTCCGGTCGGTTGCGCGCAATGAGAAAGTCCGCA
>CAYVZU010000058.1:0-23542 GCA_964455935.1 uncultured Fibrobacterota bacterium
ATTTGCGCGCTTACTTCGCCCCCCCGTCTTTAGGCTCATTCGGCGGCTTGCCCAGCCGGGTCTGCGTATTGACCGGCACGTCCGACGATGAGTCGAGCCAGACAAGTGTGGTGGCCATTTTGGCCTGCCAGGAGTAACCCGGTTCGCCTTCGCCGGCCACATCGGTTAGACTTTGCATTTCCTCGGCCACCGAAACATAGAGCGGATCGCCGGGGACCGGCAGCGGTTCACCCATAAAGGGCTCCTGGTAAAGAAGCCAGTGCAGCAGGGCAAACTCGAATCCGGGCCGCGCCGGCACCACGACCCGGGCCGAACCGGACCGGGCGAATGCCACGATATTGGGATCGGCCCCGCTATAATCCGCCAGTTCCGGCCACTTTTCCTTCCGGGACCAGAAGAATGGATACAGCGTGTATGTCAAGTTGCCCCACTCGAACGCTTGCTCCATAAATTGAATAAGCGGCGCTATGGCCCGGGCTTTGGCAATGTCGTATCTCTGCCAATCTTTTGTGACATCGGGCGCTGCGGGCCCCATGGCATCCACACCGCCATAATTGGCATTGTTCAGCAACCAGGCAATGGTCTGGCGCTTGAGTTCCTCGACAATAATCTCCTTATTGCGGGCGGGGGAGGTCGCATTGATTCCCACAAGACCGCTTGCGGCTTTTTGCAATTCCTGATCGCGCCACTCCTGGTCCCAGCTTTTCCAGGCTGATAACAGAAGATCATAAACCGTATCCTGCCATTGGTGAAACGATTCGGCTGTCCGCCGGCATTCCACCTTAAAGGACAGGTCCAAGGCGGCGGCTCCCACCGCCGCGATGCCAACGGCAAGCGATTGCCGGACAGGCGGATCGTATTTGATGTTCCCTGTTTTGGGCAGCAAAGAAACCGAGTCGGAGTCAATTGGCAGAAATGCGTGTCCATATTCCAAATGGCTGCGGATGCATGCATCAAAACCGATTGTTTCATCATCGCCGGCAAGCTGCACGGCAAAAGGCCCTATGCCGCTGATCTGGCCCGGTGAATTATATGCCACCGATTTTCCGCCGCTTGTAATTTCAACGCGGATATAGTGGAAACCTTGAATGGGGTTTGCCGCTTTTAGGAAATCCATGTTGCTGTTTTCAACACCCCAGTACCCGCGACTTGGACTAGCCGTACCGGAATAGTGCAATGCCACAGCTTCGTACCCCGAATCGATCGTGATATCGATGGTTTTATTCAACTGGGGTGCGGCATAATCCGGGACCTTGGGATCGTTGGATGGAATTTTGGAATTGGTATCGGCCATGGCAGCCGTACGAATGATGATGGCATCGGGCGGAGGGGGCAAATTCGAGGCATGGTAAGTCAGCGCCAGATTTCCATACGCTTTTTCGGTGATCTCGCGGGGGGTTACGCTAAATTCCGGCGGCTGTGAAACGGCCGCATCATTTTTCTTTGTTGGATTGTCCAGCCGCCAGCGAAAATAGGTTGCAGGCTCGGGGATTTGGACCTCGAGCAGGAATCGGTCGGCATAACGAAAAACCTGATAGGTGTCGATTCGATCGAGCCAGCGATAAATTCCAGCCCGATTCTTACCGCTTTTGTTGTTGATGGCATGCTGCGTCAGATGCTCGACTTTGGTGAGCGTGCGCCGGATGCGCTCCTCCCGCATGCGCGAATCAACCCGCGCAATCGACTTTTTGACCATTTCCTGGGACATCTTGTTGGCCTGCCGGCTGGATTCGGATTGGGACGAACTCACACCCACCTGGGCCGAAGCGCCGAATGTGGTTACGCCATACGACCCGGAAACATCCACGCTTCCCTGCGCATTGACCTGCAAAGAGGTGGCCTTCTCGATCTCGCGCGAAAGCTCGGTGGTCGATTTATCTTCCTGGGACTGCTCGCTGGAGAGTAGCTGGTCTTGCTCATGGTGGGTGGTCGATTCCTCTTCATCGGTTCGCACCGTCTTCTGTTCGAACGATTCGCCGGCCAGCACATTGATGATGTTGGCAATCTCTCCCGGCACATAGCATTTCCACTCGTTGCGCACGACAAAATGATCGCTGACCGTGGCGGTGCGCAAAAGTTCCACCTTGGGCTCGCAAAATGCGAGGTATGCCGGCGGCAAAACAGCGGTTCGCCGATGCAGGCGATCCCATAGGTAATTATCGTGATTGCGGTCGTGATTTTTTTTGGGCAGCAGTTCCGGATTCAGTGTGTCGAGTACAAGCAAGAGACGCGTCAGCAGGCGCAGCCGTTCCCCGTCGCGGGAAGTTGCCATCTCGGCGGCGATCCAGTCGCAGATGTTTGTCCGGCACGTCTTTAGCAGACCTACGGTAATTTGCTTGGAAGAGGATGTCATTTGGCTTTTGGTTAGGAGCCGCACAATCAAGCCCGCATAACGGTTCCCCCATAGGACTGCCTGGGCAAGGCGAGCCACCCAAAACAATCGGATCAACAGGAAAGCCAATTTAATTCCCAACGAGGCCGAGGAAAGAATTCCTCCTAATACCCGATCGACGATTTCACGCAATACCGAATCACGTTGGGCCAAGAAATCATCGAGAAGGGGCCTGTCGTTTCTGGCGGCAAGGCTGCGGTCCATCCGGCCAAGAACGGCATACAGGTATTTTGCCTGCGCATCGCAAACCTGGCCTTCGGCCGACCATTCGATTGGGTCCGGGTTATTTGCATTGGTCTTCCAGGTTTCGATAAATTGCCGATCGAAGGCAACTCCGCTCTTTAGGCAGGCCTGCTTGCGCGCCAATATGGTCGATACGAATGCGCCGTTTACGTCGGCAATTTTTGTGGCTTCACGAATCGGCCGGCTTGGCCGTCTTAGAAGCCTTAGCTGGGCAAGGTCCATGGTACATCCTTTGGTATGGTAGATGGTTGGTAAAAAATCCTTTCGTCACGGCGCAACCAATGCAGCCATGATCGCATAGGCCACATCATCGAGCTGTTGCGCATTAAGCATTGTGGTCAAGGCCAGGGCATCGATTCCCGGCTGCAATTTTTCCACTTTCGACGCCTTGGGCAATTCGGGTGCAACAATGATGCGCGTTTGCAGGTAGTCAGGCGGAAGCGGGTTAATGATGAAAACCGTATTCGACTTTGGGTCCGCCAAATAAAAAGCGCCGGGTGTTTTACGTGCCCGGTTGGCGTCCCGGTTGATCTGTTCAATCAGGCTAATGTCAACCTCGGCTTTGATTTCGACTATGGCGGAAATATGACCCTCACAAAACTTTACATTGGGCCCTGGGAAATATCTTCGTGCGATCGTGATTGCGTTTGAATCCACATCGGCTGGACGCGCCACAATCGTAACTCCGTCGAAAATTTCCTTCGCCCTCGATTTCGCGGCCCGCATCTCCAAAAGCACCCCTTCGTAATGAAAGAGCGAAAAATTATCGGCCCCGCCAAAAAGCTTGCGGCCGTCTTTCAATGCGCGCTCCAGAAGGGGAGCTTTGATATTGGCCCAGGCGGGGGATCGCCAGAACCACAGTTCCATCAGCAAACCTTTGAGTGCGCTGGCTTCTCCCCGAAAGTTCTTTTTCAGCATTACAACGGCTTTGTCGAAATCAGCTTTGCTTGCCGCCGATAGCCCGCCGGTCTTGGTCATTAAGTCCGATCTTTTCGGCAGCAGCTTGGTGAAAGATTCAAGCTTCTCATGCACTTGGGTCCAGGCGTTGGAATCAAGGGCTTCGACCATGCGCAGATATTTGCGAAGCGCCTTTTCTTCGTCCAGGGCCAGCAAACCGGAATTGACTCGCGAAAATAGATCATGCAGCGCGGCTTCAATTTTGGATAGGGGCATTCCCTTACGCGCCATAAGCCTGTTTGCATTCTCGATTGCGCGAGACAATGTGACATAGGCGTCCTGGGCGTGCTGGGTCAGGGTTTGGTATCCTTCGGCCAGAAGCTGCTTTCGGCAAGCAAGGTCAAGAATCACTAATTCCCTGTCGGCCTGGTCCCGGATATTGCTGGCGGCCAGCAGCAAGGCATCTGCCTCGGCCAAAGCTTTGGCGCGGACCAGATTATTTCGGCATTGGATGAATTCCTCGTAATACTTCTGGAACCGGAAAAAAGAAATGGAAAGCTCCGGATTGTTGGATGCAAGATGCAGGAGCGGATCAAGACGCCCCATAAATATCGTGGCGCGGTAGAGCGCGGCGGCCTCGCCCGAAACGCCGGCGCACAGAGCATGCAATTGCTTGTACCAATCCAGGCGGGCGGCCTCATCGCGGGAAAGGGCAACTTGCCGCAAACTGGCCTGGCCAATTTCAGCAGCTTCCTTTGCGGTGGCAGCCAGATTTGGAGGCATGCTATGGTTTGCCTTTGATTTGGGTGAGCGATAATATGTCAAAGGCAATTGTCAGCATGGCCGAAAAGAGATCTGGTTCCGCTCCCAATGATTTGGCCGGATCAAGGCACGCTTTGAAAGCGGCATTTTCCATTCGGTATTGCCGGTATTCGGCCACCGCGTCATAAAGGTTGCAAAGGATATCGGCCGCCAGAATGGCCCATCCTATGGGTGTTGCCCCAAGACCTGCGCGCGCGGCCAAGGAAAATCCCGTGGATACAAAGCCCGAGGTAAGCGAAAGAATTCCGGATAACCGCATGCCCGACCCTTGGGCCATTCGTTCTTCCGCAGCCATTCGGGCAAAGGATGAAGCGGGAACATTCAGCTCGTTTAACGTTTCGATGATTACGCTGCGATACTGCCACACTTTTTCATGATCGTTACGCAGGGCGTCCGCGATCTCGAGATTGGCCGCGTAGGCCTGCTGCAGCGCGGTCAGCATGGCCGCGCGCACAGCCTCGGGATTGTCATACTTCTCGATGGTGTAGATCCGCCATAAAATGGGAAACTCAAGGGCTGTTACGGCAAGGTATGAATGAAGGTTTTTGCAGGCTTCTTCATAGCTTATGCGCAGGGGTAGAAGCGCGGGATCCTTGCTGAGCTGATCGAATAATTGTTGGTCGATTATGCGATTCATGGCATCTTGCGCCATGGCCGAGGCGAAGCGCAGCCGCTTTTGCTTCTCTTCGATAAAACGCGGTATGAATAGTTTGTCGTATGCTTGCCGCTTTTCTCGAATGGCAATGACAAATTTCTGAAGATAGGCCAGCTCCCGCAATAGCTCCTGGACGGCATCCTTTTTAAGATCAAGATGGATTCCGCTTTGCCCTTGTCCGGGCTTCAATTGCAGCACAGGCTTCAGTTTGGAGGAATCCCGAAGTACCGGGAAATACCGTTTTGCTTCGCTGACAATCTCGTCGAATGCGACAGCCAGACGAGCCTGGCCCACCTCCGCGGCCTTTTTTTCAATTGCGTTTTGGGCCTGTTGAACGCTTTTCTCAAGTGCGCGCCAGCACTGATCGAGCATGTACCCGATGGCCTGGCGCGCCGAGAATTCCTCCGGCATGGGCGTTCCGCCGTCCTGTTGCCATTTGTAGGGATCGGGCTTTCCCATTTGGTTCTGGACAAAAAAGTCGGCAACGCCCCGGCTGCCATGGCTCCGGTATACTGTCTGAATGATGCTGTCGCATTCGGCTGCCTTTTGGGGAATGGCAAAATCGGTTCCTCCAAAAGTGAAGATCTCGCTCACGTCATCCGCCTGCGGCAGAGAGAATAGGGGGTCCAATGGATTCAGATCTTCGTGCCACCCCAGGCCAGGATCACCCGGATGGCTGATAACGCCCAAAACGGGATGCTTCAGCGCTTCGGCAATGCTTATAGGAGAAATAGCATCGGGCTTGGTTGCCGCACACACAGGATTTTTGCTGGAGTCGGTATTGTTCATGAATCCTTTTAGCCTAAATACCGCAGTTGCCCGCGGCAAATAGTGGCAAGCTCTTACCCCATCTCAACGCTCATGACTGCCGTCCGGGCAGTCACCCTCAGGGCGCTCGCTCTGCTCGCGTGGTCTCCGGCCATCCATGGCCTCCGGCTCAGAAAGCCTCGCCATATCTATTGGGTGATATGCCTGCGTTTTGTTCATGCCCGCCATCCAGGCTGGCACCCTTCGGGCTCGCCTTCAGCGAGTGTTCTGCGTCCGTCCTGGCCTTCGAATCAAGCCGATCTGGGGCAAGATCTTGCCACTCTTCATCCACGGCTCAACTGCGGTATTTAGGTTTAACCGGGGATAGGAAATTAGTTCCTGCGTCAGGCAATGCGAAACGGGGTGAATGGCCTGCCGCCTAGGACCTTCGGATACGAAATTGGCATCGGCTATCGAATTCGGCGCTACCGTTCCATTTGTTCTTTGGCAAATGCAGAGGGGATCAGGCCGTGGATCGTTTGCTGTAGCCGCAACCGCAGTAATTCTGCCGATACAATCCCAATTCTTTGCTTAGCGCCACGCTCTTTTTGAAGCCGTCTTTTTTCTTGAAATCGAGATCAAGAAAGCCGATCCCGGCGGTCCGCGCAAACGTTCGTCCGAGTTCGAACAATACCTTTGAGTTCTTGTGCGGGCTGATCGTCAGCGTGGTCGTGAATTGTTTGCAGTTTGCTCCCGCGGCTGCCTGGGCTGCCTCGGCCAGTCTGAATTCATAGCAGATTCGACATCGGTCGCCGCCTTCGGGGGCGTTCTCCAAACCGCGCACAGCTTCGCGCCATTTCTCCACGCAGAAATCGCCCGGCAGATACTCTACACCAAAGTGCACGGCAACCTTCCGGGCGTCCGCTTCTCTCTTGGCGTATTCATCCGGATCGTCGATGTTGGGGTTGAAAAAGAAACAAACGACCTCGTATTCGGGCTTCAGCAGTTGGATGCAGTAGGCTGCATCCGGAGCGCAGCAGGCATGCAGGAGCAGTCGTTTCACTAGGCTACGTAGTAGGTTTCGTGCAGGTAGGACCGGATGTATTCGGCCGCGCGGAAGGAAATGGGAAGAATGAATCCAAGGATGGCTGTTCTTGCCAGCAAAGACCAGAACGCGGCGCTGGTAATTCCCTGGGTCAGTGCAATGATCGAGGGCGCAAGAAAGCTGAGGCCCCACACGGCCGCGCAGAACTTGCAGAGGCGTGCGGCTGTCTCGGCCCACTTCGAATAGCGCTCAAGATCTTTGCCGTGGTACAGACTTGAAAGGCTATACACCAGCAGAGCGCAGGCAGGGATGAGAATGGCCAACGCGAGGTATCCGGCGGCGGACGAAATGGAGCGAAGGCTCAATGATTGTAACGCAAATCCCGCCCTGATTATGGCCCACGCCGAAACGATGGGCGAGGCCGCCAGATATAGAATGTCCTTTGCCTTCTTCATTGCATCAATAATATTAAAATCCGGTTTCCATAGTCAATTGACGACCTTTTCGAGGGTGCAGGAGATGGTTTGTAGCACTTTTCGGCAAGACGACACGGTTCTCCCCAGCCCTCTTATCCGGAATCCTGGAATCCTGTCGAGCCTTTCCGATTTTCCGTATCCGGTCACAGATTCAGGACCTCGCCTTCCTCGGCCTTGATTTCGCGCAGTTCGGGCACGCGGACAAGCGTTACTGCCGAAACGCGTGCCGCGCCGCTTTCCAGCAGGACACGGCTGCACTCCGAGAGCGTTGCACCGGTTGTCAGCACATCATCAAGCAGAAGAATCGAGGCCCCTTGAATCGCGCTCCGGCGTTTGGCGGGCACCGCGAAGTTTCCCGCAATATTCTTGAGCCGAATTTTGCGGTTGAGCCGTGTCTGCGACGAGGTCCATCGGACTCTTTGAAGAAGATCCGCGCGTAATGGAATCCGGGCTTCGCGGCAGAATCCCTGGGCTATGACGCCGGCTTGATTGAAGCCGCGTTCCCGTACGCGGGCCGCATGTCCGGGAACCGGCATGGCGAAGTCCACTTTGGGAAGACACCCGGCGATTCGTTGGGCCAGCCGGACCCCGGCATCCATTCCCAGTTTGCGTTTGCGCCCATATTTAATCTGGTGCACGATGTCTTTGGCCGGGCCGCGATACATCCAACCCGAGACAAGGGACTGGAGGTGCGTCTGCCGGAACTCCAGGCATTGACAATAGGGCGCCGGATTGCGGACCCAGCAAAATGGGCATTCCGTCGGCTCGGCCTTGGGTATCGCCTCCCAGCAGGTATTGCAGAAGAGAAGTTCGCCACGGCCCAGAATTTTTGCGCAGGTCAAACAGAAATTTGGAAAAACGAAATAGACGAGGGGCTCGACAATGCTGTGCAGTTCGGATAAGATTCCATCCGCAGATGTCGCAGATGGCCACAGATGTCTCCAGAAGCTCTTCATCTGTGTTCATTCTGCGTAATCTGCGGATCGCCCTATTTCCCGCTCTTCTGCACTCTTGCCCAGGTGTCCTTGAGGCTCACAATCCGATTGAAGACCAGGCGGTCGGGTTTGGAGTCCCGGGGATCCACGAAGAAGTATCCGACCCGCTCGAACTGGACCCGCGAGCCCGGCGCAGCCGACTTCAATCCGGGCTCCACCTGACAAGTGCGGACAACCTGTAAGGAGGCGGGGTTAAGGTAATTTTTCCAGTCCTCACCTTCCGGCAGATCGCCGGGATTTTCCCGTGTGAACAGGACGTCGTACAACCGGACTTCGGCTTGCGCCGCGTGGCGGGCCGAGACCCAGTGCGACGTGCCCTTGGGGCTGCGGCCGTCGGGCGATGAGCCGCCCCGGGTCTTGGGATCGTAGGTGCAATGGACAAGGGTAACCTCGCCCGTGTTTGGGTCTTTTTCCACGCCGACACAGGTAATGAAGTAAGCGTAGCGGAGGCGGATTTCGTTTCCCGGAGACAGCCGGAAATATTTTTTGGGCGGCACTTCCTTGAAGTCATCCCGTTCGATGTAGATTTCCCCGCAGAACGGAACGGTCCGCGTGCCCATCGACGGGTCTTCGGGATTGTTGATGGCCTCGAGCTCTTCGACCTGGTCGGCCGGATAGTTGTCGATCACAACTTTCAGGGGCTTCAACACGCCCATGACGCGAGCGGCTTTCTTGTTGAGGTCCTCGCGAACACAATGCTCCAGCAATGCCACGTCCACCGTGCTGTCGCGCTTGGCCACGCCAATACGCTCGGCGAAGTCGCGAATCGCCTCGGGGCTGTAGCCGCGCCGGCGCAGGCCGGAGATTGTGGGCATGCGCGGATCGTCCCAACCATCCACGTGGCCGCCTTTGACCAGTTCCAGCAATTTGCGCTTGCTCATCATGGTGTAGGTCATGTTAAGCCGCGCAAACTCGATCTGCCGCGGATGGCAGGCGATGGTGATGTTGTCGAGGACCCAATCGTACAGGGGCCGGTGCGCCTCGAACTCCAGCGTGCAGATCGAATGCGTGATCCCCTCCAGCGCATCGCTGATGGGGTGGGCATAGTCGTACATGGGATAAATGCACCATGTGTTGCCGGTGCGGTGGTGCTCGGCGCGGAGAATGCGGTATAGGACCGGATCGCGCATGTTCAGGTTGGGAGAGGCCATATCGATTTTGGCGCGCAACACGCGGGACCCGTCGGCGAACTCGCCCGCCTTCATCCGGCGGAAAAGATCCAGGCTTTCCTCCGCGCTTCGGCCCCGGTAGGGACTGTCCTTGCCAGGCTGGGTGAGCGTACCGCGGTACTCGCGGATCTTGTCGGCCGTCAGGTCGCAGATGTAAGCTTTGCCCTTGCCGATCAACTCCTCGGCAAATTCATAAATTTTGTGAAAATAATCCGACGCATAGAAAAGACGGTTTTCCCAGTCGAAACCAAGCCAGCGCACGTCTTCCTGAATGGAGTCGACGTATTCGACTTCCTCTTTGCTTGGATTGGTGTCATCAAAACGCAGGTTGCATTTGCCGTTGTACTCCCGTGCCATTCCAAAATTCAGGCAAATGGATTTTGCATGGCCAATATGCAGATACCCATTGGGTTCGGGCGGAAACCGTGTGTGCACGCGGCCGCCATTTTTTCCGTTCTTGCGGTCCTCGTTGATGATTTCGCGGATGAAGTGAACCGTGGGCGCGGGCTTTTCGGACGATTTTTCCGCGGGATTGGTGGAATTGCTCATGGTTTTTTTCCTGCCTGGGTTTTCATATTGTTTTCGTAACTACTCAGGTTCCCATGAAACCACAGAGAGAAAACCGAGGTGAAGATGAGAGCACAGAGGGAAATCTTTCTGGCGCGCACCGCGCCGGAAAAAGATCTTTTCCCTCTCTGGGTCCTCTTCTCCGACCTCAGTGATGCTCTGTGGTTTCATGGTTCTTTCGAGAGACGTGAGTAGTTACTTGTTTTCTTCCAAAATACTTTTTGGGGGCCGGATACAGCATCCACCCTCCGCAGTGCTACGGAGGACGGGTGCCGTGTCCCTACAAGATTCGAGATAACGGCGCTAAACCATCTGAATCTGCCCGCTCTGGATTTGTTCCGCGGCCGCGCGCATGCGCTTGAGGGATCGTTCTTTCCCCAGCGTCTCCATCATTTCGAAAAGGCCCGGGCCGAAGCTAAGCCCGCTGACAGCCAGCCGCGTGGGGTGCACCAATTCGCCCATGCCAAGCCCTTTCCGCTCCGATGCGGTTCGATACAGGTTCTCGGCGGAAGCAGCGCTGAAGGGTTCCAATTTCTGAAGCGCATCCGCCATTTCGTTGAGCATGCCCGCGCTTTGGGCGTTGAAATATTTCTTTGCGGCCTTGGCCTCGTACTGGGCGGGGTCCACGAAGAAGTAGATGGAACCTTCAACGAGTTCGGGCAGCTTTTTGGCCCGTGCCTGCAGAAGCTCGACCACGCGCGTTAGATAGGGATCATCGGGCCGGGCGTCCGCGGCAACCCACCCCTTATTTCTCCAGAGCGGAAGCACTTCCGCCGCCAGGTCCCGGGGTTTTCGGTTTTGCATGTATTGCCCGTTCATCCACTCCAGTTTTTTGGAATCAAAGACCGCGGCTTTGGGCGTGATCTTTTCAATGGAAAACGTCCTGGCCATTTCGTCCTTGGGCATAATTTCCCGGTCCTCACCCGGCGCGAAGCCCAACAGCGCGAGGAAGTTGAAGAGCGCATCGGGGAGGTAGCCGGAATTGCGGAATTCGAGCACGGACGTCGCGCCATGGCGCTTGCTGAGCTTGCCTCCGTCCGACGCCAGAATCAAAGGAAGGTGCGCGAATTTGGGCGGAGTCCATCCAAAGGCCTGATACAGGACCGCGTGGCGCGGCGTGCTTGATATCCACTCGTCTCCGCGCAGCACATGCGTGATCTCCATGAAATGATCGTCGACCACATTGGCCAGGTGATAGGTTGGAAACCCGTCGGCTTTCAGCAGGACAAGATCGTCCAGGGCTGTGTTGTCGTATTCGATGTCGCCGCGGATCTCATCGTGGAAGCGTGTTTTGCCCTCGAGCGGGATCTTGAGTCGGACCACGTGGCGTTCGCCGGCCTGAGCCCTTTGCGCGGCTGCTTCGGGCGCCAGGTGCCGGCAATGCCGGTCGTATCCGGTTGTCTGCTTGCGCGCCTCCTGCTCTTTTCGCATCTGATCCAGCCGCTCGGGCGTGCAGAAGCAGCGATAGGCGGCGCCTTTTTCAAGCAGGAATTCGATCTGTTCCTTATAAAGCGATGTTCGTTTGGATTGATGGTATGGCACAAACGCTCCACCCTTGTCAGGTCCTTCGTCCCAGTCAAGGCCCAGCCAGCGCAGGCTGGCCAGGATGTCGGCTTCCGCTTCGGCAACATAGCGCGAGCGGTCCGTGTCTTCGATGCGAAGGATGAATGCGCCCCCGGTCGCCCGGGCAAACAACCAGTTGAAAAGAGCTGTACGGGCTCCGCCGATATGGAGGAACCCGGTGGGAGAGGGGGCAAAGCGGACGCGAATGCTCATGGGACAAATCCTTTCAAGAACGTTGACGCTCTTGTGCTGAACGTCTACGATGGAACGGTGCTCCATAATCTTCTTTTTGCACCCAAACCAACTCAACTATATTTAATGAATGGCATTGCTGGGGCTTTTCGAACCTCTCGATCTACAGCACCAGGGTCTTCTGGATCGGCTTCTGGCCGAACACCCGCCGATGGTTTCCGAGTTGACCTTCGTCAACCTGTGGGCCTGGTGCATGTGCCATCCGGTTTATGTCCGTTTGGAGGGCGAAACGCTCTTCATCATCAGGAAGACGGGCGATCACTATTATGGATTTGTTCCCATAGGGCCTTGTTCCATCCGGGAAAAGGTGCGCCGACTGCAGGAACTGATGGCGGAATTTCAAATGGAATTCCGTCTCGAACGGGTTTCTCGGCACGAAGCCGAAGCGCTGAAAGCGCTGGGCTATACAGTTCGCGAAGACCGGGATGCCTGGGACTACGTCTACGCCCATTCGGACCTTGCCGAACTTGCAGGGCGACGTTACCACAGCAAACGCAATCACATTGTCAACTGCCTCAAAGAGCATCGCTGCGAGTACCGGCCCTTCACGGCCGAGATGGTACCGGCCTGCAAAGGGTTTCTCGATGAATGGTGCCGCATCCGCAACTGCTCCGACAACCAGGATCTTTTTTGCGAGCAGCGCGCCATCCGAATCCTGCTTCACGATTATGTCCGCTTCCGCGTGCTTGGGGGTACGGTTTTTGTAAACGGTGAATTGGCCGCAGTCACCTTTGCCGAACGCCTCAATGCCGATACGGCGGTGATCCATTTCGAGAAAGCGCATCCCGAAATCAAAGGGCTCTATCCATTGGTCAATCAATGGTTCTGTCGAAACGCGCTGCGGGAATTCCGGTGGGTCAACCGCGAGCAGGATTTGGGCGTTCCGGGGCTTCGGAAGGCCAAGGAGAGCTACTATCCCGCCACAATGGTCCATAAATATAGCGTAAGGGCCTGCGCGGCCTGCCCGGAGAAAATAGGTTGAATTTCGCCGCGCCCGGTGAATCGCTTCGCCTGTTTGTGGCCATTCCTCTTTCCGCCGAGTGGATTGAAGCGCTGTCCCCGATTGCGAAGAGAAACGAGGACATTCCGGGACTACGCTGGGCGGCCGTCGCGAATCTTCATATCACCGTCTGTTTCATCGGCGATGTCGATTCCGGTCGAATGCCTGAAGTCGCAGAGCGCATTACAGCAGCTTCCCAACGGGTGAAATCATTTCGTATCGGATTCGAGGCGATCCGGCCCGCCCCGGATCCCCGGCGTCCGCGCATGGTTTGGGCGGTATTCGCCCGTCATGCCCGGTTCAATGACATTGTCGCCGGACTGGCGCGTGAACTGAGGCCGTTCATGGCCGAACAGACCGAGCGCGCCGAGGCCGTTGCCCATGTAACCTTGGCTCGCATGAAGAAACCCATCACGGCATCGGCTCTCGATTTACGCTTTCCATCCCATCCGGCGGATCTTCTGGTGGACCGGATCGAGCTTTGGGAGTCGTCGCTGTTGCCGCAGGGCGCGATCTACCGGAAAATTCAGGAGTTTCGCCTGCCTGCATAGCTATGGATCGTGAATGCGCGGATAGGTTAATGCGTTAATGCGGCCCGGACCAGGATCGCGATGGCTCTGCGCGTTTGAATCAATGCCCGGTCATTCGCATCCATGCATCCACTTTTCTCCCCGCGTTGATTTCCAGCGAACACGATAAGTATTTCAACGAAGATGCAATTCCGTTCATTTCTGGATCGAAGCGCTGAAGCTGTTGGGGCCAACGTGCGCGGCACCATAGAGCAATTGGGCGCGCTATCGGTCTTCTACTGGCGCATTCTGCGCGTGGTTCCCATGGCCCCGCGAAATCTCCACCTGACAATGGAGCAGATGATGCTGATCGGCATCAGTTCGCTGCCGATTGTCTTTTTATCCTCGCTTTTTACGGGCGCCGTGGTTTCGGCGCAGGCCGCCTACCAGTTCGGCGACTACGTTCCCCTGGCCTATCTGGGATTCGCGGTGGAAAAGGCGATCATGGTCGAAATGGGTCCGGTCTTGACGGCCCTGATTATTGCAGGTCGAATTGGCGCGGCCATGGCCGCGGAACTGGGAACCATGCGGGTTACCGAGCAAATCGACGCCATGGAATGCCTTGCCCTCGACCCGTTCCGGTTCCTGCTGGCGCCCAAGCTTATCGCTTGTCTGATTATGCTCCCGGTTCTGACGATTTATGCGGATTTTATCTGCCTTCTTGGAGGTCTGCTGGTGGCCGTTGTCTTTGTCAACATCGATGCTTCCGTTTTTTTCAACGGCATTCGACTGTTCTTTGTGCCCAAGGATATCTATATCGGAATTCTCAAAGGGTTTGTGTTCGGCAGCGCCATCGCCCTGATGGGGTGCTATTACGGGTTCTCCGCAAGCGGTGGGGCCGAAGGCGTGGGAGTCTATACGCGGAGGGCCGTTGTAGCGGCTTCGGTCACCATTTTGATTTTGGATTACGTTGTGGTGTCCCTGTTTCTGTAAGCGCCAAGTGGTTTAAAGGGTTGACAAGTTTTTTTATAGCGATTTATATTGATCCCTCCAAATGAAATCCATGTGTATCGATAATTCCAGCACGGCCAGTCACACAGACCAAATTACGGACCAAACCGAACGAAAGGAGCGGCCACAAGGACGAGTATCTTCACGGACATTGATTTTTTGTCGAGAGATTCACAGTTAAAGGAGGGAGTCGTGAGACAAAAGCACTTCATCTGCCTGCTTGTCGCACTGCTCGGTCTCGCCGCAGTGAGCCATGCGACATACAGCCGAGTTGAGTCGATGGGAAAATCGGATGATTTTTTCATGGACGACATCAGCATTTTCACCAACCCGGCTAATGTCAATCTCTACGCCAATTTTCTGACCGGCGAATTGGGCCGGGTTGGCGCTTGGGAAAGCTGGCAGGATATGGCGAAAGACCCAGTGGGGCAATGGTTCGGAGGCGCCGCCTCGTATAAATTGGGCGACGGATCGAAAGTTACGCTCGGTTTGGCGTTCAACCGCGATGACGACCTGGTTACAAAGCTTAGAAACTACAGTTCAAAAAAGATTGTTGTCGATTTCGAAAACGGAGCTGGAGATTCCTGGAAAGATGAGCGGCTGCTCATCGGGCAATTCGCCTACCGCGATTCTCTTAACTCCAACCGGTGGACGCTGACACCCTCCGGCGCGGTTGATACGCTCCGTATGAACGACAGCATCATTACATTCGACATGGTGGTCTCGGGCACAGTGGCCGATTCCATTGCCGTCGAAACCTGGCCGATCTGGGCCCTTCCGCCCTACGATACGGTCGACCAGATTGTTTACACCAATTCGATTCCCGCGCCCCTGGGCAAGACCGAGTTCTTCCTGGGCTATTCGAATGGCAAGGACCTGCATGTGGGCGGCCATTTCTATATGGCCAGTCAGGACAGCGGCGTGAAAGACGACGAAGATAATCAGGCCAGCTCCCGCGTGTACCGCGGCGACATCGGCGTCAATTACGGCCTGGGCAATCACAGCATCGAGGTCGCGGTTGGAATTGCCGATGTGACCTTCAAGCTGAAGCCCCCGAGCAGCAGCATCCCCGAAATCGTCAGCGCTTTCAACAACGAAGAAAGCGAGAAGGCCCTGTTTGCGAACGTGCGCATATTCTATGATATGCCGCAGCTTGGCGGCAAGCTGGTTCCGGTCTTCAAGTATGCCGATTCCAAGGTCAATGTGTACAGCGAAAATATTCTCGAGGGCGGTTTGGGACTCAATAAAGACATCGAAAAAGGCATTTTCTATGCCGGAATCAGCGGCCAGAGCCGCTATGTTGAGGACGCCAGCGAGCAGATGGACTGGGCGCGGGTGGAGGACAGCGTGTTCACCACCGATACCACGAACAACTCGGCTCGGGTCAGCTTCGGGATCGAGAAGAATATCGTCTGGAAGTGGTTTGTGGTTCGCGTCGGCGGCCAGAAGGTCGTGACGCAGCAGCGGGTGGTGAAGCATTTCCAAAACGGCACCCGGACCAGAACCACTGAAAAGTGGGTCACCAATGTTGATGATGACAGCAGCATTCTCGACGTGATCGGCTTTGGTGTCGGTTTCAATTTTGGGAACAAGCTGCGGGTCGATGGAACCATCAATGAAAATTTCCCGTATCAGAACCCGTTCGGCTACCTGGGCGATGTCGGTAAGCGATTGGCAACCCGCGTTTCGGCCACGTACTCGTTCTAAGTGAAGGAGGTTGCGATAATGAAAAAAACCTTTATCATCCTCTTCGCCCTGATGATCGTTTCTGTGGCTGGAACATATGCCACAGAGAGTCGGATCGAATCCATGGGCAAAACGGACCGTTTCATGCTGGATGAAATGGCCATGTTCAGCAATCCGGCGTACTTTGTTGTCTACCCCAACATCCTTACCGGAAGCTTGGGAAAATACGTTGAGCAGGATTGGCCCTATTCGCTTTCGGGCCAATGGTTCGGCGCCTGGACAACCATCAACAAAGTCGCTGTGGGCGCGGCGTTCAACCGTCACGACCCGCTCCAAGAGTTCCTTATGTCGCGGCGCTCGCTGAGCTACAAACGTGACTACGGCCAGATGATGTTTGTGATTTACGATTCGCTGTGGAACCGCGACACGGTGGCGGCGGCTGATACGACCGACAGCCTTTACGTCATCGGCGGACGACGGTTCATCGTTGACAGCCTCCGTTATGATATCGCGGAAGCCACGGTACCGGCGCCGGTGGGCGAAGCCGAGGTTTTCCTTGGCTACAATCTCGGCAATATGGGTGTTGGCATTCACGTTTTTCGTGTGGCCCAGGACTCGCTTGTCAATGAGAGCCGCAAGGCCGCCAGCGGAATTCTCCGTGGTGACCTGGGATTTCTGATGAAACTAAGCGAGAAGGACTTTGTGGATGCCGCATTCACTTATGCGCGCCTGACCTATTACAATGCCGATGCGGTTCAGGCCCTTGATGAGGCCCAGAACACGATCGGTCTCAGCGCCCGGGCTTTCCTAAGCGTGACCCAGGTGGGCGGTCAGGTTGTCCCCTCGTTCAAGTTCTCCCAGACCTCGGTTGTCAATGATACGATTCTCTCCGTGAGCCCCGGAATGGGCTACGCGCGCGAGATCGAGGGTGGATCGTTCTGGTCCGGCCTGGAATACGAATACGGCCGGGACCGCAGCACGAGCTACTCGCTCGATGACAACGAGGATGTGGTGACCGAAGAGGATACGCTGACCAGCAACAAGATCACCTTCAGCTTCGGCATCGAGAAGCAGATTGCCTGGCCGTGGTTCACGTTGCGCGTTGGCGGCCGCAAAACCGTCAGCTACAACGAACAGAGCTCCGATGGGGAAGCCTATGTCAGCAAGTCCACCAACACGGATAACGACCGCAGTGCGGACGACGTGATTGGTGCCGGCGTAAGCCTGAAGGTGGGCGATCGCCTTCGCTTCGACGTGTCTGGCAATGAGAGGCTGCCGTACAGCAATATCTTTAACGGCACCTTGGAAAGCATTGCGACGCGCATTAGCGCGACCTACGCTTTCTAAGCGCAGTTATTCAGGTTTGTCTAACAGTAAAGGCCGCGAAAGCGGCCTTTGCTGTTTCTGCCGGTCAATCCTGAAGAAAAGATCCCTTGGTCCGCTATCCTATTTCATTTCCGATAAGCTCCGTTCAAGGGCCTCCAGAATGATATCGAGCTCTTCCCTGCTGTAGCGATTCGGCGGCTGGAAACCGGCCAGTTTTTTTATTTGGGCGCGAGCCTGGCTAGGATTGCCGGCACGGCCAAGGTCTTCTAAAATGCTCAGGTAGTTCTGGGAAGCAGCCCCCATATACGGGGCAAGCCTGAGCAGGCGCAGTTCGGCCTTCCGGTCCAGCCCGAAACCAAAGAGAAACCTTTTCTTGAAGCGGACCTGTTCCAGCCCGGCCGCGCCCCGCTCCAGGGTGCGGGTTTTGTTTTGAATCCGCCGGATTTCTGACCGGTTCATGCCCTCCGGCTCGTATGGGTTGGCCAGAAGAATTGAATCGGGAGTGGATTCGAGCAACGATTGCTCGTATACCCTGTAATAACCGGGTCCCTGGCAAACCAGGCCGAAATTTCGCAGGAGCCCGTTCGTGAGAAATTTGTGCAGTACTTTGCCTTCCGGCGCCCCCGTGTTTTTATGGCACTCGCCCACGCAGGCCACGGTCACATCCAATGTCTCCGGGGCCATGGACTTGGGGGGAGAAACGGGAACACCCCAGAGAGAGTCGGGTACGTCCTCCCGGGACAGATGGAGCCGCAACACGGCGTTCCAAAGGCCGTAGTTCGTCCGCTTGGCCGAAGTGAGGTCGGCGTCATAGGGCCGCAGCACGGGGTCCGTGGTTCCGCTTTTGGCGAAATGACTGGGGCGGTCGATTCCCGAGAAATCATAATGGCGAATTCGAGCGCTGTCGCAGGCCAGATCGAAGCCCGACAGGCCGTCGGCCGGATTGCTGAGCAATCGCTTGTGAAGAGCCAGATGGACCGGCCTAAGCCGGTCGAAATCCTCGAATATGGTGACACGCGCAATGTCGTTTGCAAATTCGATTTTGCGGTCCGACACCCAGACGGACTTTACGACCAGTCCCGGCCGGCCGGCGGGATTGCGAACCAGTTGGTTGCCGTAGAGCACGTTGAAAAGATGCATTTGCTCGTAAAGGCTCAGCTCCAGAGTGCCCAATGCAACGGAGTAGAAGTTATCGGGGAGGGCGATACGGAGCCCTTTGGCCGAAACCGAATCGGACGGCGCGCCCGCCAGGGAGGCCAGCAGCGCGTATAAGCGCACACCCGTGATGGTCGAAGGGGCGTGTTCGAGTTGGTCCGGAGTCGACATTCGTTCGAGGGCGCGTCGCAGCCAGGCCGCTTGCGCGGTGCCCGCCTTTCTGTCGCAATCCAGGCGGTAAGCGGCTTCAACCCCCACGATGTTGTTGGATTGCGCCAGATGGTTGAAAACGAAATCGTACCCGTCAAAGGCGAAGTTGTGGTTGCGCACGGGGTAGCCGCCTGTCTCGGCCGCCCGCAGGTAGGTCATGCCCACGGGCCCGGCCGGAGTCCGCAGGAAGGTCCGACACCAGGGCAGCTGGGACGGTACTTCAAGGCTGTCGGTGATCATCTGCTGGGGGCCGAAGGCGCCGCGGTCGTAGTTGAGGCCGATTAGAATGGGTTTGGCGACGGAGGAACCGTTGGGAGTCCGGTTGCGCAGCAGCGAACTTAGCCGGCTGCCGGCCCGGTCACGGGAAAAATACGCCAAAAGCTCCCCGGTCGTGGAATTCATGATTGCGTAGGAATAATACTGGCCCGCAACCCGCACGCTGTCACGGCGGAAATAGAACACCGAGCGCCGGACCTTGTTTGGCGACAACTTGCGATAGCGCACCGAGACAACCACCGTATCGCCTTTGCACATGGCCGTGGCCGTCGCGCCGCCGGGCTCGGCGAAGCTGGTGTCCCGCAGCAGGAGCCGGGGCCGGCTGAGCGTGTCGGGCGGCGTGCTGCGCCTGGCAAGGTTCTCACCGAAGCTGCCGATGCGCGCGTTCTGGACAAGAACGGTGTCGCCGCCGAAGCCGCGGCCGCGCACCAGCGATTCCAGTTGGACCTGGATACGGGCATCGATCGTGAGTTGGATCCTAAGCCGCCCTTTGCGGCGGATAAGGGTGTTGGGCAGCGCGAAATCCATTTCGGCCAGCTCGGGTTCGCCCACGCCGTTGTTGCGGCAGATCTGGAGCCAGTATTCGTTGGCCAGATCGATCATGGGATTTTGGGTTCCCGGCGCGGGCAGGCTGGGCGCAAGTTCGATCCCGTCCATGGCCCGACTCAGCGAATCGCATTTCCTGCTGCTCCAGCCCAGCGCGGGGCCGATGCGGGGAAGATCGACCTTGACCTGCCGGATTACTTTGCGCGGAAGATTTTTGTTCCACTTGACCAACCGGGACAGGTACAGGCACTGGCACTCGTCAAGGTCCGAGGGTGCGCGGCCGAAAAGCGCCTGCGCAATGTCATAGATGCCCACAAGGCCCCCGCCCGCATTGATGCAGTGGTTCAAATAAACCTCAAGAATTTCGTCGCCCGAGTATTCCATCATTAAGGCCTGGGCCAGTCGCAGTTCCTCCATTTTTCGGCCAAGACTCCGTTCGGTATAGATCAATCCCCGGGCATTGACTTTGGCCAGGAGAAAACGGGCCACCTGCTGGTGTATTGTGCTGGTGCCGCGCGGGGCCGACAAACGGCCCCGGCGCACCGAGCGGAGCGCGGCCGTGGCGCAGGCGCGAAGGATTCCGCGGTAATCGTAGGCCAGAGCCCGCTGATGGAAGTGCCGATCCTCGGCCAGAATCAGCGCATTTAGAAAAACCGAATTCATCTCGCCGGGCCTGACGCGCGTATGGGTTGTCCGCATTTCCGCCAGCGGCAGATTGTTGCGGTCCACAACGGAAATCGAATTCGCGTAGGACCGGATCCGGTTTAATTCGTCCACAGCGGCCAGCGACGGAAAATCGGCCGCGCCGGGTTTTGCGCCCTCTTGCGCGTTTCCACTTGTTTTTCCGCCCAGAATTCCGTCATCGATATTCTGCATCCGGCGAACCTGGTTGATCTCACTCCAGGCATACCCATAGTCGCGGGAGAGAAGACCGTTGCGTTCGAGTTCAACCAATTCGCGGGCGGAACGCAGCACATGACGGCGCAGGAGCCGCCCCCCCAGCCAAAGACCAACCGACGAGACCGCGACGAATCCAAGAAGGCACAGAAGGACCGCTGTCCGATGATCGCGGAGCAGGCCCAATGCCGCGCCAAAAGCGCGCCGGCCTGCATCGAAGGATGGTTTGCGATTGCGGAACAGATCCATTTCAAGAAAATAGCATACCGTCCTTGGACGTAGCCCGATCCCGTATTCAGGCTATTGATCTGGGCTCCGAAATCCGGTACTTTATGTTTGAAACAAGGGAGTGTTATGGCGGCTAGTATCCTGCTTGTCGACGACGATCATGCAACGCGGTTCGCATTTTCCAGGTATTTCTCGAATGCCGGATATACGATTCATACGGCCCCAAGCCTGAGCGAAGGGCAAAACGTGCTTCCATCCAAGCGCTTCGAGGCTTTGCTGCTGGATCTTAATCTGCCCGATGGAAACGGGATCGACTGGATCACCGAGGTGCGCAAAAACAATCCCAGCATCTCCATTATTATCATTACCGGGTCCGGCGACATTCCCCTGGCCGTGGAGGCCATGCGCCGGGGCGCCGACCATTTTCTGACCAAACCCATCAATCTGACCGATCTGGAAGTGTTCCTGAAGAAAAGCCTGGAATTGGAGAGCCTGCGGCGGAAGGATGTTCTGCAGCGTGCTACCACACGGAAAGAGGAGCCCTTTTTCGGCGAGAGTCCGGTCATCAAGAAAGTCCTTGAATTATCCACCCTGGTTGCCGAAAATGAATCGGTCGTTCTGCTGCAAGGGGACACCGGGACCGGAAAAGGGGTTCTGGCGCGCTGGATTCACGAGCACAGTTCGCGCAGCGGCGGACCGTATGTGGAGGTGAACTGCGCCAGTCTGCGGGGCGAGCTCCTTTCGAGCGAGCTGTTCGGCCACGCCAAGGGCGCCTTTACCTCGGCGGTACAGGACCGGCAGGGCCTGATAGGGGTGGCCGATGGCGGAACCCTGTTCCTGGATGAGATCGGCGACATGGATCCCGGGGTGCAGGCCCAGTTTCTCAAGGCCATCGAGGAGAAGAGCTATCGGCGGCTGGGTGAGGCGAAGGAGAGAAAGAGCGATTTTCGCCTGGTCTGCGCAACCAACCAGGACCTGCCGCGCGAGGTGGAACGGGGCCGGTTCCGAAGCGATTTGTTCTTTCGAATTTGCGTTTTTCCCATTAACCTTCCAATGTTGCGCGAACGGCTGGAAGATCTTCCGGCCCTGGCTCAACACCTCCTGAAGAGCCTTAGAACACCCACGCCGGAGCTGCTGCCCGAATCCATGGATCTGCTGGTCAAATATAACTGGCCCGGAAACATCCGGGAGCTGCGCAACATGCTCGAACGCGCTTTGCTTCTTTCCCGGGGCCAGCCCATTGCCCCTTGTCACTTCCCCGGATTGGAGAATCCACGGGTAACAGCCGTGTCGATCCCCGATTCGCTGTCGAGTCTTGATGATGTGGAGAAGGTCCATATTCAGAGGACACTGGATAAGTACAATGGGGATACGCAGAAGGCCAGCAGAGCGCTGGGCATTTCGCGCGCCTCACTGTATCGCAGGGTCAACAAGATTAAATCCTGTCAACCCGCATCGCCCAGCGAACCCAATTTTCAAAATTGAGAATACGGGGAGTTTCGGCCGGATAATTATGGCTTTGTGTGGCACGGTCGCTCCCGACCGTGCTTAGGAATTGTGGGACAATCCCGCGCTTAACTTGCTTCCCGTGACTTGGTACGGCTATTGCATCGCAAATGAATAGCGACGAGGAGGAAGCATGAGGGCGTTGATCGACCAGGAGAGCTGTGTGGGGTGCGGCCTTTGCGCCGACATATGCCCCGATGCTTTTGATCTTGGCTTTCACGGAAAAGCCGAAGAGCACGCCGACTTGATTCTGCCCGCTTTTGAGGACCGTTGCCGGGAAGCGGCTGAAAGCTGCCCGGTCGAGGCGATACAGATCCTGTCAACCGATTAAGGGAAGACAATGCCCGATTTCATGAACCCGTTTGGGGTCATGATCGCCCAGCGCAAACTCCGCAACTCCAATTGAGGAAGTTCATCAATTCGGATTGTCTCGCCCGTCCCCGGGTTCCGGCACCCGTAGCCATCCTCTTTAAACTGGAGCTCTCATGTTTGGCCGACGCGTGACCCTGTTTCGCATTCTTGGTTTCAAAGTGGGAGTCGATGCCAGCTGGCTCATTATTGCCCTGCTTATTACCTGGTCTTTGGCGCGGGCCGTATTCCCTGTTTATTACCAGGATTTATCTCTTTCCACGTATTGGATTATGGGAGTCTTGGGCGCGCTGGGGCTGTTCGCCTCGATAATCGTTCACGAATTTTCTCACTCGATTGTGGCAAGGCGCTTTGGTCTTTCCATGAAGGGAATCACTCTTTTCGTGTTTGGCGGGGTCGCGGAAATGGAGGAAGAGCCCGAGAGCCCGCGCGCGGAATTTTCCATGGCCATTGCCGGCCCTCTGGCAAGCGTTTTGATTGGACTGGGCTTCCTGGGGCTTCACCAGATGGGCAAGGCCGAGGCGTGGACCGTTCCCGTGATGGGAATCCTCAATTATATCGGATCCATTAACCTTCTGCTTGCGGCCTTTAATCTCCTGCCCGCGTTTCCGCTGGATGGCGGACGGGTCCTTCGCTCCGCGCTCTGGTCCTGGAAGAAGGACCTGCGCTGGGCAACCCGCGTTTCGGCTGGAACAGGCTCATTCTTCGGCCTCTTTCTGATCTTTCTGGGCCTCTTTGCCATTTTCAACGGGGCCATGGTAGGCGGACTGTGGTGGATCCTCATCGGGCTTTTTTTGCGTAACGCGGCCCAACTTTCGTATCAACGTGTTCTAATCAACCGTGCGCTCCAGGGCGAGCCGGTCGAACGATTCATGAAAAAGGAGCCGATTGCCGTCAGCCCCGGTCTCACGATCCACGACCTGATTGAGGACTATGTCTATAAACTGCACTACAAGACCTTCCCGGTTGTCGAAAACGAACGGCTTGTCAGCTGCATTTC
>CAYVZU010000059.1:0-23433 GCA_964455935.1 uncultured Fibrobacterota bacterium
CATCCCCCCCCGGCCACAGTTCAAGATCTTACGCTCTGCACTCTACTGTGATGACATATTCATTTCGTTCGGCTGCGACCTGCAGGGCCATGGAG
The DNA here is from genome assembly GCA_964455935.1 of uncultured Fibrobacterota bacterium. Taxonomy (GTDB): domain Bacteria; phylum Fibrobacterota; class CAYVZU01; order CAYVZU01; family CAYVZU01; genus CAYVZU01. Next base: position 96 of record CAYVZU010000059.1, read on the forward strand.
GCCAGGTTCATGAGGGTTCTGCGATTGCCGACGCAGTCCAGGGCCAGACACTGGAGGGCCGCTGCAGAGATCCGTCAACACGCCAACAGTGCCAGCCTAATCCCGTTCAGCTTTTCTGCAGCTATTGCCGCCTTCAGAAACTCCGGGTCACCGATAATCCAACAACCCGGATTGAACATGTCTGTCCTCCCGGCATTGGCCATTCGCAGTATTTTGATCAAGTCAACCTAAGCCATGCCAACTCCGGTCTCTTGGGGCTGCTGTGGGCTGCCACCGAGAGCTGGCTCCAGACTGCGGTTTGAAACAGAGAGGAAACGGCAACCATCAGATAAAACCAAAATATAACCGGCGCCATGGCAACCTCGCTATTTCAACAGCAGATATTTTTCAATTAACGCTTTCTCCTTTACCTGTAATTTGCAAAAATATAGGCCAGAGGGCAGTCCGGCGGTATTCCAAATGGCCGCATATTTCCCTGCCGGTTGAGTTTTATTTACTAATATTTTCGTCACCTTGCCTTTTGCGTCATAAACCACTAATTTTACCGGTCCGCCGTGGGCGGACTGAGAATTGACGGATGAAAGCTGATAGCTGATAATTGCTCCCGAATGGACCGGATTTGGGCTGCACTTCAGGAGCAGAATATCGCTCGTCGATTCCGAACTCGATGAGCTTATGCGCGCGACAACAGGGGCCTTCATGAGGATCGCACCCTCGCCGGTCCGCAAAGCAATTGAAGTTATAGCGGCGCCAGTTGTGCCATCTGCGTATAAAGGATAGAATGTGCCCCCAAGGTCAATCGGGAATGAATAAGTGTCAAATTCCCTTTTAGTGGTGTTCCAGGCATCCGGCCGTTGGACGATAACGGCCTTTGTATAGTCTCGTCTCCAGACGCCATTTTGCCCACCGCCAATTTGCGCGCCGGTTTTCCAGGCAAAATCAGGATTTCCATTGTTATATCCAGAACCATCGGGAATTCCCACATCCACAAAAACCGCTGGAAAAGTGTTCGCCCATCGCAACACACGCTCAACCGGGGGTATTGCATCCACTGCCTGATGGCCGCGCAATGAAAACCGTACTCTCTCACCTGCTGAATGACTGAAGCGAATAGGCCCGGTCGTCTGCAATTGGTTTTTGCCTATTTTGGTAAAGCTTGCCACTATATCCACGGTTGTTTCTCCGTCGCCTATCCTAAGTGGAAGCGTGCCTGAAGATGGAAAGGATGAAAAATCCGCGCCGTAAATATTTTTAGTTGCGTCGCTTATATCGACGGCCAAATTTTGCGTAATGATCGTTGTATGCGTGTCATAATAGATGAAATCATCTGTCTCAAAATAAGAGGTTCCTTGGGAATTATAAGAAAAGTACGTGTTATTATTTGCTCCGATATAATACACCGCCAAGGCCGACATTGGTCCTCGATTTCCCCGGTCCCAATAGGACCAATTGCCCAATGGGTCCGTTTTTCCATTGGCGTATGTATCCATCATCATAATTATTCCGGCGCCGTTTTTTAAATTATTCACCGGTAAAAGCCCGTCAAAGCTGGCGCTATATAAAGCATCGGGTGTAGCGGACATCGCAAATTTTGTTCCAGACAAATTGCACACTTGAGTAAATGATTCATGCAAGGCCCAATCCCCTGCATACAACATTGACTGCATAAGGGTATTACTTCCGACTTTAAAATGTGGCAGAGCATTGTGAATAATCGCCACCTCTGCCTGAAGCTGTGCCATTCGCTCTTGCGCAAAAGTTCCATGCGGATAGTCCGCAAAGTCTGAATAACTGCTTACCGCATTGCTGGGACTTGAAATCTGCGGGGAAGCTTCAGCATCATCAAACATAATGCCGCTAAAATTGCGCGTTTGCCCCACCTTGATCGCAAAATCCGCAAGATAGGCAGCCCAAAGACGCGTGCCATTCTGCACGGCAGAAGGATTACAAAACATGGCGGTTGATGCCCACATTCCTGTTGCGCGAGCTTGATAGCGAAATTTTGCCGTCGCATTTGTCGGTGGAGTTGGATTGTATTCCAATTCTCCAAGCCCCTTATTGACAAGATTGAGATCGTTCCCGTCCCACCCGCGGGAATTAAAGATTCCGTTGGTGGATAACCAATTGTCTCCAGTGATTTGTGATGCAATCGGTTTGGTTACCCCACCACTGACCACAGCGCGAATCCACCATTTGCTTTGCGATCCATTTTCAACCTTTCTCGCCCAATCGGACGGAGGGAGAAAGGAAACTTTTCCATTTGCCGTAAATCCGTTTGTTCCATCGTGAACCGCCAAGGAATCCCATATTGATCCGTTCCAATATTGCCACACAACACCGATACCTACCGCAAAAGTGCCAAACGCAAAAGTTGCTTCCGCAAAAGGCTCACCATACCCAAGGAGCAGAGCTTCAGTAATCGGCACATCGTTTGGCGTTGCATTATAGGCAGCGTCGGTTTTGTCCGCGTATACACTCCCCACCACAGTGAGCACACCGTGGGTCCCTTCGAATGCATCGAATTTATCCATTTTGGTCCAGGCATTTGCGGAAGAAACCTGATAATCGGTTTTCATATGTAAAAAGACATTCTCGAAGTCATATCCCTTATCTTCGGCAAATTGCCTCATACTATATGTTTCTGTTGGATAGACATACGAATGATCTTTGTATGCTGTCCATATAACATTAGGATTGTAGATTGTCACGTCTGCCCCGCCCAAAAAGATATCGAAATGATGCGCTTGCCAATCGAGCACTTGATCCTTGATATTCAACGGCAAATAGGTTGAGAAATTTGAAGCATAATTCACAACGCCCGTTTTAATATGGGAAAAATTCGTTACTTGCGAAAAAGCCGAAGATTCATTTGTAGCAAAAAGTCCTGCCAGCAAAAATCCAATTGCAAAAGATGTGCGATGCATCTTATTAAATCCATTCCCCATGTGGGCCTTGGCAAAACCGTCCAGATACGATTTGATCCATTGTACCTGTGCCATGGTGCTTCTCCTATATCGGTGTACCGCCAGCCAATTCCTGGGCGCAAAACGGAGTCATTGGGGGTGACATTTTTTCCGGATCTTATGATTTTGATATAACCCTTACTTTACCGTAGTGTCAATATTTTTTCGCACATTCGTATTGAGGTGCGACATCCAGGGCATCCAAGGTCGAGTAAACTAAGGATCTTCCCCTTCAGTTTCTCACAGAACCGTGCGTGAACCTCTCGATTCACACGGCTCTTACTGCCCGGCCTTTTGCAGACTCCACGACCAGTGCGCAAAGAGAGTTGGCTCCCTTCTCCGAAGCGCTCGCAGCAAGTGTGTTCCAGCTGTGAGCCGTCGATGCAGTTTCTTATACTTGCGTCCCGCCCACCGCGCCAGGGCCAGTTCTACTTGACGTAGAATAGGCCAAAGTCCGGTACGGCGGTATGCCCCAAAGTAGTTCATCCAGCCACGCACAGCGGGATTGATCCGTTCCGCTATTTCAGCCAGCGTCAACGGAGTGAGGCTCGCTAGCCGCCATTGCCGTATGGTTTGTGACATGGACTTCTTGACTTTCGGACTTACTGCGGGCGTGAAACCGACGAAAACGTTTCCCTTTTTCCCTCTGCTCAGTCTGGGCCGATATTCATATCCCAGAAAGGTGAAGGAAGTGTGGTTCATGTTCGTCTGTCCGGTTGATATCCTTGCAGTAGACGATTCTCGTCTTCTCAGGATGTAACTCCAACCGGTATTGCGCAAGCCGGCTCCGTATGCATTGCAGCGCATACTCGGCCTGTTTCTTTGTGTAGCAGTACACGATGATACATCGGCATAACGTTCGAATGCCAGTGCCGGAAATTGCTCCGCCATCCAACGGTCAAACGCTTCGTCCAGATACAGGTTGGCCAGCAACGGGCTTATGACTCCTCCTTGCGGTGTGCCTTTGCTGCGTTCCACGATCAGGCCGTCCGATTCCTCCCCCGGCACTTTCAGCCAGCGTTCGATGTAGAGCCGTACCCACTTCTCCGTGGCGTACTGCTCCACAATGCCAAGCATGATCGAGTGATCAAGGTTATCAAAGAAACCTTTGATATCCAAGTCGATCACCCAATTGTACTTCCAGCACCGTTGCCGTGCCACCCTACAGCTTCCACCGCCGATTTGCCTGGCCGATATCCATACGAGGATGGATGAAACTTGGGTTCCACGTTCGGCTCCAGTTGCAGTTTCGCCGCTGTTTGGGCGATTCTGTCCAATACCGTCGGTATCCCTAAGGTTCTCGTCCGTCCGACGCTTTTGGGTATGTCGTGCAATCGGACCGGCAGTGGAAAGTAACTGCCTGAAGACATCCGGTTCCAAATCCGATAGAGATTGTCACCTACGTTGGCGTCAAACTCTTTGATGGATTCGGCATCGACGCCTGCGGCGCCACCGTTTGCCTTCACTCGACGATACGCTTCCCAAACCAGTCGCTCCGCAAAGCTCCCTGCTTCGTGAAGCGGGAAGGCAAGAAGGTCCGGCCGTGGCTGTTCAAGGCCACGCTGAGCTTCTCGGGCCATTCCTACGAAGAACCGGTCTGGAAGCAGGACCTGGAGACATTCCTATAATGAGTCGCTCCGCAAAAGGGACACCATAGTAATTTGCATGGGGCTTTCTCTGCATGCCATGGGATATGCGCAACAAGGCGAAAAAGAATTGGCTTTCTCCCGAACGCTACTCCAAAGGGAGAAGACGCCAGATGGTTCTTGTTCGCCCTTGTTGGAGCGCCACAAGGAAGGGAGCATTCCAGGAAACAGCATTGCAGTAGACGTCTTGACTGCCAGCCATATTCGCTTTTTGGACGCGCTGCCACAATTCCTTTCCACTCACATCGAATATCTTAAGGCTGAAGTCGCCGGGTGTCGGAAGATCGAGTTCGAAATGGACTCCGCTTGACGCTGGGCGCATGGACAAAAACGGACCTTCGGGCGATAACAAAACCGGGGTGATGGGTGTGCCGGCCGCGATCGTAAAGGAATAGGATACCCGCTTCATTGCGTTTCCTTTCAAATCCGAAGCATCGATGGTGATACGGATTACCTGTCCCGCCGAAAAATTCTGGGTTGGTCGATAGGACACCATGTAGTCCTGCGGAAGGCCGCTAATGAGACGAGGAACGGCCGTGCCATTCACGGTCATTACAATAGATGCGCTATCCACCCCCATTCCACACCCAGGCATTACCGCCGAAGAGTCTATGATGTGGAAGCGGATGATTGCGCCGGGGGAAATACCCGAGGCATTCGGGGCGGGAAAAAAGGAATTCGCCATTGGTGGGAGGGAATCGCCGGGAAACCCGGTGAAAGGTCCAATCCAATTGTCGTTCGCAAATGCCACGCAACAAAGATCGTACATTTTCCCTTTTGAACCGGTGGCCGAGGCCGGTCCATTGTTGCCCATCTTCCAGGATGTGACGTTGCCGGCTTGGTAGTAGCGTTTGCCGGCGTCGTAGAAGCTCTGCAATGACTTTCCGCTTGTGGTTCCCATTAAATCCTTGGGTGCACACACAAGTGCATTGTTGATGTCGTAAATCCGGATTTCATATTGCGTTGGCGCAATGGCGCTATGGTTGACCCAGTGCACATGTCCCTCGATCCGAAACCACTGTTCAAAGGCAAACGTTTTGGGTGACACGAAATACTGGTCCATACCCTCGGGTTGACTGTAATATGTGGCAAAATAGGCAGACCAAGCATTCGTGCTGACTTCGTAAATACCCATGTAGAAATTGGCGTCACCGCCTCCTGTGTTGCTTTCCGCAAGCCCGTGCATGTACGCATAACCGAATCCTATGGGTGCGTGGACCCGAACATAGAAGCGATAATAAAAATCGCTTCCCGTATTTGTAGGCACGTTAAACTTGCAGGCGCCACCCCAGTTTTCTCCATCGAGCCAAACGGATAGCAGATTGTTTCCGAACAAACCACCTGTCGCTACTTCCATAATGCTAGGGGTCTTTGCCATATCCCACTTTCCGCCATCGCAAAGGGCACCAGCCCCACTGCCTGTTGCATAGTTCCAACTCGTTTCGAAATAGGGCTTGGCAACAATGCTTGCTGCGCACCAGCAGATGACTAGAAACGGTGCCAATTGCGCTATCCACGGAATGCCACCATTCATTGAACTTCCCTTTCCTCGCTTATTGATGGAACTGCGCTTCAGCCTTGGTCATGGATTCGGCATGATGCTGAACCTATACAGTTTCTTCTGGTCTTCATTCACGAGCTGAGCGAAATATACTCCGCTTTCAATATTACGCCCCAGGGTCCGGTCCCAGCGCACGAGGTGTTGCCGTTGCGGTGGTCCGAGGGAGCATTCCCATAGTTTCTGCCCTGCGAGGTTTAGGACCAAGAGCCTTTGCATGCCAGGCCCATCCAATGTAACTTTGAATAGTACCGAATGTGGGGTTGCGTTTTCTACCCGCAAATTCGCACCAAGTAATACCGATGCTCTTGCTGAGCCAATGGCGCTAGGTGAAGTTACCGATACACGAGCCATACTACTCTTGCCATTTGAAGAAGCAGTAACCGTGTACGGCCCTCCGGTGTTGTTGAGGGCCGTGAATCGGCCCGATGGGCTTATTACGCCGCCGCCGTTCACGCTCCAGGTAATCATCGGCTGTGTTGTCATGATGTTGCCATTTTGGTCTTTTGCCGTTGCCGTGAATTGCTGGCTGCCCCCTATGGCCACTGTCGCGTTTGAAGGCTCGATGCTGATGCTGGTCAGCACCTGAACCGGACTACCAACAGGCCCAATCATGGGATTACCATAGCTATCAACCTGTGAAGGCCTATCGGTTGTGATCACGAACTCATCAACATATTCTGTCTGGGCTTGTGGGGCGCCCCCGTTCCAGGAGGACATAACATAGGTGAAATCAGCTCGGTCACTGCCGGATAGCAAGGTGATGTGGGATTTGTCTTCATGAATGAGGATGCCATTCTTCCACATTCTGAATACCGGACTGCTTGTGGACAATTTCACATAGATCTCTAGGCATTGCCATGTGTCTATATCGAACTTCGCATTCAGGATCGGGCCGGTCCCTGCCGGTTCATTGGATGCAATGATCTGGCCGGATTCGTAAGCTATGATGGAGTGATAGCCCACATTTGTTCCGGCGGAATTGGCAATATGGATTCGCAAAATCTTGATGAATCCGGAATTTCCCGACGCGTGTCCCCAACTCCAAGGGGATTTGAAGTAGTAGTATCCTCTTGCCCAAATTTCTTGACCATTCGATACAGGCTGAGGGTACGGGAAGTAGCCTTGTATGTTCGTGCTGCTTGTCCACTGCATTTTCGCTGAATTGGATCCGGCGGCGCTCCTATCGTTTGAATAGAGAGTTGCGTTGTCGCAACCGTTGAACCCGGTTGCACCTTCGGCCTTGGTGCCAATCTTGCCACCCTCAAATGTTGCTGTCGTATTCCAGGCAAATATTGTTTCGGATGCAACCACAATAATGAAAATGAGTTGCATAACAACAAATGCCTTGTTGCTTCCGGGAATCATCTCCATGCCACCCTCCTGCAATGTGCTGCAAATTTAAGCGGTTGTTCCACTCTACGCAATTAATTTCGCTGATCATTGCTACAAAATATGTGGTGCATCGCCGGTTTGCTTTACGTTTATCTCCTTTTTATTTTACGTTTATACTCGTATATATGAACTTATGCCCGTTTCCAATGAAACAGCAGTTCAAAAGGCGCTGAGCTACGCGGCCGCGAATTTCTCACGTCCTTTGGGGCTTAGAGATGTTGCCGAAGCAGCGGGTTGTTCAACTTCCTGGCTTGGCAAGATTTTCCGGAAATATACGGGTCAGGGTGTGATTGCGCATCTAACCGGGCTGCGTATTGGAAAGGCCAAGGATCTGCTACGGCAGACAAGTTTGAGCATATTGGAAATCGCATATGAGGTAGGTTTTAATAGCCATACCAGATTCTGTATTGCCTTTCGCAAACGCACCGGAATTTCACCAAGCGGATTCCGCAAAAGGATGCTATCCAAGATCGATAACACTACGGGCAAATCCGGGAGAAGCACCGACCTTGCCCCGTGGTTTTGCGATGCCATGGACAAGGGTAGTATTGGAAACTGGTGGATGCCCCGCGGCGGCCAGTGGGAACAAAAGTGTGGATTCGTTGAAGGCGCGGGCGAAGATTCGGCGAATTTAGAGTTCTCCAAGTCCATACCCGAGAACTTTCGGATTTCCTTCGACGCGCAACTCTCGTCCTTTCACGGACATAAACCCTCAACACTTGCCGTATTTCTAATGGACGAGCAGACCTCGAAGGAGTATTGTGCCCTTGTGCTTGGCCGATATGATAATTCTGCCGGCGAGGTGCGTCGATCGGGTTCCATTGTGCAGATCATCTGCCGGGCTGTCGTAAAGCCGGAAATCTGGCAAGCTGTCTCCATTGAACTGCGCGACGATACCATTGTTCTCCGGTTGGATGGAGACGAAATGTTTCGCTTCTGTGACCCTTTCCCACCTGCCTATGTCCGCCGAAGCAAGATTGCGCTGGGTACTTGGCGCAGCATGATACGTATCCGCAACTTCGTTGTTCAAGATTTGGGCTTTCTGCCCTTCACGCGCACAGTGCGCCAGGGTGACAGCCTATATAACGCCGGCCTCTTCGAGCAAGCTTTTCAATTCTATTCACGTCTGCTCCAATCCGAAATCACGCGCGGCAATGAGTCGGAGCTCCGTTATAAGATCGGAATGTGCTTGCTTGGCCTTGGCAATTGCATTGAAGCGAAAACTTGGATGGACGATGTGCCCTTGCTGTCCCAAACCGATTTGTGGACTCAGTACTCCCAGATTGCTTTGCTGGAAATTGAATGGCGCGAAGATCGGCACGAATCGTTCTGCGAAAAAGCAAAACAGCTTCTTGATGCTCCGGCGCTTTGTGATCGTGTTTGGGACCTGGTGCAGCAGGCCTGTCGTGCCTGGGAAATGCGAGGTTTCTACGAAATCAGCCTGCATGTCCGGATGGGACTCTTGAGTCGGGCGCAAACCGATCTAATACGACTCCGAGAGAGAACGGCTGTTGCGGAAACGCTCCTTTCCCTGAATCGCCTTGCCTTGGCGGAGCGGTACTTTGAAGAAGCGGCATCACAGACCTCGCATTTTCCCCAGCATAGCAGGTATTCGCTGTTCGCTCTCGCGACTGTCCGAAATTACTTGGGCGCGCTTGCGAAAGCGAGACAGACGATCGGGCAAATTAAGCAACGGACTTGGGCACAGGATGATTTGGCAGGCTGCGAAATACACGAGGCCCTTTTCCTTCGAGCCGAAGCGAGATTCGCGGAAGCCCTGACACTTCTGCGCGGAATTCCCGAACGTTTTCCGATGCATAGTGGTCCGAAATTCTTCGCGGCCCTCACGTCATCTCTAATCCTCTGTGGGCAAGAGCGGATGCAGGAAGCCAAACGCGAGCTCGAACCTTGGTACTCTGAAATGACAAACGGAGCAATGAGCCGGTTTCTTTATCCTCCGCTTTTCCTTGAGGGAAATATCGACGGAGCAATCCAGTGCCTGACGGAGGGATTTCGGCAAAGCGGAGGCGAGGTCGCATTGTTCGCTGAACAGGGAATCAAGGCCGGGATTCTGCTGTGGATACACGACCGCACACAGGAGGCAGGGGACATTTGGGCCGAAGTAGTCCGAAGATTTCCACCGGGGCAATGTTGCTGTTTTCCCGCTTTGGCCCGACAACTATTGGACGGAGACGACACAGGTATAGAGCAACTGACCTACTCGGCCCGTATTCGTTCCGAACTCTTCTATTTGTTGGCATTGTGGAACGAGAAGCGGGGCAAGTCCGAACGGGCATTGGTGCTGTTTGCGATGAGCGCAAAAGAAGATCCGACGAATGAATGGCCCGCCGTTTTAGCCAAGAAGCACTTGACCTCCGCCTCCGTATCGTGATTCATGCGCAGTTGTTGATGCCTTCCCCCTCAAACAAAAGGGACGGAAGACTATGAAATTGTGGACGACTATTTCATCTCCGCAGCGCCGCCTATCCTGTCGCGCACCATCATGTCTTTTGAACACGGCGGCACAGGATCGGCTTGGCGGGCCGGTGCCGAGGGGTCATGATCCCTCATCTCCTGCAAAGCTTCGTGACACACCGGACGAAAGGTAAGCATTGAAGAATGGATTGGAAAGGGCCGGTTCAATTAACTATTTATCAACCTCCGACACTGAGCACTCTTCAGAGAAAAACAGATCGAGATGATTTTCACCGCACAGGCACAATCGCGCGAAACACAGACCCAGGATGGGCTTCCGCTCCGGCAAAATATAAAAGGCGATGAAAAATGGAAAGGCTGTTTGCCTGGCTATCAAAATTTCCGTCGGGTTACGGCCTGCTGGGAATACAAATCCGAAAACTTCGAAGGCATTTTTATGTTGGCTTGTATCGTAATCTTGCATGTCGTGATTACGAAGTAATTGGGATATCAAAAGCAAAATTTTGCGAAGCGATTGCACATTGAATTTTTGGAAAGCAGCATGAATAAACTTATGGCTGTCGAGTTGGGAGGTTAGGCATGACAATTTTTCGATCTATTCTGCTGATTGGTCTGCTGACAATATTATCCACACCGTCATTGGCAACAATGACGGTGTGGAGTTCCCACGCCAGTAGCAAAATTCGTCCCAATGATTCTTTTGGCACAGGTTCATCGGTCAGCCTTGCGGCGGCAAAGGGCGAAATTGCCGCATTTCAGGTGGTAGTTTCCACCACAGCGGAGCGGTTGACCAATGTAACCGTCTCTGTCGACATGACCGGGTTTTCTCCCATGATTTACAAAGAGGGTATGGTTAATGCGGTCACTCCATCACATATCAATGGGGATACAGGCGAATGGCCGGATATACTGATTCCGAAAGTGGATGCATTTTACGGAGAAACCCGCAATGCCTTCCCTATGACCGTTACCAATATCTCCAGAGCGTATCCATTGTACGATGCCAGGCCATCGCATGCATACGGGCCGGTTATTTCTGATCCTAAGTGGTGGTCCAATCTGGTGCCCGCATCCGGGTTCACCTACCCGTATACCGGCACAACCAACGGAACTGGATCAAGTGGCCGGGTTAATGCTGGCACAGGGACAGTCACAACCTCCGGTGTGTTTTCGGGCACCACATCCTCGCGCTATATCATAGTAATAGATGGCGGCGGTGCTATCGGCACCGCTACCTTTAAATGGTCAGCCGATAATGGCGCAACATTTTCAAGCGGGGTACAAACATCCGCCAGTCCCATTTCACTGGAAAAAGGCATCAATGTGACATTTGCCGGTGCCGGGCAATCCAGTGATTTTGCGCTGAATGACGAATGGCTGTTTTATGTCAACCCTACCCGAAATCAACCAATATGGATCGAGATACCCGTACCTATCACACAAACAGCGGGAGTATATGCTGGTAGGGCAACCGTTTCGGCAGACGGCAAAACCAATCAGGTTATTCCGATCAGTCTTACGGTATGGGATTTTTCCATTCCGGCAACATCGTCACTGAAAAACTTCACTGGTGCGGGATCAGGTGCCTATGCCGGACACGGTTTGCCGTATACGGACGAGGTAGACAAACTGTATGTAGCGGCTGGTCTGCGAAATAGGATCAGTTTGGGTGATGCGCTTGCCGGGGCCAATCACGGCAACACGATCAGTTGCCTGTCATATAATGAAACAACTGGAGCAACAGCAGGCTACTTTGTGGGCTTCGATGCAACTATGGGACCATTCTTAAGCGGCACGGGAGTATCGGCGTACCCGGTGGGCGCGAACATCACCTTTCCAGGGGCGCTCACGACCTTTACCGCGCCAGCCATGGTTTCGGGTGGATGCTCCTACACAAATGCTGCACTGTGGAAGCAACGCATGATTACTGCATTTGTTGCCCACCTCAAAGAAAAAGGCTGGTTCGATAAATTTTACGTCTATCTGGGGGACGAACCGTATTCTATCGCCGCTTGGGACAATATCAAGGCCCAAGGCGCTATTTGGAGGGCTGCAGCGCCGGACGTGAAATTGTGGGTTACCACCACACTGGCGGATGCTATAGCCAACGGGGCTGACCGGTATATTGATGTGTATGTGCCTATCGCCTCCACCATAGTACCCCCGGATCGTCAAGCGGATTGGCGTGGGTATCCTCGTTCAAATTGGGATGCATGGTTAGCAACCCCCGCGACCCCTGCCCATGATTTGTGGTGGTATCATGCCTGCACCGAGGGCGGCGGATGTGGTGTTGTCGGCGGCAGTTTATACACTGGGTACGCAAACTACGCAATGGATTCACCCAGCATCCAGAACAGAATGTTTCCCTGGTTGACCCGCTACTACGATTTCAGAGGCAATTTGTATTATGCCTACAACTACCATTGGGACCACACAGGATCTCCGTGGTTTATTGACCCGTGGGAGACCAATTATTGGTTTGGGGTTAATGGTGACGGAATTCTGTTTTACCCGGGCACACCGGCAAAAATTGGAGGGACTACCCACATTCCGATTGAATCACTCCGCCTCAAGCAGAATCTGCTGGGTATGCAGGATTATGAGTTGTTTAAAAAACTGGATGATCAGGGCAAAAGCGCCTTTGTAATGACCCTGTTGAACACGATTATAACCAACAACGCTACCTATACGTCAAACCTCGCCGCTTTGGATGCGATCAGGGCAACCATGGCCAATGAAATATTGAAAGGCGGGACAGCGATCAATCCGTTGGGCTCAGGAATTTCCGTCTATTGCAGCACGAAAGGGGGGGGGAATTTATCGCTTTTTAATATTAAGGGAGAAAAAGTTAAGACCATTTATGGCGGCAAAAATAGCGCCAACGGATATCATTACCTGAGCAGTGAAAACAGAAACGGAATGATTTTGCCCACAGGCTTATATTTTCTACAGGTTCGGACGGAAGGAGCCGCTTTTACTCGGAAACTTATGATAGTACGATAACCATAAAATCTTCGCTGAGAGAAGATGAGAAATTAAGGATAAGAAATTAGGATCGGACGGATATGAATGGTTTTAAAAACCGCTTGGCCAAATAAGCTATTCATCAACCTCCGGCACTGAGCACTCTCGCAGCTTCACTCAATTGCACTCACGCCCGGTTCCCACTACTCAGTCTTGAACGAAAATGGGAGGCACCCCAATAATCGCTGCACAGTGAGCTTTGTGTCGCGGTTTTCATTGTTCCACCTCCAATGATTCAATGATTAGTTTGCTTAAGCTTTTAACTTATTACACATTCAATGTTGCTGCGAAAAAAAATAGAAATATAGAGAAGAAAGGCACAGAAGACGCGTCGTTTTCTATTTTCATTATATCTGTTTTCTACCTTAACTGGGCGACAAAATGACAAGAGGTCAGGACCAAATAGTAAGAGGAATTGCCGGTATTGTCGAACGAACCTTGTCGGAGCGAGTTGATGTTGAACTGCTTGCGAAGGAGCTTGGGTATTCGTATTCGTATCTGGCTGCCTTATTCAAAAAGCATGTGGGCGAAAGCATTCTTTCGTACGCAATTCGTCTGAAGATCGAGAAGTCGAAGGGACTGTTGATTTCGACGAAGCTCAGCATCCTGGAAATCGCCTATGATCTGGGCTTTGGCAGCCCCTCACGTTTTGCAGAGCTCTTTCGAAAAAGAGTCGGCATGTCTCCGGGAGCGTTTCGAAGGGCTGCAAGCAAAATGACAGTTGCGTCACCAAAGGTGGTAAGCACAGCCGCAGAACTGGACCGGGAGTGGCTTTGTGACGGGTTTGACACTGAGTTGCAGCCGCATTGGAAGCCGGTATTCGGGCGCTGGCTGTCAGGAAATGGTATTCTGACCGGCGAAGGTGCGGAGACCTCGTTGCTCTGTTTTGTGCGCGCTCTTCCCGCTAACTTCCGCATTACCTTCGAAATCGCGCTGCAGAGGAAGATCGAGATCTTGGGAGACTTCCGGTTCCATTTGCAGGATGATCGAAACGAGACCGACTACTGCTGTTTCGTGATCGGCGCGCACAATCGGCGGGTCTGCGAAATGCAAGGGCCGGGTCACGCCTACCAGTGCAGTCAGGTGGAGAATGGGATCCCTGCTGGGTGGTGCAGAGCGGCGCTTGAGTTCAAAGATAACACGATCACACTAGTCCTCAACGATTTCGAAGTGTTTCAATACCGCGATCCGTTTCCGAGCTTCTACGCTTCTCGATGCCGATTCGCCTTGGATTGCTGGCGCAGCACGGTCCGCGTGCGGGACCTGAGGATTCACGACCTCGGGTTTTCGCCATTGGTTTCCGTTGTAGAGCAAGGCGACCAACTCTATGGACTGGGTCTCCACGAACGCGCCAGGGAGTTTTACGAGCGCCTGCTGCGGTCGATGCACCCATCCGCGGATATGATGGAACTCCAATTCAAGATGGGCATGTGCGATTTGAGCCTGGGTCGTCTTGAGCAGGCGCGCGAAGGACTGCAAAGGATTGTGACGCCGCCGGAAAAGGATGTATGGGCACGACAGGCCAGACTGGCGCTTCTGGAGATTGCGCTTCGCTTGGGCGACTTTGCCTCTTTTTCCCGTTCGGCTTCCGATCAACGAGCGCTCTTTTCGAAACAACACGAAATCTATGGGATGGTCATGCGTGTGGCCGGGGAATTCGCGTCGAAAGGTTTTTGCCGGCGGGCCATAGCGGCCTACCAGTTTCTGCGTGAATACGAGGACCGAGACTCGATTCCCCAGTTCATGGCAAGCCAGGCGCTATCCAATGCACTGGGCCAGGAAGGGCGAAGTTCCGAGATGGCCGCGGTTCTCGAAGCCCTGCTCGCGAATGCCGGCATTCCCGAGCAGATTGCGATCCAGAGCTTGCTCGACTTGGCCTTCGCTTACTCGGCATTGGGCCGAACACCCGATGCAAAGACCATTCTCGATCAAGCACGACACCATGCCCTCGATTCCTATGCATTAGCGCAACTCGAGATAGCCAGGGGCCGCCTACTGAGGGCCGAGAGACGTTCTGACGAAGCATTGGCGGTTTTGAGGGCTGTGCCCAAAGCATATGCAGATCTCTCCGAACATTGCGTTTGCGGATTGCTGGAAGCGGCGTTGATTCTGTGCGGATTGCAGTGCCCGGCCGAAGCCGAGGCGCTGCTTCAAAAAGCGGAGAAGCTTCTCCCCAGCTCCTTTTACTTCCGTAAAGGAAGACGAAGCCGGTATCAGTACCCTCTTGGATTGGTAAAAGGACAATTTGCGAAAGCAGCCGAGCTCCTGATGGAGGACTCACGGTTTGGCAGCGCTGGACTTTTTGAAAGTGCCGATTGCGCGGTAAAGGCCGGCATCTTGCTGGAGCTGAGTGGCAATGATGAGGAAGCTCGAAGGACGTGGCTGGAGGTAATGCGGCGTTTCCCCGCGGATCGAGTTGCGGTGTTTGGGGAGATCGCCGATCGTCTGCTGGATCGGAACGGCTTTCCCCTGCCTGCCGGCCTTCCAATGGATGTCCACCGCCAATGCGAGTTGAGCTACTTGACGGGCCTCCTACTTGAAAAGCGGGGCCGCAAACACAGGGCACTCGAGTTTTTTGAGTTCGGCCTCCAAATCGATCGCACCCTGCGCTGGGCAGCCTGCCTTTCCCGCCTGAAAGTCCTGGAATTGCGGACGGCTTCGAGTCTTCGTAGCGAGCGCCAATGAATCGCTAATCGATGCTCGCTTCTGCCGAAATTCCTCACTTCGCGTATGGACAAGGAACCTATGAGAGTCCGAGACGCAGTCCAATCAAAGATTTTGACTTGAGCGCATCTCAAAAAGGATTGCGCGGGCCGAAGCCCGTGCGAAAACGACGCAGGCAAGGCGCGCGAAGCAGGCGTATCAGAGGGAGATACGCCGATGGAGCGCAACGAAGCTTGCGGCGTTTGCAGCCGGGCGATGCCAGAAAGCCTTTTTGAGATGCGCTCTTATCTTCTACACTTTCAGCGGACCTTCAGCACCGCCCTATCGAAGATTCTCCGTCCAGTCCTGAACCTGACCACGTACCATCCGGAGGCCATCGTTCTTCCCTGTTCGTCTCTGCCATCCCATTGGACCATCGCTTGTTCCGCTGGCATGCTCCTGACCAGCTTGCCGGAAAGGCTGTAGATGCGGAGGGTCCCGGGTTCAGGGGATCCGGTTCGAATGGTGAGGCCCCATGAAAACGGGTTTGGCAAAACGCTGAATGCCATGGTCGCGTTTTCGGCAAGCGATAATATAGGGTTATCCCGTGATTTGACAAGAAGGCGCAGGCCGGTCAGGGTGTCGCCTGGAGAAACGATCACAGGCATGAGAAGGTAGATGAAGCCCGGTGCCAGGCCGTTTGTGGCCCAGTTAGTCAGCAACCGCCGTCCCGAGGCCAAGGGTTGTTCAGGGAGAATGAGGCGGCTCACGGTATCCGCAAGCGAGACCGATAAGAGGAAGGCCGATAATTCCGCAGTGTCGCCCGCAGGGCCGCACAGATTCACGATGTCCGCAATCACGGGCTGCAGGACCGCAAGCGTGTCACCATTCGCCGGCTCGGATAGGTTGACGCTGATAAGGCGAGCGCTGCCCAGCAAGGCCGGTGATGGGGTTAGGAAGGAATTGGAGGCAAAAAGCCCTCCCCTTCCAATTATGGTCGTTGTGAGAGGTGCGACGCACCAGTTCATGCGCAGTTCCGCTGAGTCCTGGATTTTGAGCGCACAGTTGAAGGTGCAGCCCTCGGCAACAATCTTGGAACCGCCCTCGAGCCCGAAAAAGCCGCCCGATCCGTCCACGGTCACATGTTTCATGGAGGTGCGGGAACGATGATAGCTGATCATCTCACCAATGACGCTGGAGTCCAGGAAAACGCGGGAGCCGTGCATGGGATAGAGGTTGAATGTCCTGATATAGGTGTTTTTTAGGGTCACGCTGCGATCCGGGAACGGCAGCTGTTCCTGGGTGAACAAACGGTCGTGGTTGAAGTGGCTGAGATGGTAATCCAGTGCGGAGTCGTCCATGATGAATCCCATGCCCCGCACCTTGGAATCCGCGACCGTGACACTGCAACCGGCTTGGGGAATGCAACCCCAGAGGGCCGTGACCGAGTCCATGCAAACCTCGTAAGGGATGTTGCGCAAGTCTGTAGATTGGGGGCCCAAGTAAAATGAGTCGAGAAAGCTCCACCCCGTGTCCCCAGGCATGGTGATTTCGCCCGAGGACCCTTTGGGGAAATAGAGCCAGAGCAGAACTTCAGTGCATCGTGTAAACGATAGACCGGCCGAATCCCTTATGATGAATTCAAATGGATGGGCGCAGTCCGTCCAGCTCATAAAGGAATTTTTCTCCGCGCTCTTGGTCCAGATGCCGGAAATCCGCGAACTGGATGCAATGAATTGCGCACTGTCGGTCACGGTCATACCTGCCGAAACCGGGATGGTAAGAGCTGTTGAATCCATGGTCATCGCTGCCCGGCCGGCAATTGTTATCCCGTACTGGTATGTGTATCGGGCGTTCCAGAGAATTCGGCATTGCCTGAAGTCCACTCGGGCGCTGTCCCAGGCATAGAGATTGCAGTTAAGGACCAGCGAATCATTCTCGAAACGGATTCTTCCGCCCTGGAAGGCCAAAATGACGCTGTTCACCGTGAGCGTGCTGTTGCGGATGGTCACTGTGTCCGATCCGGCCACGAAAACCGTGTCGTTCAAAATCGTGTTTAGACCGTCATAAATATGGTGCGTGCCAGCTGCGCAGGGACACGCCAGAAGGCAGAACAGAACCAAGGCAGCAACGGGGCCTTCACGCGCCGCTCCCTGTTTCCAGTGCGGTACGAATTTCTGGATAAATATCTGCAAGCCCCCCGCCAAGGCGTCCAATACTCGCTGCATGCGAATGCGCCCAATTGCAGCGGGATTCACGGGAGTCCGATCGAGGCACCGCGTCTTTGGCATTTTACCGCCTTGATAGATTCCAACATAATCAATTTCCATGCGTGCAGGAAATACTGCTGCCGTATTGATTCTTTCGATTTGGAATTTCCCTTCAGAAAAGGGAAGCATTTTAGATCTAGGCTGCATTGGAATTCGAATGGTGTTTGGAAAATCGGGTCTCTTGTGGCCCGGATTCACAATGAACTGCGGGATATGCGCACTGGCTACAGACGCAAAGCCGTGCCCACACCATGGAACTCCGGGCAAAACTCAGCAGGTATTATCCCAAATACCACAGTTGTCGTGGATGAAGAGTGGTAAGATCTTGCCCCAGATCAGCTTGATTCGAAGGCCAGGACGGACGCAGACACTTGCCGAAGGCGAGCCCGAAGGGTACCCGCCCGGATGCCGGGTATGAACAAAACGCAGGCATATCACCCAATAGATATGGCGAGGCTTTTTGGAAGCCGAGATGGGGTAAGAGGTTGCCAAGAACACAAGCAGGATCACGGTGAAAAGCTCTGGTTTCAACCGGAATTTCGGGTGCATTGTCGCGTCGCGTTTGCAGTTTCGATATGCCTTGCGCGAGATGGCTGTTTCTTCCGAGTACCCGGGGGCTCATCTTGTTACCATTCCCGGATCATCCGAACGGAGCCGCCGTTTGTCATGACCAAGCGCAAACCTATCCGGTTTGGATCGCTGAATTCTGACTTGCCGATTTCGGCTTTGTTGTTCTTGGGTAGAAGCCGGCCATGCACATCAAGATTCTGCCCCTCACGCCAACAGAGGCTGGCCGGGGTTAACCGCGTTAAATTCCTCTCCGAGGCCGCTGCCCCTACTGGTCGTATGGCCGTTGACGAGGCCACAGTCACATTGGCCGCGCCGGTTATTCCACCGCTGGAGGCAGTGGCTCGGTAGGGGCCCCCAGCACGATTGAGAGCCGTGAACTTGCCCGAGGCGTCAATGACGCCGCCCCCGCTGACTGTCCAGGAGAACGCGGGCTGCACCGCCATTTTGTTCCCATTCTGATCGAAAGCGGTTGCGGTAAACTGCTGTGTTCCCCCAATGGCAACCGTTGCGCTGAGCGGCAGCACATCGATGCGGGTGAGTAGTTGCGGAGGGTTGGACCCATTATCCGTATAGTCGTAGGCACCGGCGCCTACAACAAGAAGAGCATCATCGATGAACCAGTAGGCGTTCGCAATGCCGTCGTAGTTGGTGAACATCCACGTGTCGAACCCGCCTGTCCAGTTGCCTGCAATGTTGTAGTTGTGATCGTCGAAGTACTTTTGCCCATCCACGGTCACGACCAGATGACCGTCCCCTCTGCCGGGCGTTGATTCCAAACGACCCCTGACGGCATACTGATACCATTTGCCCGATGTGAGGCTCTGGCTTTCGTAATGACCTGTCCATGATCCATCGGATCCAAAGAAGAAGACCCCATGCGTGCCATTCAGAAGATTCGTATCCCACTGCGACCCGATCCCAACGCCCTTGTCGGGCCACGATGCCACGCGCCAGAAGTGTTTGCCATCGGACGAGCAGCCGTTGCAGGGAATACCTGGACCGAACTTCACCCAGAAACGGAAGTAAAATTCACGAAACGCGGGGTTGATGCTGGTGATGCCAAAGTGCGTTGCCGCTCCACCATTGGGTCCTCCGACCATGTATTTAACGCAATAGGAGCCGGCGTGTGCGCCGCCTGAAACAATGGCGGCACCACCTCCGTCGTTCCACCAGCCCGAGATCCCTCCGGATTCGAAGCCGGTGTTGATGACTGTCACGTAGGCATGGGCACAAGCGAAGGACACAAACAACGCGAGGGCGATTCTTGGCATCATGGACTTATTCTCCCGGTCAAAGCGGTTAAGTTGCGGCCTACCCCTAAAGGGCAGCCCCTCGTGATGCGAAAAAGGGACATCCTGGAAAGGGCGGGATTCTGCTAACGATTTCCGGGCGCGACAAATCTCTTCACAATCTGTTTTCCGTTCCGGTTCAGCACTATGAGACATAGGCCCCTGCCCATTCCTGCGGTACCCAACCGGACGCGATAATTCCCAGCAGGCTGAAAGCCTGTTGCGAGTGCGCCAAGTGTCTGGCCATTCGCATTAAACAACTTCAGCGTGACTTCCCCAGCCTGCGCCAATTCGTAAATGACGGCATTGGGCGTAACGGTAAGCCCTTCGTTTTTTGGGCCCCCATTGGATCGCACGGGAATCGCAAGGCCTGCCGCTGGCGCCTGATATCTGATCCGGAATTTGTCGATGCTCAGCCCGCCCGAGATGATCCGCACCCGAAAGCTGTGCATGCCTTTGGACAGGACCAGACCCGTTTTTTGCATCGTGCTCCAAGTCCTGCTTCCTGCGGCGGGGACGACAAAAGTGTCGGTTGCGATCTCATCCCGGGTGACCGCGAAGCGAGTGCCCGAAACGGCCGCTGACACCACCGCCTCGAAGGTGTATGTGCTGTCCTTGGCAAGCGGGATTCCAGTGAAATCCAGCCACTCGCCCGCCGTCGTTGAGCCAATGGAAAAGCCGTAGCCGGGGTTCACCGTATCAAGGTCCACTCCTTCCCACGTCCGGAAATACCCTCCCTTATTCGAAGGGTCGGCGTCATGGTAGGCGACGGATTCGCCGCCCAAATCAAAATCCTCCGCCTCAATCGTCAATGGATTGGTCGACATCCGGTCCAGGAACGGTGTTTTTCCCGCTTTGCCTCCCTGATACACGCGCACGTAATCCACTTCCATGCGGGCGGGAAAGACCGCGGCGCTGTCGAAGTCCACGGCCAGGTTCAGGATCAGAAAGAACCGTTTGTCGAACGGCGCCGGATAACGGCTGTTGTCGGGCACCCATTTCGTAGCGGTGTGGTAAAGGGTGTCGTCGCGGTAGAAAAGAATGGCTCCCGGTTCCCAGATGATCTGAAATATGTGGTACGCATCGGCGAACTTAGCATTGTGGATCGTGTCCTGCCGGGACCGGACTATGTCCCTGGTGCCGAAATGCAGCGATCCGGCGATAATATTGGGCTTGGCTCCCCAGCATTCCATAATGTCGATCTCGCCGCTGCGGGGCCAGCCGCCATAGACATTGTCGGTGGGCATCATCCAGATTGCCGGCCATGTTCCTTTTCCGGAGGGAATCTTCGCCCGGACCACAATCTTCCCGTACTGCCAATCGCCCTTGTTGCGCGAGTTGAGCCGGGCCGAGGTGTATTTGTTTCCGCCGTAGATTTCAGGGCGCGCTTCGATGATCAAATGCCCGTTTTCCACACGTGCGTTCTCGGGCCGGTTGGTATAGTACTGAAGTTCCCCATTGCCCCAACCGCCCCCCCCTATGTCATACCCCCACTTTGACGGGTCGGGTGCGCCCGTGTTGTTGAATTCATCGGACCACACCAGGTTCCAGGTCTGGGCCCGCAGGGGAAAAAGAACCGCGAAAGCAAAGAGCAGGCCGAGGCTGAATTTAAGGCTTTTGCGCAGCACAATCATCTCCTGGGCTGAATTCCCTCCGCAAAGCTTGGCACTATACCGAATATAAAGCAGGTTCGACGGTCCGCAACGGCGAGTAGTTTTGTTATCTACCAAAACCTGATATAGTTATATATTATAGGTTTGACGGCAATATAATTGGGTTGGAGCCGTGCAGTCGTTGCGGGAGCCGCAAATGCGAAATAGAGAAACTCCAGCGATCGAGAAGGCCGCGGCCTATGTCCGCGAGAGGATCGCACAAGGGATCTGGAGCCAAGGGGACAGGTTGCCCCGGTGCAGGGATCTGGCCGGCACCATTGGAGTCTCGTTCGTTACCATTATCAGGGCCATAGCCTCTCTGCGAAGGGAAAAACTCATCTGCACAAAGCCGGGGACCGGGGTCTATGTCGGGCAAAGCCTTCCGTCCGCGCGCCCCACCACCGCGACCGAAAAAAGGCCGCAGAAATGGGAGATGGTCCGGGAACGGATCCGCACGGAAATTCTGGAAGGGGTTTTTCACCACTCCGAATACCTGCCTACCCGCAAGGAAATGATGAAGCATTTCGGCTCGGGCTACAGCGTTATCAGAAAAGCGGTCGCTTCACTTGCCGATGACGAGCTTGTGGCGCCCCACAAAAAGACCTTTCGCGTGCAGGCCAGCCGGGCCAGACGGCTTACGAATATCCTGTATTTTGTGGTGCCCCAAGCCGTGTTTCGCGGGGGCATGCTGGGATACGAAAGGTCCCGATTGGAGGAGTTCCTGCGGTCACTCGAAAGCGAATGCGCGGTCAGAGGAATGCGCCTCCTGAAAGTGCCGCATTCATCCTCCCTTTCATCGTACCAGGAGTTGTCCTCCGGCCTCGCACTCGTTCTCTGGCACTCCGTCGCCAATCCGCTCGAAGGAATTACGGACATTCTGTTCGCACTGCCCCGCTCGAAGCGGCCGATTTTCGTGGTGAATCCGGACGGCGCCGAACGCCCTCCGCACTATGAACTTCTGGTTTCCCTAAGCGAAAGACGAAATATATTCGTTTCCGGGACATCGCAAGACCGCTACGCCGGATTTCGCATGGGCCGTTTTCTGATCGAAAGGGGCTACAAAAAGGTTTGCTTTTTCACCTACAGACCGCGCGACCCGTGGTCCGCTCAGCGGCACAAAGGGATCGAGGAGGCCTTTACGGCGTTTGGAATGCCCGGGGCAGTCGAAGTCTTGTCCGTGGAAAGGGCCGGAGGCGAGGAACGACTCTGGCAGCGATCCATGGAGCGACAGCTGCGGAGACTGGACCGGAGCCTGGGGACCTTGGAGAAATCCATTTCGCGCGCACGGGAAGCGTACGACACGATCCACAGCCAGATCGTCGAGTTGCAGGGCGGGTTACTGCTGCGCCGCGAATTCACGCCGCTCTTTCGCGACCGCCTGCCCTCGATCGGAGGAGGAACGGCATGGGTGTGCGTCGACGATCTGCTGGCCGTGTTTGCCGCCGGTGAGTTCTGTCGCGCCGAGAAGCTCGATGTGCCCAAACAGGTGGGGATCGTGGGCTTCAACGACATGTTCGAGTCCTCGCTCGACGGCATCACGAGCTACCATTTCAACTTCGCAGGGATCGCCCGGCGCATTCTGGGTCTGGTCGTCGACCCCGGTTGGATGGCCAAGGCCGGATCAAAAAGCAGCTCGCGGATTTTGGAGATCGACGGGATGGTGATCGACCGGGGATCGGCCTAAAAGGGATGGCATTCTTCCCCATCGAGCGCAAGTTGGGCAAGCAACGTCCGCTGTTTGTTGCGGGGATGGCAACGAACGAAGGTCGTCCAGCGAACCATTTTCTGGACTGGGTTCTTCATGCCTGCGTGCCACGAAGACAATCTATAAACAACGTAACTAGAGCGCATCTCAAAAAGGCTTTCTGGCATCGCCCGGCTGCAAACGCCGC
>CAYVZU010000060.1:0-7057 GCA_964455935.1 uncultured Fibrobacterota bacterium
AAACCTTCTCACACTATATGTGGGGGGTACCCACTGAAAAGTCGGAAGAACCTAATATTATTAAGGCCGGGGAGGTGGACGTGGAACACGCCGTAACACCGATCAGGTAATCGAGTTAAGAAAGTCCGTTGGCGAACCGGCCAGGACATCATGGCCCAGGGGAATCACTCTTTTAAGCGGCGCCACAATCCAGGCTTTTCGAATGCCGGTATCCTTTAGAGCCGCAAGGAAATTCGCGGGAAGGTCGGGTGCGCTGGATGCCTTGGACTCAATTGCTATTCTCTCCTTTCCGTTATCCAAAACAAGATCAATTTCGCCTCCGGTATGCGCCCCATAAAAGAAGCATTGCCAGCGGTTGCCAATTCGCGGGGAACTGCAAATGGTCTCCAGCGCAAAGGCCTCCCAGGAACTCCCATAATCCGGATGCGAAAGCAGTTGCTGTTGGGTGCGTATGCCGGACAGTCCATGCAAAATGCCCGTATCGCGAAAGTAGATCTTGGGCGACTTAACAAGCCGCTTTCGCACGTTCACCTCCAGGGGTTCCAACGCGCGAATCATGAAGCTATCGATAAGAATATTGAGATGGTGCTGTACGGTATGGTGCGACACGCCAATCGCCTCGCCAAGTTTTGACCTGTTGAGCACCTGTGCGTTGAGATGCGAGAGCATTGTCCATAGGCGGCGCATATTTGTGCCCGGAACCCTGAATCCCAGCGAAGGGATGTCCCTTTCAAGAAAAGTTCGGATAAAGTCCTGCCGCCACTCAAAACTGGCATCATCCGTTGAGGCCAGAAAACTGCGCGGAAACCCACCGCGGAGCCACAGCGAACGCATCCTCGCTTCGCTGCCATCGATCTCCTCCAAAAGAAACGGCGTCAACTCGAAGTAGCGGATTCGACCGGCCAGCGATTCGGATGTTTGCCGCAGCAGATCGGGTGAAGCGGACCCGAGGACGAGAAACCTTCCGGCCTTGCCCACCTCATCGACCTCGGTACGAATGGCCGGAAAAATCTCTGGAATCCTCTGGATCTCGTCCAGACAAAGCAGCTTTCCCCGATGTAGGCGAAAAAAAGCCTGGGGATCCGTAAGTGCGCGAGCATCGTCCGGCCGCTCCAAGTCGAGATAGACAAGCTCCGGTTTCTCATCGAGCATCATTTTGACTAGGGTTGTCTTTCCGCATTGGCGGGGTCCGAGCAAAGCCGTAACGGGCATTTCCCGCAGAGACTTGCTGACGCTTGTCGAAATCGCACGGAGGATTTTCAAAAGGAAGCCCTTTGCAAATTGGAAGCCTATATTCCAATCTTCCTAATTTAACTTTCAATCACGATGGGCGCAAGGAATTGATCTTACACACTGCCCGGAGGCTTAGACGGGTCTGGCCTAGTGCCGGGCCCGATGTGTTGAGATGCTTAAGACGTGAAACGTGGGACGCAGGACGCTAGGGCGACGGGCGGCATAATAACGTAAGGCGTTTGATATTGGGACGCTAAACGCGGGAAGGATGGACAGAAAAAATGCAGGGCCAAGTAGCGCGCAAGGGCGGACGTGAGCGGATTGACAAGCCTAGGGCAATAAACTCTATTTAGGGCGGCTAAGGAATCTAACCCTTTTAGGGGATCTAAGTACTCTGAGGGCGGGCTCTTCTAAGAAAGAGCCAAACGGGGAAGGCCTGCCACAAAAGAAAAGCGAGATCTTATATCACGAGAAGATTTCCCTCCGAAAGCTGCGGTATCTTATCCATTTTGCGGCTGTGGTTTCATCCCTAAATTAATTGCCGGGCAACCACGGAGATCCAGCCATGAGCCCAGCAACCAAACGGCCCTACACAAAACCAAAGATCGAACAAATCCTGCTTCACTCCGAGGAATCTGTTTTGCAGGCCTGCAAGCAGGATTCAGGTGTGCCAGGAGAATCCAAGAAGAACGGCAATTGTATGAATCCTTGGATATGCCTGACCGCAAGCGCGAGCTAATTCCATGAAACATTGAACGCAGGGTCGTTGGAAGGTTGGACGTTTTGCGTTGGACGTGTGGACGTTGGAAGGTTTGACGTAAAACGAACCTGCAGCCTGGAGTCTGTAGCCTCTTTTCTTATTTAGCACGGCAGCAACACTCTTTCCCATTGGCGTTTTCAAAGGCTTCCCGGCCCTCTTTGAATGAGAAATACGCCAAGCCCAAAGCGCCCAGTCCGTCGAGAAAGCCAATGCCCAGCCACTTATAGAGCAGGCTCGAAGCCAACAGCACCCAGGACATGTAAATGCAGACCCGGCCGCACTGGGCATCGGCCAGAATGGGCTCGCATTGGAGCCGGCGGCCCACCCGGGCCTTCGCAAAGACGAGGGCGTACATGATGCCAATCGACCCAAGCGAGATTACAATACCCCAAAAGGTGGTTTCGGGCTTTCGGCCCTGAATTGCATTGAGAGCGGCCCCGGCCACAAGGCCGATTGTGAGGAGATAGAAACTGGTGCCCGTAATGCGCAGCGCGGTCTTCTCGAAGCCGTCTCGGGACGATTCCGGGTTGCGCTGAATGCGCACAACCATGTGCGCAATACCCGTGGCCGAGAGCACCTCGATGAAGCTATCCATTCCAAAGCCGAACAGCGCCAGGGTTTCGTCCTGGTATCCAAAATAGACCGAGATAATTCCTTCCAAAAGATTGTAGAGGACCGTAAGAATGCTTAGCCAAAGGGCAATTTTCCAAGTGCGATTTTCGTTCATAAGATTTAAACGTCCAACGTCTTACGTCTAACCTTCCAACGTCCCCACGTCTAACGTTAAAACGTCAAACCTTCCAACGTCCAACCGTCCATCGTTTTTATTATTCTTTCGAAATCCAATATTGCTCATAATCGATCGGCTTCGCGGACAGGGTTACTTGCTTCTTTCCGTCTTTGTCCGTGATTTCCAGAACCAGCGGGCCGCCTTCGGTGTTTTTCGAGAATGACGAGATGAGGCTGGCCGCACGATCGAGCGTTTTGTCGTTTGCATTGCTTTCGACAAGGGCGGTGGGTCCGGGTATTTCGACAGGCACGGCCAGGAATTCGCCGTCGGCCAACTCCAAAGCAAGCCGTTGGTTCTCGCTTTCGTTGCGGCCCAGGATGACTTTGAGGCCGTCCGGCAGGCGGAAATGCCGGCCAAAGCGGAGCCGCCGCGCGTCGGCAATGACAACTTTTTCTTTGTGCGCGAACAGGTCGAGCATTTTCTTTTTCATGCTCTGTTCCGTGAGCAGGCATCCGCCGGTACCGCAGGAAAAGCCCATCAGGTCCTTTTCCTTGGCCAGGGCCAACTGCTCGCTGCGGCCGCGCCCCTTAATGGCCAGAAGCTTGCTCCGGTCCACGATACCGGCCTTTTCCACTTCGGTTTCGGGGAAACACTGAGCCGAAAGCGGCCGCAGAATTTTGCCCTCCAGCCCGGCCTCGCGCTCGATGGTTTTGATTGCGTTCATTCGCTGCGACATGGGCCGTTGACCCAGAACCTCGCCGGTGACAACGCACACGGCGCCCCGTTCAATCATCAACTCCCGCGCCTTTTTGAAGGTGTAGGCCCGGCAGTCCAGACAGGGATTAATGCCGCTGCCGTGACCGAATTTGGGCCTGCGGACAATGTCCATGTATTCTTCACCCTTGGCCTGGACCACGATTTCGATCCCCAGTTGTTTGGCCATCTGAACGGCCAGAGAATTGCAGCCGCCTTTCTTTGGCGTACAGGTGCAAAACGGGCTTGTCATATTGAAGGCGATCACCTCAAGGCCCTGCTCGATCATCAGCTTGGCCGCAAGTGTGCTGTCCAATCCGCCCGACAGCATGATGATGACTTTGGGCTTGCTCATGAGATCTCCAGGGGAAAGATTTGCCATTAAATGCGGACACGGCATGCCGTGTCCCTACACCCGCAACAATGCAATTTGACAGGACAACAGGATTGACCCGTCGCCTGCGACATCTCAGTAGGGTGGACAGAATTCATGATCCCGCAAATCTCCTTGCGAATCCCGTAAATTCCGTCAAAGGTTCTTGACTTTCCTTTCTTTATCCTCTGATGCTTTTAATCACACCAAAGGTTCGATCCAGAATATCCTTAATATCCCGCGGCGAAGCACAGAGCGGCAGAAAAAAATAAACCACGTTGCCCAGGGGACGCAGGACCAGGTTCTGCTTTAGACCTTGGCAATAGATCTCGTAGCCAATGCGGCGTTTGAACGGAAAGGGCTTTTTGGTTTTTCTGTCCTTCACCAGTTCAAGGGCGCCGATCATGCCCAGCTTGCGGATGTCGCCCACGATTGGAAGATCGCCGAACCGGTCAAGCCCGTTGTGCAGCGCCTTGACGACGGGCCCGATCCGTTGCAGCGTCTGCTCTTCCTCGAAGATTTTGAGGCTTTCCAAAGCGGCCGCCACGGCAAGGGGATTGGCCGTGAATGTATGGCCGTGAAAAAAGGTCTTGAGTTGGCCGTAATCGCCATAGAACGCGCGGTAGATCGTCGGGGAGGTCAATGTTGCGGCCATGGGCAAATAGCCGGCCGTAAGCCCTTTGGAGAGGCACACGAAGTCGGGCCGCACCGAGGGCGCCAGCTCGTAGGCAAACATGGTTCCGGTCCGGCCAAAGCCCGTGGCCACTTCATCGAGGATGAGGTGAACGCCGTATTGGCGGCAAAGCCGGCCGGCTGTTTCCAGGTACTCTTTGGGATAAACGATCATGCCGCCGGCGGCCAAAACCAGAGGCTCCAGGACGAGAGCCGTGATCCGGCCGGCGTGCTTTTCGAATAATTTTTGGAGCGCCCCTGCGCACTGGGTCCCGCAGGAACCCGGACGCGCCTTGACCGGGCACCTGTAGCAATACGGCGAAGCAACGCGGTACGTCGAAAAGAACAGGTCCTGGAAATGCCGGTTGAACAGGCTTGGGCCGCCCACGCTCATGGCGCCGACAGTGTCGCCGTGATAGCCATGGTCCAGACCCACGAAGAAGGTCCTGTGCTTCTCGCCGATATTTTTGCGGTATTGAAGGGACATCTTCATGGCCACTTCCACGGCCGTGGAGCCATTATCGGAAAAGAACGCCTTGCCAAGGTTGGGGTGCGAAATGGAAATCAGCTTTTCGGCGAGTTCAATGGCGGGTTTGTGCGTGAACCCGGCAAAGAGCACATGTTCGAATTCGTTTAGCTGGCGCTTGATTGCCCGGTTGATCCGGCCCTTGTTGTGGCCGTGGACATTGCACCACCAGCTTGATATTGTATCGTAGTAAAATCGCCCTTGGTCGTCGTAGAGGCGAATGCCTCTGGCTTTTTTTACAAGGATGTTCGGCTGCTTGACGCAGTCCTTCATTTGCGTGAAGGGATGCCAGACACGGCGCAGATCGCGAAGATTCCAGTTCATTTTAGGTCGGAAAAGCCGGAGGCCAAGTTGGTAAATAGGATTTTGTGATTTGTAGATAGTAGTTCATGAGCGAACCAGAATCAGTCCAAGGATCGAGTCACGGTGCTTTTCTCCGAAACTACAAACTACAATCTGCTAGCTATTATTTCTTAACTTCTTTCAGTTGCCCCGCGATTTTTGTTCCAATGGGCGCGAATGCGCGCTGGAGCGCATCGATGTTTTTTGCGCGCGGAAGAACGCCAAGAACGGCAACCCGGCCGAGAGTTTTTATGATTGCGGGATTGTCCTTGATAATTTCCCTGTTCTGGCCCGGCGCATTGGAAAAGACGATTCCAAGAATGGGAATTCGCCTTGCGCGAAGCGCTTCCAGAGCCAGAAGCGTATGGTTGATCGTCCCCAGGCGATTGGCCGCAATCAGCAGCACGGGAATGCGAAGGCGGGCCACCACGTCAATGATCAGTTCGCGCTGATTAAGCGGAACCAGCAGTCCGCCCGTGCCCTCGACAAGGACAACGTCGTATTTGGAACGAAGCTTCTCGAAGCTGCGCCGGATTTTCTCGCTGCTTACCTGTTTGCCTTGGCGCCGGCCGGCCAGATGCGGAGAACTTGGCATGGATAGAACATACGGCTCCATATGGAGGAGGTCGTCCGCAAAATCCCGCGGCTTTCTACCCGCCATTTTCAGATGAAACCGCAGATCCGGTCCGGGCCGGATGCGCGATCCGGTCTGTACCCATTTCTGCGTGACGACGCCGGCACCCCTCCCTGCAAGAGACAGGGCCAGCAGGCCCGTAACCAGGGTCTTCCCAATCCCGGTATCGGTCCCCGCAATAAACAGAGCTTTGTTCATTCTTAGGAAAATAGTTCTTGGGAAGGATAGAGGCGCGCAGTTGACGTAGAACGCCGACGCAAAACATCGGCGCTTGATGGAAAGGCACGGCGGCATCCACGCATTCACGCATTGGTTGAACTCGCTGGCGCGGAGAAATCATTTTGTGAATGTAGTGAAAGGATGTATATGAAATCCGCATTTAGAATCCGCGTGCAGAAGTCCAAAAATCTCAAACGAAAACCCCTGGATAGCAGCCTTGTCTTTGGCACGGTTTTCACGGACCATATGTTCGTGATGGACTTTACCCAGGGCAAGGGCTGGCACGATGCGCGCATTGTTCCCTACGGTCCGTTCGAGATCGAGCCAGCCATGGCCACTCTGCATTACGCCCAGGCGGCTTTTGAAGGCATGAAGGCCTTTCGGCGCGGGGACGGCTCCATTGCCATGTTCCGGCCGCGCAAGAATATCGAACGGCTCAACCGCTCGGCCGAACGGCTCTGCATGCCCGGCGTGCCCGACGAACATTTTTACGAAGCCCTGCACAAGCTGATCGCGTTGGAAAAGGATTGGGTCCCGCATAATGAGGGGACCTCGCTCTATATCCGGCCCTTTCTTTTCGCGACCGAGTCGTTTTTGGGAGTGCGTCCGGCCCGAACGTATCGATTCATGATCATTCTTTCCCCTGTGGGCGCGTATTACAGTTCGGGGTTTGCGCCGGTTAAAATTATGGTGGCCGAACGCCTGGTGCGCGCCGCCGTGGGCGGTACGGGCGATATTAAAGCGGCGGGAAATTACGCGGCCAGCCTTTTGGCGGCGGAGACGGCGCATGCCGCTGGTTATACCCAGGTGCTGTG
>CAYVZU010000060.1:7067-23108 GCA_964455935.1 uncultured Fibrobacterota bacterium
CGCCATAAATACGTGGAAGAAGTGGGCACCATGAATATCGCCTTCGTGATCAACAACAAGCTGGTGACCCCGCCCCTGGGGGGCAGCATCTTGCCCGGCGTGACCCGCGACAGTGTTCTGCAGGTGGCGCGCTCGTGGAAGGTTCCCACTCTGGAGCGGCCCGTGAGCATCGACGAGGTGTTTTCGGCCGCCTCCAAGGGTACGCTTAGCGAGATCTTCGGGACCGGCACCGCCGCGGTGATCTCGGCCGTGGGCCAGTTGACTTGCGGCAAAAAAATGTGGAAAGCCCCCGGGAAGAAACCCGGACCCTTGGCCCAGCGCCTCTTTGACGAAATCACGGGGATTCAGTACGGCCGCCTCGCCGACCGGTTCAACTGGATGGATGTGGTCTGCAATTAAGACGTTGGACGTGGGACGTTTGACGCTAAACGTGAAACGGTAGACATTGAAAGGTTAGACGTAATACGTAAAACATGGAACGTGGTACGTTAAACGCGGGCCGGAAGACGAGATCTGAAAAGGTGGGAAGAAGGCTCGAGGTTTGGAAGTTGTCCTACGTTCAACGTCAAACGTCAAACCTTCCAACGTCAGAGCGTCTAACGTCCAACGTCCTTTGAATTGCCTGTTCATAAAGGCCCAGCATGCGGCCGGCCATTGCGGAGGCGGACCATTCCTGCGCATAGGCGCGGGCCTCGGATGATTTTTTGGCCCGCAGGCCTGGATCGCCCAGGAGCCTTAGCACGGTTTCGGTAAACGGGTTGACGTCCTGCTCTACTAGAAAGCCGCCTTTGTCTCCATCCATGATATCGGCCACGCCCATGC
Source organism: uncultured Fibrobacterota bacterium (assembly GCA_964455935.1). Classification (GTDB taxonomy): domain Bacteria; phylum Fibrobacterota; class CAYVZU01; order CAYVZU01; family CAYVZU01; genus CAYVZU01. Next base: position 7,890 of record CAYVZU010000060.1, read on the forward strand.
GGCCCACGGCGACGACCGGTGTCCCGGCGGCCATGGCTTCGGTCACCACCAGCCCCTGGGTTTCGGTCACGGAGGCGAAGGTGAAGACATCCGCCGCCGCATAACAACCGGCCCAGTCCCGCGGGTCGAAGTAGCCGAAAAACCGGACACGATCCTGCAATCCCATTTGTCGCACGGTCTCCACCAGGCACTCTTTGGCCGGCCCTTCGCCGGCCACCATCATTTCCACATTCGGCATGCGCGCCAGAATGGCCCGGTGCACCTGGAATAGGAAGTCGATGTTTTTCTCACTGCCGATCCGGCCCATGAACAGAAGAAGAGGGGTTTTCTCGCCAATGCCGTGCCGGCGGCGAAACGCCGGCCCGTCCGCGTTTTGCAGAAGGCCTGTTTGGATACCGGTTGGATTCACCGCAACCGGCTTTCGCACGCCATAGGAGGTCAGGACGGCGCGCATGTGGGCCGAAGGGGAAATCACAAGGTCCATCTTGTTGCAGTACCACCGGCTGATTGCGCGCGCCAGGGCGACCGTCCATGTCCGCGGAAGGAATTTGATGTAATGCGCATAGGACTCGAACATCGTATGATACGTATGAAGAACCGGGGCATTCATGCTCCGGGCCCATGACAAGGCCGCCAGGCCCAACGAAAAAGGGGTTTGCGTGTGCAGTATATCGAATCGTTGCGAGAGAACCTTGCGTTGAACGATCCCCCGTGCCGCGGGAAGCCATGGATTGGGCAATCGGTCTTCGGGATCGAAAAAAAGATAGTGGGACGGAATTCGCGTCAGAAACGGTTCGGCGACCGCGCCGGGAAAATCGGGCGCAATGATATGGACTTCGTGTCCCCGGGCCCGGAATTCCCGTGCAAAGGCATCGATGGATGTGACTACGCCGTTGACTCGCGGCCTGTAGGTATCGGTGATCAGGGCAATGCGCATAGCGAACTTACGTGCCGGTTCCGGCGAGAAAACCGATCAGCCGTTCATCGTTGAGAATCCGGTTGAGCACCTCCGAGACAAGGGCATTGACCCGTCTCTGGTTTGTTTTTTCCGAGGGCAGGAGAAGGGTTCCGCCCTGGTCCTCGAATTTGTAATGGCGCGTGAATTGCGTGTTGCCACGGCGCGCCGTGACCCGGACGGAACTCTCGGTGCCAATGTCGCTGTGAAGAAAACGGCCCTTGACGGCATACTGGATCTTTTCGAGCGAAAGGATCAGCACGGCGCCCTGGGCCGAATCGGTCGCGATCCGGAAAGAACGCGTTTGAAGCCCCTCCGCGATCCTTTCCTTAACGAGAAATGCCAGGTCCTGCGGGGTGGAAATGTGAATCGAATCGACGCCGCGATAGCCCAGGACTGAGTCCTGCCGCCGGTCGACGACGTCAACGAAAACGAACGAGCCCTTGCCGATGGTGTCGGCGGGAACCTGCAGGACCGGGTCCAGCTTCACCTTTTGCGGAACATTCGTGCAGAACAATACAAGAAGCGGTAAAACAACAAACAGCTTACGCATGAGTTTCCTCCCGAATAGAAAATACTTACCGGACGCCGGATTCGTCTCTTTTCGTTGGGTAACTTTCACCTTCTCTTCGGCCTGACTTGTTATATTTAAGGTGCCTTGGGTGGCACGCACTTATGCGTGCTGGTTTTGGACAACAGCACGACATTCATTGAGCCAAGAACACGCACAAGTGCGTGCTACCCTGGGATATCAGTATGCGGGCCGTGAAAGAAACCCTGTATTCCTGTCGAAATTTCTACTTGGCAGCCTGTGCAAGCCGGAAGAAAACAATCTCGGGCGGAGCGGCCACTCGAATGGGCGGGCCCCAGGTACCGGCGCCGCTTGAAACATAGATGGCTGCGCTTTTGCTTCTGTAAAGACCATACCAGGTTCCATAAATCCAGCGGGTAATCCAGTTGCCGGGCCAGACCTGGCCCGCATGCGTATGCCCGCTCAACTGCAGATCGATTCCGCGCATTTCAAGCTCGGGCAATTCCATTTCGGGAGTGTGATATAGGTAGAGAATTGGCTTTTCGCGATCGATTCCCTGAAGGATGTCATCCAGGGAAGGCGTACGCGCGGCACCCATGCGCGCCGCCACAGGATCATCCCGCCCCACAATCTGCAGTCCATTGGCTAGCCCCACCCAGCGATTTCGTAGGACCGTAATTCCAGCGGATTTCATCATCGCCACGGACCGATCCACGCCGGCAAAAAACTCGTGATTGCCCGTCACCGCGTAAACCCCTTGGGCTGCGCGAATCGTGCGCAGGACATTTGTAATGCCGTCGAATTGAAAGGCTTGCTCGTCCAGAAGATCGCCCGTGATAACCACGAGATCGGGTTGCAGGGCGTTGGATTTCTCCGCAATCCGCCGAAGCTCCTTGGCGCGCACGATGGAGCCAAGGTGCACATCCGAGATCTGCACGATCCGGAATCCCGCAAGGGCCGAGGGCAATTGCGCAATGGGGATTTCGATCTCGCGAACGCGAATTCGAGAAGCATCAACAAGGCCGTAAAGCGATATAAGAAGGGCTGCGGACAAAACGCCCAGGCCCATTGCCGTTGCGGTCCAGGGCACATCAATCCTCAGGTAGGGCGAAACCAGCCAATGAAGGATGCGCAAAAGATCCACGCCCGCCGTGAGCAGGAAAAGGTAAAGCACGAGGCCGACCCAAAATGAGCTGACGCAGTTGAGCCAGAACACCGTTGCGATTTGGTGTTTTCGCAGAAAGAAATGCAGCAGCGGAAACGACAACGCCAGCAGAACAAATCCGGAGGCAATCAGAATGCGCAGCGGCCCCGGCACAAGGGTTTTGCGCACCAGCCGGGCAAAAACATAGTAGTGCCCTCCGCCATAAATGCCGAGCGCAACCAGAATGAAAACGGCAAGCATCCAGATCGAGGGCCGCATGATGGGAGAAGATAGCAAATCGGCAGAAGGCGAAACCGGATCGACGACCCTGTTTTCGCGCGGATGGCGAGGTTTGCCCTGCCAGAACTGCAATAGTTAATTTAACCAATAGAGCCGACCGCCTCTGTCGCGAAAAGGATTTCATGCCGCTGCAAACGGAAACACGCAAAAGCCCGGCCCGGGATCCCGAGCTGGTTCTCCTTCGTAAAGCATTCGAACATTTCGAAGCCAATACCCGCCGGCTCGAACAGGCCTATTCGAAAATGCAGGCCGACTTCCGGCGGCTGAACCTGGAACTCGATGCCAAAAACGAAGAGCTGCGCCGGACTCTCGACGAGACGCGCACCACCCGCGAGCACCTCAACAGCATTCTTCAAAGTCTTAAAAGCGGCATTATCGTCGTCGACACCAAAGGCAAAATCGCGCACTTCAACCGGGCCGCCGAAATGGCGGGCATCAAACAGGCCGAGGCGCTCGGCCGCGAATACGAACAGGTTCTGCCGCAGGCCAAGGAGCCCGGAAGCGCCCTGGAGACGTTGCGCACCGGCCGCGAATTCCACCAGGAAGATTGCGTACTGCGCAGGCGCGACGGCTCGTGCGTGCCGGTCACGCGCAGCACGGCCCTGGTCAAGGACGGCCGGGGAGAGATTCTGGGCGCAATGGAAATCCTGCAGGACATCTCCAATATCAAAGCCATGGAGCAGGAAATCCTGCAGGCGCGCACCCTGGCGGCCCTGGGGGAAATGTCGGCCACGGTGGCCCACGAGATCCGCAACCCGCTGGGCGGAATCGGGACCTATGCCGCTCTGCTGGAGCGCGACCTGGACAAAGACGATCCTCGCCGCAACTTGGTGCACAGCATCATGCAGGGAATCGCCAGCCTTAACAAGATCGTCACGAACCTGCTGGTTTACACCCGCCCTCTGCGCGGAACCCTTCAGCGCGTTGTTCTTAACGAATTGGTCCGGCAGATCGCCGATTTTGCCGCTCTCGAAATTCCCGAGCAGCAGAAAACGGAGATCAAGGTCCGGACGCACGTGGGCAGCCGGCCGTTGTTTTCCCGGGTCGACCCCGAGAAGATACAGCAGCTTTTTCTGAATCTCTTTTTCAATGCCGTACAAGCCATGCCGCAGGGCGGCAGCATCGGTGTGACGTTGAAGAGCACGGCCAAGACCCCTCCGGGAATTCGCAAGTCCGATGTCGAGACCTGGAACTGCTTGTTGGTTGAGGATACGGGCAAGGGCATTGCGCCGGAAAATCTGGAAAAAATTTTCAACCCTTTTTTCACCACAAAAGAAAACGGGACCGGCCTGGGCCTTGCCATTGTGCGCCGGATCGCCGAATTCCATAAAGGGGTGCTCAACGTGAAGAGCAAACTCGGCCGGGGTACAACCGTTGAATTGTACCTGCCGGCCTCGTGAGGAGAGGGGAATAGGGTTTAGGGGATAGGGGTTAGTCGGTGACGAAAAGAAAAAGGGGATAGTGGTTAGAGACTAGTCCGAAAACGCGAAAGCGCCCCAAATAGTTTCTGCGATTTTCGAGAATGGTGCGGCTTTTGGAGTCCGGCTAATCCCTATCCCCTAATCCCTTTTTTTGGAGGATTCGCAGTGTCCAAAGCCAGAATTATGGTGATCGATGACGATCCGCTCATGCGCAATTCCACACAGGAAATCCTGCGCCGGGCCGGGTATGACGCCGACGCGTTCACCAACGGCCAGGATGGCATCAATGCCCTTGAAGCCAACGATTACCAGCTTATTCTATGCGACATGAAAATGCCGGGGCTCAGCGGCCTGGAGGTCCTGGACAAGGTAAAGAGCATCAACGAGATCATCCCGTTTATCGTCATGACCGCCTATGGGACGATCGAGACGGCGGTGAGCGCGATGCGCAAGGGCGCCTACACCTTCATCGAAAAGCCGGTGTCGTCGCCCGACGAACTGGAAATGCTGGTGGCGCGCGCCCTGGAATTCACGCAGCTGCGCGAGGAAAACCGCTCGCTGCGCCAGCAGCTCTCGAAAACCTGCCAGTACGTGGGCCAGAGCAAGGCCATGCGCGATGTGGACGCCATGGTCAAGTCCATTGCCGGCGCGCGGTCCACGGTGCTGATCACGGGTGAAAGCGGAACCGGCAAAGAGCTGGTGGCGCGCGCCATTCACGCCAACAGCACGCGAAGCGCCCGTCCCTTTATCAAAGTCAACTGCGCGGCCCTTCCCGAAAACCTGATCGAGAGCGAATTGTTCGGCCACAAGAAGGGCGCCTTCACCGGCGCGATCCGCGACACAAAGGGAAAATTCGAACTGGCCTCGGGCGGCACCCTGCTGCTGGACGAAATCGGCGAAATGCCCCTGTCGATCCAGTCCAAGCTTTTGCGGGTTCTGCAGGAACGCGAGATCGACAAGGTTGGTGGCGAACAGCCCATTGCCGTGGATGTGCGCATCATCGCCACCACGAACCGCGACCTGCGCAAGGAAATCGGCCGCGGCGTGTTCCGCGAAGATCTCTACTACCGCCTCAACGTCGTGCCCATTCACCTGGCGCCCTTGCGGGAACGCAAAGAGGACGTGGCCGAACTCCTCGACTATTTCATCAAGCAGTTCAACGACGAGAACGGCTTCGCCGTGGAGGGCGCCGATGAAAATGCGGTGGCCAAACTGGTCAATTACCGCTGGCCCGGCAACATCCGCGAACTGCAGAACATGGTCGAAAGGGCGGTGGTGCTGCAAAAAAGCGGTTGGCTAAAACCGGACTGTTTTCCGTTAGGCGACCCGCTGCAAAGCCCCGCGTCGCGCGTGGATGGTATTGCCAGCGGCATCACCGTGGCCGAGATGGAGAAACGACTCATCATTCGCACTCTGGACGACTGCGCCAACAGCCGGACCAAGGCCGCCGACTTGCTGGGCATCAGCGTGCGCACGCTTCGCAACAAACTGCAGGAATACGGTCAAGCCGCTCCCGTCGCGGAGCAGGAAGAGGAATAAACCATGCTGGGCCAAAAAAAATCGCTGGCCACCAAAGCGGCCATCCCCTACATCATCATGACATTGCTCAATGTCACCGTGTTCGTCACCATGGTGTTCGAAAACCAGATGGACCTGATTTCCGAAAATGCGGTGCTTAACAGCGAGAAACGGGGCATCAATCTTAAATTCCGGTCCGACAACGCGGTGGCCGGCAAAACGGCCGTAGACAATGCATTGCTGCGCCAGATCCTCAAAGAGGCCAATTTCCTCGGAATCAGCGATCTGACGGTTTTTGAGGAAAACGGCGATATCCGGGTGGAGATGCTCAAGGGTAAGGCCACAGCCCGGAAAAAGGCCGCATCCGACGAAATCAAGTGGATCAGCCGGGCCATCACCAAAGCGACCTTCGGCGACCGAGTCTTTGCCCACGAGATCAACCGCAAAGAGAAGACCATCCGCCTTTACGTGCCCATCAGCTATGGGATCGACAACATCCTTGTCCTCAGTCCCCGGTTGCGCATGCAGGACATTGACCGGCAGATGTCTTACCTCTATCGCCAGTGCATCATGATCGGGCTCTTTCTGATCCTGATCCATACGGGTATGGGCGTATTCTTCGCCAACATCATTCTCAAGCCGCTGGCCCGGCTCAACGAAGCCACGGCCAAGATCGCGCGGGGCGACCTGGGTTCGCACGTGGAAATAATCCGCGACGACGAGATCGGCCAGTTGGCCATTTCGTTCAACGAAATGACCGTGGCGCTGCAACGGATGCACGATGAAGCCAAAGGGGCCAACCCGCTTACGGGCCTGCCCGGCAACATCAGCATCATCAAAGAAATCGACCGCCGGATCCAGATCGCCGAGAAATTTGCCGTCCTCTACTGCGACCTCGACAACTTCAAAGCCTACAACGACAAATACGGATTCACCAAAGGCGATCAGGTGATTCTCTATACGCGGGACTGCCTGGCCGCAGCCGGCAAAAAGAAAGGCGGCGGCAAGATGTTTGTGGGGCATGAAGGCGGAGACGACTTCGTGGCTATCGCGCCCGTCGCCGTATGGGAGGAAGCGGCCAAGCAAATCATTCAAAGCTTTGATTATGGAGCGGCCCAGTTCTACAACGAAACAGACGCCAAGAACGGCTACATCGAATCCGTCAATCGCCAGGGCATCCCCATGCGCTTTCCGCTTGTGAGCATCTCGGTGGCCGTGGTCTCGAACGAGCGCCGCAATTACAGAAGCCATTCCGAAATGGTCTCGGTGGCCGTGGAAATGAAGAAGTACGTCAAGGCCAAGCTGGGAAGCTGCTACGCCATCGACCGGCGGTCGGACCCGCCGCCCACGGGTTACCCGGTCCGGCCTCTTCCGGCCGGAGCGCAGCCCCCGCAAGGCCCGTATCCGCCGGGGGTTCAGCCCGTGCCGGTGTATGACCCCAATGCGGCCAAAGCCGCACAAAAAACATCGCCGGCGGCCCCGTCCGGACCTTCGAAGCCGGCATGAAGCGCCTCCTGGCATCCCTGATTTCGTTTCTTCTGGTCTTGCTCGTGCTGGCGGGCTCGCTGGTGTTTAATTACACTCTCATCGACGTGCGCCTCGACGATCTCAACTTCCTTCTTTACAAAGCGGCGCAGGCCCAGGACGAGAACCGGAGCCTGGGCATGCTGGCGCGCTTTGAGCTTATCCGGCGGCGCATGGAACGGGGAGCGGACAAGTCGGACGACTACGAATTGGAAGGCCGTGTTCAGGCTGTTCTGGCCAGCGGCCAAAGCGAGGAACCGATTTCCAACCGGCGCCAATTTTTGAAGGGACCGGCCCGTTTTGCGCTCAACATCATTCGCGTCTGCATGGGCAAAGACATCCGGCGCCTGGAAACCGAGACCGCCAAGGAAGACAAGGTCATCGAGGCCGCCTACTTCTGGGAGCGCAACCGGCATTACGACAAAGCCAGCGCGGTCTATGCCGGGCTGCTCAAAAACCGGGATTTGACGCCGGCTCTTCGGCGCTACATTCTTCTTCATCAGGGCTTCTGCCTTGCCATGGTAAGCAAATACGCCGAGGCGCGAAAGGCTTACGAGGAGGTTATCCGGCGCGACCCCAATAGCGAGGCCGCGGTTGTGGCCTGGAAGGTCCTGGACTTTTTGGACCAGATCCAACGTGAACTGAAAAATCTTCATGGACAGGCCGGTTCGAATTTCGAAAAAGGAAAAAGCCTGTATTTGCTAATGGATTACCGCGGAGCCATTCGCGAATTTTCCATGCTCCTCCAGTCCAGGCTTGTATCCCCGCAGACCCTTGAGGGCCGGTTTTTGAAGGGCCGCGCCCATGAGGAATTGGGTGAAACCCGCGAGGCCCTGGACGAATACAAGAAAATTCTCGCCCTTTCGCCGCAGAGCGATTGGGGCCGTGAAGCCAACCGTCGTATTTACATCCTGGGTGAATTCTACGAGCGGGATGCCGAAATGACGAAACTCGCGCTGCAGCGCATTCAGGAATACAGGGATGCCAGCTTCTTCGGCCGAATGCAGGAATACAGCACCATGATCGGCGAAAACGATCGGGACCAGGTCATGCGCGTTGCATTGAGGACCGAGAGCGTCCGCCGCAGTGCAAACCTCAACGCGGACGATATCGAAAAGATGCTGAACAATATCGATCTGGATGGCAGCGTGGCGGCCCAGAAGCAGGCGCAGAAGCAGGCCGAGCAGGAACGCAAAAGGGCCGAGCTGGATTCCGCGAAAACTCCCGATCTTTCGGTTGAAGCGGCTATGGACCACCCCTTCCGCTCACCCTCCGCAATCAAGGATGTAGTGGACAAGAATCTGCACGAACTGCAATACCTATATCAGCGAGCCCTGCGCTCGGGAAAGGAATTTGAAGGCAAGGTTGTTTTGCGCATCAGCGTCCTTCCCGCGGGCAAGGTAAAGGACATTGAAATCCTCAACAACAGCACCGGAAATCCCGCCTTCGTCAATCAGCTCGCCAGTAGGGTGCGCCGCTGGAACTTCCCCGTGGTCCCGCCCAAAGTGGGTGAGGTGTCATTCCTTTATCCCTTCGAATTTCGCAAACAAGATTAACCCGATCGATTCATTAGCTTTCGTAACGTCGTGCCTTATTCGATCTGGTTTTGACCGACACCGTGAACCCCTTTCATTCTGATCCTTTACGCCAATTTTGAGGTGACTTCGAGGATTCAGCCGGATTATCTTAAGCAAACAATAAGACCAGACCGCAAACCACCCGCAACCCGGGAGAGGGCGTGGCCAAACTCTTGAACGTTGCTGAGCGTCGGGCCCGAATCATTGCCACCTTGGGCCCGGCCTCTTCGTCCGAATCGACGATCCGGGCTCTGCTGAAAGCCGGGGTCAATGTTTTCCGGCTCAACATGTCCCATGGCACCCGGCCCGAACACCGCGAGCGCATTCGGATTATCCGCCAGGTCGCGGGGGAACTGGGGTTGTCCCCGGCCGTTTTGATGGACCTTCAGGGGCCCAAGATCCGTGTAGGTGTATTGGGCCAACCGCGGCCGCTCAAACAGGGCAGCCTGGTGACATTGGCCTGCACGCGAGGCGACCCCGAATGCATTCCGGTCACCTACGCAAAGCTGCACCTGGACGTAAAGCCTGGCTGCCGCATTCTAATCGAGGATGGCCGAATGGAGTTGCGGGTGGAAACCATCAGAAACCATCGCGTAATGGCGCGGGTGCTTCGCGGCGGACTGCTGAGGTCGGGCAAAGGCATCAATCTCCCCGATACGCAAGTCAGCGTGCCCGCCCTTACCCCCAAGGACCGGACCGATGTGGAATGGGGCCTTCGGCATGGCGTGGATTACATCGCCCTATCATTCGTCCGCCGGAGCCATGACCTAATTCAACTGCGCCGCATTCTGGAGCGGCATAAAAGCGATGTCCCCATCATCGCCAAGATCGAAAAACCCCAGGCAGCCAATGACCTGGATTCGATTCTGAATGTTTCGGACGGAGTCATGGTGGCCCGCGGCGACCTGGGCGTGGAAATGTCACCCCAATCGGTGCCGGTGCTGCAGAAGTGCATTCTGCGGGCCGCAACCTGCAAGGCCCGAATTAGCATTACCGCGACCCAGATGCTCGAAAGCATGATCGAGAATTCCCAGCCCACCCGCGCGGAGGCCAGCGATGTGGCCAATGCCATTTTCGACGGTTCCGATGCGGTCATGCTTTCCGCCGAAACCGCCACGGGGAAATATCCGGTCGAATGCGTGCGGACCATGGACGCCATCATCCGCGAAGCCGAGGGATCTGATTTCGCGTTCCGCACGGGGGGCGATCTCGATGGACGCTCGGGCGTGTTTGGCCATATGCTGGCCGAGTCCGCTTTTCACGCAGCCGGCGAACTGGACCGCTGCCTCATTGCCGTGTTTACAATGAGCGGCGCCACCGCCCAATATCTGGCCAAACTGCGGCCGCCGGCCCGCATTGTCGCATTGACGCCGTCGGAGGCGGTCCGCCGCAGGCTTTCGCTGGTATGGGGTGTCGAGACAGCCCGATGCCCGTTCGGCCGTAATTCCGACCTGATGATCGAGAACGGCGAAAAAGCCCTGCTCCGGTTGGGACTGGCGCGCCGGGGCGACGTGTTGATCATCGTCGCCGGAACCACGCCCACCAAAGGCGGAACCAACATGATCAAGATTCACCGGTTGTAGAGCTCCCTGATTGCACTGATGAAGCCGATAAACCTCAAGGGTCTAGGCGCCGGGAATACCGTGGGACCAACCGGATGTAGGCGCCAGGGCTTTTTCGGGTATATGCAGCCGCTTCAAAACAATCTGCATTCATCTGCGCCATCTGTGGATTATCTCTTCTCATGAGCCGCCGCATACGCCACCACGTAAACCCATTTCATTCCCGCGTTGTCGTTACCCCCGAACAATGGATGGAGAAATACGCAGGATCGGCGGCGCCAATTGGGCTTGATATCGGCTGCGGAAAGGGGGAGTTTGCGGCGACCCTGGCGCAACTCCATCCCGAACGCTTCTACATTGGTGTGGAAATTCGTCAGGTCGTGGCCGAAGGATTCTTTCCGCGCTTTAAGCCGATTCCCAACCTGGTGCTGCTCTGCGGCAACATCAACTTGTCCCTGCCCGGGATGCTGGCCGGCCTGCTTCTCGACGAGGTCTACATCAATTTCCCGGATCCCTATTCTCACAAGCGAAGCCTGAAGAAACGCCGGATTGTTACGCCCGAACTGGTCAAGGGCCTTCAAACCGTTCTGGCAGTGAATGGACGGATCTTCATACAGACAGACGATCGGGGTCTGTTCAAAGATATGGCTGGTTTGCTGATGCCGACGTTCGACTGCGTGTCGGATATGTCGCGGCCGGAAACAGTGGTGAATTCGACGGGCGCCGTGTCGGACTGGGAAGCGGAACGCGGGCGCAAAGGCGCGCCGGTCTATCGGGGAGTATTGATCAAGCGCAGCAGCCGATCAGTATCCGCGGGTGTCGATGCAAGTCAAACGTCCCGCGTCTGACGTCCAACAATTCCAACGCCTCCAAAGTCTTCTGCATCATGGCGCCGCAATATCGCCGACGTTCACCTCCAATGCAATCGCCTGCCGGAACATTTCGACCGAGATGATCACGTGGGTCCGCCCCTGTAAAGTCTGGACCTCGCCTTCGAAGCCCCGCATTGGACCGCGCACAATCCGGACACGCTCTCCCTGCGCGAATAAAGACCCGTCAAGCTGGCGCAGCGGAGCCCCGGAAGCGCAGGCCGACACCACCCAACTCAGCTCGTCCAGCAGGCGTTTCCGATCGACCACATCCAGAATATGAAGGACCCGGTCGGTTCTCCAGAACCGCTTACTATTTTCTCCCGGGGCGGAAAAAGCAAGGTAGCCGGGAAAGGCCGGGAGAACACTCTTGCGCGGCTTGTTGTTGTCCTTCCTGCGGACAACCTGCGTGTAGAAAGGGCAGCAGTAAGGAATTTCAAGCTGGATCAGGTCGTGGGCCGCGGCCTTTTCCTGGCGCGGTTTAAGATGGGCGACCTTCCAGGGACCCGCAATGCCGTGAAGGTCGCCTTCAGGCCACTGCGAAGGCGGATTCTTGGAGATTGGAAGCATTGGGTAAAAATAAGATTTGGGAAAAGTTTTGACAGGATAAAGGCAGGGATTGGGACGGGATAATACGGGAATTGGTTATCCTGTCCAAACCTGTCTTTTCAGTTCCGGTCTATCGCTTCCACTTGTAGTCGTCGAACTCCACCGGATGATCGTCCTGGCGGTCGGGATGCCAGGCCGGATGCGGCATGTTGAGCAAAACAAAATCGGTTGTTCCGGTGGCTTGAATGGCCGAGGGGGTCCCGGCAGGGATCACCACCACAACGGGGGATTTGTCGCCATCGATTTCAATCTCTTCGTAATCGCCCTTGCCGTATTTCACCACAATGCGCCCCTGCCCAAACAGGCAGGCGTACTGCTGCCAGCGCTCCTTGTGAAGGTGCGGGCCTTTCACTTCGCCCGGCTTTGTCACGTTGAGATACACCTGCTTTGGCTGCTTGGGCAGGATCGTTTCCCAGTCCTTCCATAAAGAAACAATGTAGCCATTCTCCCGCTTGGTCTGTTTGTCCTTCGATGTGATCTTATCCAGCGCAATGATCGTGGTTCGCATACGACTCCTCCTCAACGGTGCGTTCCGAGTAAAATAGATAACCACCAAATTTGTATCCACTACGCAATTGCCGGCACAACAACAGCGCACAGGAGGGCCCCCGCCCGATCCCATCGGCTGGCGAAGAGGAGCAACGGCCGGAGCTGAAAGTGCCGAATACTTGTAGGCACGGAAGCGCATGGTCGATTGTGACGTGGAGAGATGGCCGAGTGGCTGTGCCGAGGCCAAAGGCCGAGACGGCAAGCCCGTAGGGCGCAGCTTCACGCGGCGGTTTGCCAAACCGCCAAAATCTCCAAATTCAACCAAATTTCAGCATCCGTGTAACAAATCGACACAATATCGGTACAATAAAGCAGACCTTCCTTTTGCTTTTTCTCTGGCGATTTTTTGACTGACTGAAGAGACCTCAAAGAAGGCTCATCTGCGTTTCTTGCGGTATCGGTAGCACACCGATTATTATCCATGGATTTTGGGAAAACCCGTGAAATCGTTGCATGGTTCCTAGGAAGAAATGCAGGTCGGTCTTCAGGAACGCAGTAAGGTACTTCTCCCGTACCTTGGCAAGGGCTTGCTTTTCATCGCCCTTTGCTTTCCTGCGGCAATTCCAAAACAGCGCACCGATTTCCCAGTCAAGGATCTGTAATTCGCTAGCTTTGCCGTTCTCATCCTGGAACCTGTAAGAAAAATTATAGGGTAATTTGGGGATAATCTTGAACGTTTGCCGCCAAGCTTCGTCCTCAAATAGTTCCATCTGCTGCGTTTGTTCCCGCATCTCACGCAATTTGTCCTGATCCCAGTCGCGGCTTTCTTCTTCCTCCCAAACAAGGTCCATTACCTTTGCCGGCTTAAATACGGCCAGGGACATCTGGTTTGCCTTGGCGCCATCGATAAGATCGCTCAGTTTGGTATATACCCGTGCAGTCTTAAGCAACAGGCGCCTGCGTTCGCGCCAGTTGTCGTCGGTGCCGAGATGCGCAACCGGTCGGAGTTCATTAAAGTCTACGGGCCTATGTGATTCCGGCCTTTGATCTGACTTGTTGCGGGTCAGTTCGCACTCGATCCAATCGTATTTGCGGTATTGCTCCGTGTCCTCTAAACGCCTGAAAGGGACAGGATAAATCCGAACCCACGAGCCATCCTCACGAATACCCGCCGTGCATACGGTCTCACCGTATTTGCGTGATAGCGTTGGGTACGTTTTCGCCGTAATGAGAATGCGTTCTTTGGCCATATGTGGGTCACAGGTGTCTTGGCGTGAATTCAGGGCCGAACTCTTTTTCCAGCGCCTCGGCAACGCAATGCCTGTGGCACTGTTCCGGCAACCGTTCGTAACAGGTAAGAGCAACGCACGCCCCTGACTTAATCCAGTTCCGTATCGTCAGCAAGTTCGAGTGCTGCCGTGGCAGGCTGTCCATCTGGTATTGGGCAAATAGTGCGTCGTAGTCGGCCTGTGTCTCAAGATTTCGCCGCTGACTTGACTCGATTCCTAATTCAGAAATGTGTTCATATTGTATTCCCACGCCGTCACACCCATTAGAGAGCGTGTTTTTGGAAAAGCCGTATTTCCGGCTTAGCGGGTTACGCCTGACATCACATAGGAGGGTAATGCCGGCTCGGAGCAGCTGATTCAGGTATCCTTCCAGAGTTCTGCCCTCATATCCAATAGTCCACAGGCCCGGAACACTCACAGATGGACGCGCAGCAGCCACAGCCAGGAATGATGCAGGTGAATCGGCCAAAACGCGTTCGGCTATTTCGCTCCGGATTGCATAATAGGGATAACTCTGGTAGGCCAGAGCCACAAGCGCATCGCCGCGAATTCCTGTGTGGTGTTTGGAAAACTGAATCATGCGGGCGCGTGCTTTCGGCGAAACAGCGGCTTCGCTCGCACCCGCGCGAGTCAGTTTCCATGTTCGATCGTCGGCATGGAGCAAGCCACGCTCGACCAACCGGCGTCTGTCTGCGTAAGACGTAAACGAAAATCCCCCGTATTTATAAGGCACGAATTCGTACGTTGGGGTGTCTTCTTCCATACAATACAAGAACAACAGCTTCTGAAAGTCAAGGTTGCCTACCTCGCCTCCAAAAGCATCGAGAAGTGAAAGAAGGGCTTTCTGTCGCTCGAAGAGCATATAACAATAAAATATGTTTTCTGCCTGTACTTCGATTAGTTCGCAGCATTCTCGAAGCTTCTTACATGTCAAGTTTGAGGACGAAATTTGCCAAAGTTGCGGGATTAACGAATCGATGCTCCACCGGCGCAGCCGCAGGACACCGAATTGTCAGCAGAAAGATTTTGTTGAAATACAGTTATAAACCTCCGGGCATAGATGCGCACGCCGGATGCCGCACATCCAGTAAGCACGCTGCCGCTGCACTATTCCCGGAGGTCCGACCCGATCCCGGCTTCGACATCTTCCATTTTGCTTTCGACGCTTGATCAGCGGTTCACTTGCGTTCATCTCCTCTGCTCTTACCTACCCTGTCGCTTACCACCATCATCTCCCGCAAAGCTTCGTGACACACGGTCGGGGGTAAATTAGTAAAATAAGCCCCACGGATGGAGTGGCACTTTCGGCAGGCCTGTTAGGTCCGGAGGCGGAATAGCCAGCTTCGGTTTAAAAAGTCGCAGAACAATTGACTATTACTCATCTTCTACAGTTTAAAAACCGAACTTCTTTTATATCAGTCACTTACGGG
>CAYVZU010000061.1:0-23018 GCA_964455935.1 uncultured Fibrobacterota bacterium
CGCGATCTACGCGATTCGCAAAGCGCTTTATCGTCCCGTTCCCCTCAAACGCCTGCTGATGGACGACTTCTTCATCACCCTGGGCGTGCTCACGGCCAAATACCGCGTGATCTTCGAGCCGCATGCCAAGGCCAGCGAGGGCACCTCGGCCCGGGACAAGGGAGAGTTCGATCGAAAGGTCCGCATTGCCAAAGCGAATTTCAACCTCCTCTGGCTTCGGCCCGGAGTGTTGACCGCCAGGGATCCGGGACTGGCGTTTCTGTTTGTGTCGCACAAGCTGATCCGATGGTTCGCGCCCTTTCTGCTGATTGCGCTTCTGCTGTCCAACCTGGCCATGGCGGGAGATGAATGGATTTACCGGGCCGTTCTCGTCGGCCAGACTGCGCTGTACGGACTGGCGGTGCTGGGCTTCTTTCTGCCAAAGAGAATGCGTTTGCTGGCTGGGATTTATTACTTTGTAAGCATGAACATCGCCATGCTGATTGGCTTTTTCCAATCTTTGCCAAAAGCGCAGAAAACGGCCTGGTCGCGAGTGGAGCGAATTTAGGGCACCTCTAAAAAAAAGGGAGTACTATGCTAAAGAAAATTCTCCGGCTTGGAGCCGCCACCCTGGTACTGGCACTGGTCCCCACATCGGCATCCGCGCAAAGCGTTATTGCGATCAAAGCGGGCGGAGTCTATACCTTGGATTTTGAGAAGGTCGGATTCTTGGGAGGCCTGGAATATGGATACCAGATCGATGAGATGGTCAACATCCATGTGGGCGGCGCGATCGAGAAATCCGGCGACCGGGAAGTGATACGGTCCGATTCGGTTGCGATGCCCAACGGCGGCTACGAATACAAAAAGATCACGGCCGAAGACGCTCACTGGGTCTATCCCGTCAAAGCAGGACTGCGAATCCGGCTCCCTGTCGGTTCCTCACTCTTGCCGACGCTTTCGGGCGGCCTTGGATATGCATTTTATAATTACGCGGCCAATGCGCAGGATACAACTACGGGCAAATCCGAGTCGCTTCCCACCGAGGGCTGGCACCAGGGTTTCTATTGGGAATCGGGCCTGGGATTTGATTGGAAACTGGGCTCCCGTTCGTCGTTGATCGGTGAGGCGATCTATCAAGCCGCCGAACCCACGAACGAGAACGACTATGCCCGCAATCTTCAGGGCGTACAATTCTATATTGGGCTGCTGCTCGAATATTAGTTATCTGTTCGCGACTCTCAGGTTTCAAAATTGAACCCGATGCGGCTTAAAAGGCCGGTCGGGTGAAGTTCGGTGTTGCCTCCGCCCAAACGGCCAACATCATCCGTCCGGAAACCGCAAACCAACAACCGACGTTTTTCTTGTTCTCTTGACTGCCCCTCCTTAGAAAAAGCTATATATATAAACTGAATCGGTTTCCGGCTGCTAGACTTTTTTCGCGCTCCGTGAAATCGATACCCAATAGGCGGGATTGACTATGATTCCGCAATGCAGTATTGTAATAGCTCCGTTATACATGGATTCGATTGCGAAAGGATTCTGCTTGCGGAAGTCTTCGGGCATTGCTCTCCTGATCTCAACTCTGGTACTCTCCTGTTCGCTGAATGAGGATCTCTCCGTTGGCCGGGAGTTCATCGAAAACCAGGATGTCGCGACAAAGACCGCAGCAACGGCCATTCTGAGCGACGGGATTATCGATTCGGCGTTTTCGCAGTTGGCCAGAGACACCTTCTCAACCGGCCCCGTTTTGTTTGAAACAAACTGGAACGACGTTCGGTCAAGAATTTTCCTGTCCTTCATTATCGGAGAAGATCAACTTCAATTCAAAAGCGCCGAACTTGTTCTCCACGAACTCACACCCATCCGGCGGGTGGGCCCAACCCCTGCCTTATCCGTCGCAGTCAACGCTGCTCCGGGCATAGGTTTATCCGATTCGGTGGCGATCCAGGAGAACGACAGTCTCGGCACCTGGACTTTCAGGGTCGCAATCGGGAGCCAAATCAATCCATCCGACGCGATCCCCGACACGCTCAGGCTAAGGATCGACTTTGCCGACAGCACGGATTTTATCCGGCGATTTTATTCCCGCACCGCCGACGTTTCGCTGCGGCCCGCATTGCTGCTGAAGGATGAAATAACGACCGATACGATTTTTGCCGATTCCGCCGGTTTTGTCGCGGAACGCCTCTCGTTAACAGGGCCTGTCGCCTCTACGTTGCCATTCTACCGGACGGGTCTTTCTCTGAACACCGAAAGCCTTTCGCAAGTCCTCGATACAAGTGCCATAATCGCGCGAGTGAAAGCCACATTCTTCATCGACACCGCCAGTGTCTTAGCGGAAGATACGGTTGACACGCTCACAAGTATCAGGCTTCTGGCGGGCATCGATTCCATTGGGCCAAGTCCCTTTCCGGCGGTCGCGACTAGCGGACTCCGGCCCGGAGCGACACCGCAAATCGAACTTGATGCAACGCGGTTCTTTCAGGAATTCCAGATGGAGCGCAAACGCACGGGCGGAACGGCGAAAAGAGTGACGCTGCTGCTCGAGGCGCAGACGAGCAACTATCGTCTTGCCATTATTCCATTTTTGGACAGCCTGCGGCTTGATTTTCTATTCTCGACCGAGGAAGACTGATGCGCCAGCTTTGCATGATCGCGCTCCTGCTGTTTTCGACGCGGATTTCCGCCGCGTCCTTCTTTTCAGCCGGCCAGCCGACCGGCCAGGAGTACCGGCCGGTGTTGGGCGCCAGCCGGGGTATGGCGGGCGTGTCCGCGGCCATGGACGATCCCTACGACTTGAGCCTGGTGAATCCCGCCAATCTCGCTCGCATTCGGGAAGGAACCATATCGTTCCTGTTCACGCAGGAGTTTGTCCAGGTGCGCGACGACAATGCGTCATCCTGGATGAGTTCTTCGGAAATCCCCATGTTGGTCCTGGCTGTCCCGGTCGAGGACTTCGCCACATTGACCGCCGCTTACCGCCAGTCAAGCCGCGCCGCATTCGAGATTTCTTCCGGGATCGAACCCATTGCGGGCAGCGATTCGGTCACCCAAACGCAGCGCGGCTCCGGGGCCCGCTATGCGGGTTATGTGGCGCTTTCGCGGGCCTGGACGCGCTGGCTCCAGACCGGTCTGGCATACGAGCGCCTGGCTGGAAGCATCAAGACCACTTTGGCCGCGGACTTCAGCGCATCCGATGCCTGGGACCGGTTCGACACAACCTCGATTGTCCCTTCCGGAAACCGCCTGGGCCTGGGCGCCACACTGATTAAGGGCGATGCCCGTTTTGCCGCCTCGGTCTATGTTCCCCTCGGGACCTCCGCCGAGGAGAAAGTAACACAAACGGTCATTTCGCCGGATCGTCGCGTAATACTAAATTCACCCCGGAGCCGGGATATCACGGAAGAACTGCCGGCCACCTATACCGCGGGCGTATCATACGGATTGCGCGGTTTGCGGGCCGGGATGGATGTCAGCCTGACGCCCTGGCAAACCTACGAGAGAACGAATTTCGACGACACCCTGGAGACCGATACCTACCTGGGCGTTGGAATACGGCGCGACCTGCCTGAGATTCAACTGGAAACCGCATGGTACAAAGTCCTGCCCTGGCGCGCGGGTGTATTCTATCACCAGTGGCCCACCCCGGACCTCAACGAATACGGCCTTGGACTTGGGATTGGACTGCCCTTGTCTGGAAAGGCCGGAATTTTCGATATTTCACTTGAGCTTGCCCGAAGGGGCAGTGTGGAGAATTTAAGCCTGGCCGAGAATAGCGTCAGACTCTCGTTGAACTTGACCGGGAACACCCGTGCAGTAAGCTCCAGGAACCGGTGATGTAGTTAGCGGCGGAAATTAGAAAAGGAGTTCACATATGCCCACCCGTAGGAATCCGCACAAGAAGACCGAGCCCCGTCGCAAGGCCCGAACCCCGGTCCCGGCCAAGAAGACCTCACCGAAGCCGAAACCAATTGCAGTGAAGAAAACGGCCAAACCGGCCCTAAAATCAAAGCCGGCCCCCAAGGCAGTCAAGCCCGTCGGCCGCAAGGCTCCGGCAACGGTTTCTCTTGAGCGAAACGAAGAGGCCAAGCGGATTTCCGCACGAGGAAAAAAAGAGAAGCCGGCCGCTCCCGTAAAGAAGCAAATACTAAAAGAGGCCCCGGTGAAACCCCAACCGGCGCCCAAGCCAAAAGCACCGGCGGAACCAAAAACCCCTGCCGCAAAAACAACGAAAACCGAACAGAAGAAACCGGCTTCGGCCGCGACTCCGGCTGCCCCGGCCTTTCAAGTGAACGAAGCGCGCCCCCAACCGCCCGCGCCGGCCGCCCAGCACATCCCCGAGCCGCCGCCCCGGTATGGAATCACCCGCCTTGTGCTGATGGCCAGGGACCCGGACTGGGCCTTTTCCTATTGGGAGATAACCCAGGAAACCATTCAGCAGGTCATGCAGCGGATTGGCGCCCACAACTGGAACCAGGCGCGCCATATTCTGCGCGTCTACGATGTGACCAGCGTGGAGTTTAATGGTTCCAACGCCCATCGTTCCTGGGATGTCGAAATCAGCCCTTATGCGAGCAGCTGGTATCTCCACATGCCCGAATCCGATCGAAGCTACATCGCCGATATTGGACTCATCACTCCTTACGGCGAGTTCGTTATGCTGGCCCGGTCCAACCCCATTACCATGCCGCGCGCCGGAGTCAGCGACGTGCTGGATGAAGAGTGGGCCACCATCAATTACGAGGAGCTGTTCCGCTTGTCGGGCGGCCTGCAGGCCGGGGCCTTGGGCGGCGGTTCGGCGTTCATGATGGAGGAGATTTCGAAGCGCCTGCGGTCCGAACTCGAGATGGGCTCCATGGCCGTTTCCAGTTTCAGCGGCCGGCCCGCGGGCGAAAAGGAAAAGAAATTCTGGCTTATCGTCAATACAGAGTTGATCGTATACGGCGCCACGGAGCCTGACGCCAAGGTTACGGTACAGGACGTGCCGGTCCGTCTGAATCCCGACGGGACCTTCAGCCTGCGTTTTGCTCTTCCCGACGGCCAGCAGGTCATTCCGGTGAAGGCCTTGTCCGTTGATGGGACCATGGAACAGAAAATTACGCCCATTGTGAAACGGACAACGGAATAAGGCGGAAGGAATGACAATGGAAAAAGGATATCTCTCGCTGCTTCTTCATGCGCATCTGCCATTCGTCCGCCATCCCGAGCACGAGTTCTTTTTTGAAGAACGCTGGCTGTACGAGGCCATTACCGATACCTACATCCCTTTGATCAATGTCTACGACGGACTCCTTAACGACGGGGTGCCGTTCCGGCTGACCATGACAATGTCGCCCACCTTATGCGAAATGCTGGCCGATCCTCTGCTCGAAGACCGGTACCTGCGACACATCAATCAACTTGTGGAACTGGCCGAGAAGGAAGTGGAGCGCACGCGCTGGCAGCCGGAATTCGCGGCCCTGGCCAATCTGTATCTCGAACGCTTCCGCAACTGCCGCTACGTATTCGCCGAGAAGTACGGCAAAAATCTGGTAAGTGCGTTCCGCAAGTTCCAGGATGCCGGTGTTCTGGAAATCATCACGTGCGGGGCCACCCACGGCTTCCTGCCCAACCTTCACATCAACCAGCGGGCCACGCGCGCCCAAATCAAAGTCGCGGCCGCCAATTACCGCAAGCATTTCGGCCGCGGCCCGCGCGGCATCTGGCTGCCCGAGTGCGGTTACACCCCCGGCGTGGACTCGTTTCTGGCCGAGGAAAATATCCGGTTTTTCATCGTTGACACACACGGCATTCTGTTCGCGAGCCCCCGGCCCAAATACGGAGTCTTCGCGCCCATTCTCACCAAGACGGGAGTGGCGGCTTTTGGACGCGACATGGAGTCGTCAAAAGCCGTCTGGAGCGCCGAAGAGGGGTATCCCGGCGATTTCCGCTACCGCGAGTACTACCGCGACATCGGGTGGGACCTCGATTACGATTATGTCCGGCCGTATATTGATCCGGCGGGGAACCGGATCAATACGGGCGTCAAGTATTTCAAGATCACGGGGAAATCGAAGCACAAAGAGCCCTATAACCGCAAGGACGCCTTGGAGGCCGCGGCATCCCATGCGGGCAATTTCATGTTCAATCGCGAAAAGCAGATCGACCATCTGTCCAAGCTCATGGACCGCAAACCCCTTGTCCTGTCGCCTTATGACGCCGAACTCTACGGCCATTGGTGGTTTGAGGGTGTCGACTGGCTCGATTATTTGATCCGCAAAATCGCCTATGACCAGAGCACCATGAAGCTGGCAACACCCATCGAGTATCTCGAACAATACCCGCGCAACCAGGTGGCAACGCCCTCGTTCTCAAGCTGGGGCTACAAAGGGTATTCCGAGGTCTGGCTCGAAGGCTCCAACGACTGGATCTACCGCCATCTGCATATGGCGGCCGACCGCATGTGCGAAATGGCCAACCGGTATCCCAACGCTTCGGGTCTTTTCGAGCGCGCCCTCAACCAGATGGCCCGCGAGCTGCTTCTGGTTCAGGCCAGCGATTGGGCCTTTATCATGAAGACCGGAACCGTGGTGGGCTATGCCGTGCGCCGGACCAAGGAACACATTTCCAACTTCACGCGGCTTTATGAAGGGCTCCAGTCCAATTACGTGGACGAGGGCTTCCTATGCTCGGTCGAAGGCCGGGACAACGTGTTCCAGGAAATCAATTACCGGGTATACGCGGGATAGACTCCAAACAGAGCTTTTGGCGAGTTAAAGAGGGGCAGCCGCTGGCGCCCCTCTTTTTATTTATCCGAAGTTTTGAGATTACCCGTTCACATAAACGCGCGGCAAGCGCACGCCCATGGCGCAAGTGATCTCGTAGGGTATGGTATTGATGAGGGCGGCCAGATTCTCCACGGAATTCGGATCGCCGCGACGGTTTGAGTACACCGTAATCAGATCTCCAATCCCTACCATGCCGGCCGCGGACACGTCGAGCAGCGTCTGATCCATGCTCACCCGGCCCCGGACGGGACAAACCACGCCATTGACGATCATGGAAGCCTTGTTCGAGAGGGCGCGCGGATAGCCGTCGCCGTAGCCGATTGGAACCGTCGCGATCACTTGTTCGCAATCCGTAACATAGGTCCGGCCGTACCCCAGAGAAGTTCCCGCGGGAACTTTTTTTAGAAAAGTGATTTTGGACTTCACCTGAACCCCCGGCCGGATGGAAATCGACTCGGAGGTCTCGTTACTTGGATACTGGCCGTACAACATCATCCCGGCCCGAACCATATCGTAATAGCTTTCGGGCAGATCGAGGATAGCCCCGCTGTTTGCGGTGTGGAGCATTGGAATTTTGATTCCGGCGGTGGCCAGGGATTCGATTAAGGAGCGAAAGCGTCCTAGCTGAAGATGCGAGAAGCTTTTATCCTTTTCATCGCTGCTGGGAAAATGCATGAACAGGCCTTCGATCTCCAGCGCGTCGAGCTGGCGGACAGCCCGAACGAATTCCATGGCATCGGATTCCGGCACAGCCGTGCGGCCCATACCCGTATCGATCTTGATGTGAATGCGCTTTCGAATGCCGGCGCCGCGGCTGGCCGCATCAAGCTGCCGCGCGATCGAGATGTCGATCACATTCGGCGTGAGATCGTATTTGAGAAGAGCGGGGATTTCGTCGTGGACAATTCCGCCCAAAAGAAGGATAGGCTTGACGATCCCGGCTTTGCGCAGGTCGATTCCCTCTTTGACAATGGCGGCGCCAAACCATTCGGCCCCGCCCCTCTCAAAGGCCTTTGCAGCCTGCACCAGGCCATGGCCATAGCCGTTGGCCTTTATAGCGGCCAGCAACTTGCGCCCCGGCCCGATTTTTTGGCACACCTGGCCGGCATTGTAGGCCAGCGCGCCAAGATCGACTTCGGCCCAGGAGTTGGGCTTGGATTCCATTTGCAAAAAATACAATCCGGGCAGGAGAAAAGCCTTGTCCTGATTTCCAAACGTAATGTATTTTATGCGTTCTGGTCCCCTTCGTCTAGTGGCCTAGGACTCCAGATTTTCATTCTGGCAACAGGGGTTCGATTCCCCTAGGGGACGTGCTCGCTACCTTGCCTACGCCTCTGCGGCTCCAAGTATTCGCCGCTGACGGCACCGGCAAGACGCTGCGCCCTCCCCACGAAAGATGCTTTCGCGGGGTCCCCAAGACAAAACCTCTTTCTTGAATTCATGGCTCCGCATTTCCAGCGGGTCGTTTGCGTTCCACAAATTCCGCAGGATGCATAATAAATGCCGTATTTCTGTTTCCTATCCGGTGCATCGGGAATTATCTTAACCTTCCGTTTTCAGATGGATTTCCCCGTAACAAAGGGGAAGCTATGATGGAAAAACTCGAAGGCCGCGCAGTCGTTGCCCAGGGCGGGGGCCCAACCGCCGTCATCAACCAGAGCCTGGTGGGTGTTGTGCTCCAGGCACGGGAATACCCCCATATCACAAACATCTACGGGGCCAAGCATGGCGTTTCGGGAATTGTTTCCGAGGACTTTCTCGATCTGACGCAGGCCACCCGGCACAACCTTGAAATGGTCGCGAGCACACCGGCCTCCGCCATGCTGTCCACGCGCGACAAACCGGACGAGGCCTACTGCGGCAAGATCTTTGAAGTCCTCCAGGCCCATGGTGTGCGCTATTTCTTCTACATCGGGGGCAACGACTCGGCCGAGACCTGCCGCATCGTTAACGAAAACGCCAGAAAATCGGGTTATGAGTTGCGCGTGATCCATGTTCCCAAAACCATCGACAACGACCTGAAGGTCACCGACCACTGCCCCGGATACGGTTCGGCCGGGAAATTCGTGGCCCAGGCCTTTGCCGGCGCCAATCTCGACAACCGCGCGCTGCCGGGAGTCTATATCGCCGTGATCATGGGCCGCCATGCCGGGTACCTGACCTCCGCCAGCGTTTTCGCGCGCAAGTATGAAGATGACGGCCCGCATCTGATCTATGTGCCCGAAGTGGCCTTTGACGCCGACCGGTTCCTGGGCGATGTGGACCGGATCTACAAAAAGCACGGCCGCTGCATGATCGCTGCAAGCGAAGGCATTGAGGACAAGGACCACAAATCCGTCATGGTCAGTCTCACGGGGAGCAACGAGAAGGACAGCCACGGCAACGTGCAGCTCTCGGGCACGGGCGCCTTGGGCGATGCGCTGGCCAATCTCGTCAGGAACAAGCTGAAAATCAAGCGAATCCGCAGCGATACGTTTGGATACCTGCAGCGCAGTTTCCTGGGCGTAGTCAGCCACACCGACGCGCTCGAAGCGCGCGAAGTGGGCGAAAAGGCCGTACAGTTCGCGGTTTGGCACAATGTCGACGGGTCGGTGGCCATCCGCCGCACCGGCGACTACTCGGTGGAATATTTCCTCACCCCGCTCGACACGGTGGCCAAGGACAGCAAGTCCATGCCGCGCGAGTTCATCAATGCCGAAGGCAATGACGTCACCACGGCGTTTAAAAACTACGCCCGGCCGCTGGTGGGCGACCTGGCCGACTACGACCGGATTTCCGCTCCGTCGGTCACAAAAATTCTTCGCCGCTAGTCCTCGTTTCGCTTGACTCCCTAAATGGGCGGCCCGATGGGGCCGCCCATTTCTTTATCACACCGACTTGAGGCCCTTCGCCAGGGCTTGATGGTCCATGACGCCCAGCCGAGTTTTTTGCCGCTGAATTCTCTTTCACATCCGGAAGTCTTTTCTTGTTATTCTACTCTCAAACTTATATTAATTGGATGGTATTTGATCCCGCAATCCATAGGGAACGTCGCCGCTCGTTTGCGCCGATCGTTTTCCTGCTTCTTCTCGGTTCCGGAGCATTTGTTCGAGGCGCGGCTCTCGATAGTTTGATCATCGGCAACCAGACCGGCGCTGGTCCGTTTGTCATCAGCGATTTCGAGGTCGACAGCGCGTCCCTTCTTGTTATCCGCTTGGGCGACACGCTTGATCCCGGTGCGGAATACCGGTTTCTGCCGCAGGAAAACGCTCTGCTGCTGGAAGAAGATCTTGAACCCGGACAAACCGTTTTCGTCCGGTTTCGCAAGACACGGACGTACCTTCCCAAATTCTTCAGCCGCAGAAAAATTGTGTCTCCTCCGCATCGAGATTCGGCCGCCAACGACAGCCTGCTGGACGTCCAAGAAACCGCGCCGGCCCCAATGGACACAAGCGGAGCCGCGCTCCAGGTGGGCGGGGTGAAATCGTTTGGCATTTCGGCGTCCTCCGGCGGAGGGCTGTCTCTGCAGCAGTCGCTTCAGGTGCAGGTCGAAGGGAAATTGAGCCGGCAAACAAAGATCCGCGCAGTCCTATCGGACCAGAATCTCCCTTTGCAGCCCGAGGGAACAACGGCCATTTTGGGAGAACTGGAGCAGGCGCGCATCGATGTGCAGGGCCCCGTCTTTTCGGCCAGCCTGGGCGGGTTCCCGGTCTTGGAACAGCTGGACTACATCCGGTATTCCAAGCGGATTCAGGGCGCATCCGGATCCGCCACGGCCGGTCCCTGGAAGTTGGCGCTCGCGGGGGCCAACAGCCGCGGGACCTTTCATTCTCTGCTGTTCCATGGACAGGAAGGCCGGCAGGGCCCCTACCGCCTGCCCGGCCGCGACGGTCAGGCGCCCGTCACCGTGATGGCAGGCACGGAAAGCGTATGGATCGATGGCCAGAAACTGACGCGTGGTGAAAGCCAGGATTACACCATGGATTACTCGCTGGGCGCAATCACCTTTAGTCCCCGCCGGATGATTTCGGCCGAAACCGTGATCATGGCCCAATACGAATACCTCGAACAGCAATACGAGCGCTTCTTCGTGCAGGGCGCGGGCCAATACGAGACCCCCGCCTTTTCGGCCCGGGTTACCGCCGTGCAGGAACACGACGCCAAGGACCGGCCCCTGGAATTCATGTTGGGCGATTCGGAGAAGGCCGGCCTGGCCCAAGCCGGCGACAATCCGGAGCGCGCCGGCACAAGCCTGCTGCCGTTGATTAGCGAATCCGAGGCCCGGGAAAACGGGTTCTATGTCCGGGGTGATTCCGGCATCTACCGGTATCTCCCCCCCGATTCCATCGACCGCTTTGGCATGCAGGCCATCTACGCGCCGCAGTTCTACGCTTCCGCGGGAGGCCCTTACGATACGGCCCAGGTGATTCACGGCGCCCGAATCGTGCGCACCTATATTTGGGTTGGCGAAATGCAGGGCCACTTTCGGCCCGGCGGCCGATTACCCATGCCCATCCAAAGACGAATCGGGGACCTGTCGTTGCGGGGTGCCGTAAACGCATTCGATTTCCAGGGCGAGGGTGCGGTTTCGCAGACCGACGCAAACACTTTCTCCAGTCTCAACGACGAAGACAACCAGGGTATCGCGTTTCATCTCTCCGCCGGTTATGGCAGGACCCGGTCGGCGGGTCTCTTCGTATCCACGGAGTTTGAACACGCGGATTCCCTTTTTCGCGGGTTCGGGACACAGCGGGATGCCTATGACTATCGAAAACGGTGGGACCTCCCGCTGGCGGCCACGAACGTGGCGGGAAACTCCAACGCGGACGTCACACTGGGCTGGAAATGGAAAGGCGCGCGCGCCCAGATCGAAGGCGGCGCACTCCGCAATGGCGCTGCCGAGGCCAAACGGGGGGCCGCCGAACTGCTCATGGGCTTCCGGGAGACCGGCCGGATCCAACTGCGGGACGAGGAAGTCCTGCGGCAATCCTCCGGATCCGGGCAGCGCCTGCACCGGGATCGTGCCGGCCTCCGCTTGCCGCAAGCCTGGCTTGGCCCGTTTGCAGCGATTGAGCACGAGTGGCATTTCACCGATTCCGCCAACGGAGGAAGAGGATACAGGGACATCTCCGCCGGGTTCGAGCCTGGACGGCGAAGCCTTTTCACTCCGCGCTTCGAGGCCGGATGGCGCATGGAACGAAGCCGGGGCGACAACGCGCTCTTCAGCGGAGACGATTCGCTTCGCACGCTGCGGTTCTCCGGCCTGCTCGACATGGAGCCGTGGCACGGACTTGACCTTCAGGCTTCGGCGGGCCAGCGCCGCAGAACGGATATGGCGGCCGGCCGGACCTCCATTTATGATGTGGCCGAAATCCGCTCCCATTTTCTGCCCCGGGATCGTGGGGTTGATGCCGCGGCCGAATACCTGCTTTCCGCCACGGAACTGCAGGCGTTCTCGAATCGATATCAGTACATTGGAAGCGGCCTGGGCAACTTCGAACGCGATTCGCTGACCGGCGATTTCCGGCCGCGCGAAGGCGGCGGATACGAACTGGTGGGGACCGTTTCGGATTCCGGCTCGGTCGGCCGCCAAATCGGTCTCAATACGCGAATGCGCCTGACCCCGGGGCAATGGTTCAAGACCGGGGGTTTTCTGGACGATGTAGTTTCGATCACGGAGTTTTCGTTGACGACGCAAAGACCCCAAGGCGTCGCAGGACTCGCAAACCGGTATTGGCCCGACCCCTTTCTGTCCGAGATCGACTCCGCCCTGGTGAAGGAACGGAATCGCCGACTTTCCCAGGAATTCGTCTTCCAGCCCGCCCAGCTTCCCTGGCGCGGCCGTTTCAGGGTGACCCCATCCCGACGGGATTCATACCACTATGGCAAAGAGACCGAACAGGCCGTCTCCTACCTGGCGAGCGTCGAGCGTTGGTTTGGCCAACGGGTCAACCTGGGAATCGAGGGCAAACAAGACCAAAGCCGCCGCAAGCGGGACGCGGCCTTTGCTTCGCTCGATTATGATCTGCTCACCCGCGAGATCGAGAACACAATAGGCTATTCGTTTCAAGCGCCGTATACGGCAGGATTGACCATGGGCGGCGGCCGCAGTCAAGACCGCGTTTCGGATGCGGTCTACGATTTCTATTTTCTCACTCCCTCCATGACCCGGAACTTCCCGGAACGCGGCCGGTTGCGCGCCGAATATACCTGGAACCGGACCGTCGGCGATGGAGTCCTGTATTACCAAATGGCCCGTGGTTACGCCAAGGGCGTGACGCACCGATGGACGTTGTCGGGCGACTACAAACTGGGCGAAAACCTGGTGCTCAATGTGTTTTATCTGGGCCGGTTGGAAAGGGACACTCCAAAGCCCTTTCACCAGGCCAACATGGACCTGCGGGCATTTTTCTAGAGCGCATCTTAAAAAAGGATTGCACGGGCTGAAGCCCGAGCGAAAACGGGGCAGGCAAGGCGCGCGAAGCAGAAAGATACGCCGATGGAACGCAACGCAGCATGCGACGTTTGCAGCCGGGCGACGCCAGGAAGCCTTTGGGAGATGCGCCCTCAAACAATCATCATCGCATCGCCATAACTGAAGAACCGGTATTTCTCGGCGATGGCGGCCTCGTATGCGCCCATCACAGCATCATGGCCCGCAAAAGCGCAGACCAGCGCCAGAAGCGATGAGCAGGGCAAATGGAAATTGGTGATCATTCGATCAACGACTTTGAAGGGAAACGGCGGGTGAATGAAAAGATCGATTGGACCCGCGCCCGGCATGGGGCCGCCATTGCGCCCAAACGCTTCAAGGGTCCGCACCGTGGTCGTGCCCACGGCGATAATTCTGCCTCCCCTCCCCTTGCTTTCGGCGATGGCCGATGCCGTGTTCTGTGACAATTCGGCCCATTCGCTCTCGACTTGATGGTCCTCGATATTCTCGGCATGAACGGGTCGGAAGGTTCCCATGCCCACGTGCAATGTCACGTGCCGAATGGCAATGCCGGCCGACTCGATTTCCCGCAAGAGCCCGTGCGTAAAATGCAGCCCGGCCGTGGGCGCGGCAACGGCCCCCGGTTTCTGGGCATACACGGTCTGATATGCCTCTTTATCCGCCTCTGCCGGCGGCCGGTCGATGTAGGGCGGCAGCGGGATCCGGCCTGCCTGATCCAGCCATTCCTCGGACGGCTTTGAGAACTCCAGAATGCGTTTGCCGTCCGATCCCCATTCAACGACTTCGGCTTCCACCCCATCCAGCACAATGGCCTGTCCGACACGGACCCTGGCGCCGGGCTTGACCATGGCCTCCCACCGAAGTGCATCGAGCCTTTTATGCAAAAACACTTCGACCTTGCCGCCCGTCGGTTTGCGGCCGAGAAGCCGCGCGGGAATGACCTTTGTGTCATTGACGACCAGGACATCGCCGGGACAAAGATACCTGACGATTTCTCGGAACCCGAGGTGCTCGATTGCATCGCTTTCCCGGTGCAAAACAAGCAGTCGCGATTCGTCCCGCTTTTTGAGCGGGTATTGCGCGATCAGTTCTTGGGGAAGGTTGTAGGAGAAATCAGCCGTTTTCACGATGGGAAGTTCTCAGTTGCCGATTCTCAGCTGACAGTTGAAGACCGGCAAAACTCGGGAATGCTCAGTTGATCTGGTCCAAAGATTGGGAACTGACAGCTTTTCACTTGGCGCAGCGAAATCCCAGCGCCTTCTCTTTGGTGGAAGCGGATGCGCTGCTCTGCCGCCAGGGCTGGATATAAGATGAGTTCGAATTCCAGCCCCCGCCCTTTCGCACGTAATTCCCATTGCTCTCAAGCCGGTCGGCGCACCACTCATACACATTCCCGCACATATCGTAGAGGCCATAAGGGCTTTTTCCCGCTTCGAAACTGCCCACCGCTGTTGTCCCGTCGAATTTGTTTGACCAGTTGAGCAGTGTGGTATCTGGCGGGGCATTGCCCCATGGATACGTTTGACCCTCTGTTCCCCGGGCCGCCTTCTCCCATTCAGCCTCGGACGGAAGCCGCTTTCCAGCCCAGGTACAGAACGCATTTGCCGCGGTCCGGCTTACAAAGGTGACCGGATGGTTGCCAAAACCTGTTTTAGCCTGATAGCCCTCATTGGAATTCTCGATGGCCATGGAATCGTGGAAGTAGCGGCCATAGGCCGTGTCGCCATTTAGAAACTGCGCAAAGGCGCTGTTCGTGGCCTCTGAGAGGTCGATCCAGAAGCTATCCACATTGACCACGGCCGGCATGGAATCGGGTCCCATAACAAAACTACCTGCGGAAACCAAGGCCATCCCGCCGGTTTCACCCGAAGACCGCTGTTCCGGAAACAGCCCTATAATTTCAATGCTTCCAGGGTCATCAACAACCGCCGTCATCGTAGTAGTGCCGCCCACCAGCGAAAGCCGCAACTCGATAACCGCGGTTTCCCCCGAAACCAGGTCCACGGTGTCCCTGCCGGTATACAGGAGCTGGTCCTCTGAATTCAGAACATACAGGGAAATAATCCGCGATGGCCCGGCCGGGATGCCTTGAATCTCCCCAAACGCGGAATCATTCGCAATCGTAAGCCGTCGCACAACGGGCGAAGCGCTATCCCATTCAGCCACAATGTTAATATGGTCGATCGACGCTTGCAGATTTTCGGGTATAATCAGAATCGCCCGAATGCCTCCCCATATCGCGCAAAGCCGCAACCGAACCTCAACGGCGGTGCCCGGCGCCACCTCAACGGTGTCAGAGCCCTGGTAAAGAAGCGAGTCCAGCGAGGACCGGATCGAAAGAGTAAAGATGGTCGCTCCCAAGGCCGGAAGCGGACCGGGATCGAATCCTGCGGGCATGGTGTCGGGAAGAACCCAGGTATGTTGATATAGCGTTTCCGCTTGCGTGTAGACCATCAATTCCCACGAGCCGCCGCTTGCCATAACTTTGCGATACTCGCCAATCGACGGGAATTCCGCGTTAATGGTGGCCGAAGCCAGGCCTGCGGAGTTGGCCCCCGTGGATTGGTTTTCATCAATGGAGGCGCAGGACAGCAGGAAGCAAACGGCAGACACGGCCAGCACACCGGCGATTTTATCCATTTTTGGTTGGAGGCGGGATCGATGTCTCATGGGCATGCGTGAAATCCTTCACAAGGTTTTCCTGGATCGCGGCAAGCGCTCTCTCGATGAGCTTGTTCTTCTCATCGGTCGCGGTCTGACGCTCCTTTTCCAGTTCGAGAAGGCCAATTAGCGCCTGCTTCAGTTCTACAAAATTCCGATTCATCTGGATTAGCCGGGCCGCCAATGTTCGTGCCATCAGGAAACCGGAGTCCGGATTTTGTTCGAAGTATTCCAGAAGGTTCCCGATTACGTAGAACTTGCAGGGCGCCAGCGTGGTGACTGTGGCAATTCGCTTTGTGCCCATGAGGGCCGAGATCTCGCCAATAAAAGATCCCTTGGCGTCAATCGTGGCGATGTCGATCCCCTGCACGGAAACGGCGACCCGGCCCGAGAGAAGCACGTACATCTCATTGCCGACGCGACCTTCGCGGATCAGGACATCGTTGGCGTCATATTCCTTGATTGGCAGATTTTCGAAAGACATAAGAGCAATAAACAATCATTTTCGGGTGTGCGAGTCAAGAAAGACGCGGAAAGAAGATGCAAGGACTTTCACAATTCATGTTGCTTCTTCTGACACTACATCCAAAGCCGCTGTCCTTTCGGCGAGCCCGCCAGGAGAAATCCTTCCCAGAAAGATTTCTCGCCCTACGGGCTTCGAAATGACAGACTTCGCCTAAAGGCCAGCGGTTTCCACCATTCCAGGAGCCGCGGCTACACAAGTTTGAATAGCAGTTCGGGCAGGCTTTCGATGGTCAAGTCTGGCGCCAGATCTTTAACCTCTTCGTGTTCCGTTGCCAAATTGAGGGTATCTTTGTCCCCGGTAAAAAGACAGGTCCGCAACCCGCACTGTCCAGCCCCGTAAACATCATTGAACAGGTCGTTGCCCACATAGAGAATTTCCGACGCCTCAATTCCAAACCGCTCCAGTGAGGAAAGGGCCGCCTTAAACAGCTCGGTATTGGGCTTGGAGAAACCATACTGGTACGACAGCACGCACTGATCCTCGGGAAAATACAGGGAAAGGTCCTTGATGCGGAACTGGCTCTGACGAATCAGCAGCCATGAAAGATCAAAGAGAGTATAAAACTGGGCATTGGAGATGATCCCAAGAAGAATCCCCTTCTTGCGCAGGTTTTCGAGCAGTTCGTAGCAGCCCGGGTAAGCGCGCCGTCCCAAAGCATGAAAATGATACAGGTAGGCCGCCCCCATCGACATTTCCTCTACATCTCGCCACCCCGGCTGAGGGACCTTGTAGCCGTGGCGTTGAAGGATCTGGAAGATCGTCTTCCAGATCTGCTCGATTAACACTTCGGGGTAGGCAATCCCGGTTTTGGCCTTTTTTTCGTGCTCGAACATGATTAATCCATGATAGAAATCACGCAGGGTTTGCGACGGGTTCAGCCCGGGATGCACTTTGGACAGCGCTGGGCTCATCGAAAATTCGTCAACAACATTCTGGAAACAGGCCAATGCGTGCTCCTGCTTTGTTTGGGGCGTCAAGTATGAGTCGAGATGGTAATCGATCAGCGTCCCGTAGATGTCGAACACAACGGCCTTTGTGCCCTTCAACTGCCGCCGTTTCGATTGCACCTCGACACCCTCATAGCTTCGCGGAACCCATTCGGGGTTCGAGGCAAGCCGGGCCATGTAGGATTGAATATGCATGCAAGAATTTCCTTTCTTCTGAGCCTACTGCATAATAATATTATTTATTGCAGGTCACAGGTCAGCCCAAAGCGGTTTCAATAAGCCGTTTGGATGAATCAAGATCCATTGGAGATTGACGGACCGGACCGGATTCACTTTTACCGCGTAAGCGATTTTGGGAGGCACAGGTGGTGACCCGTTTTCCGTTTTTTTGTTTTATGGTATGTTGCGCATTGTGCATGGCTGCACATGCGGAAGATTCGTTTTACCTCAAGGACGGGAAATCGCAAAAAGGTCAGATACTGGCCGAATTCGAAAGCCATTTCCTCGTGAAAACCTCCGGCGAGAAAATCGTGGAAATCAGCAAGACCGATATTACCAAGCTCATCATGACCAATGGAAAAATCCTTCGGCCCAAAGATTTCCTGAACTCCAGGGAAAAATCAACAAGCAAGATTGACGATTCAAAAGCAGGAAAAGAGCCGGACAAGCAATTGGCCTGGCTCGACATTCTGTCCAAACCCGAGGGAGCGACCGTTTCCATCGACGGAATGGTCAGTGGAACGACTCCTCTTGATAAGGTGGAACTTGAGCCCGGTGAGCACATGATCAAACTCACCCGGGAGAAGTACCTGGATGAAGAAAAGAAAATCACGCTGAAAAAGGGCAGGAAGGAAAAAATTCAGTTCAAGCTTCGGGAAAGGCCCAAAGAGCAACCCAAACAGGTGCTGGTTGCCTATCTGGAAGTCACCTCGAATCCGGACAGCGCGGTCGTCAGGATCGACGGCAAGGAAGAAGGCTTCACCCCGCTTAAACAGCTTGAATTGGAACCCGGTGGATACAAAATCTCCGTGAGCCGAGAAGGATTCGAAACGCAGGAAAAGAAAATCCTTCTCAAGAAAGGGAAAGAGGAGAAGGTCAAATTTAAACTCAAGAAAGTCCCCGCTCCCGCAATCAAAAAGGAAACAGACCTGGCGGCCGCCCCTGCTAAACAGGATACGGCATCCGTTCCTGCCACCGAGGCGAAACCGGCGCAGGAGCCGGTGCCATCCGCAATCGCCAAGCCGGATACGGGCAGCCTGCCGGCCCTTAACGGCTATGTCGCCGTAACCTCAAAACCCATGGGCGCCAAGGTTATGCTGGATGACGAGGACGCAGGCCGCACACCGGTCAATCGTCTCGTAACCCAGGGAGCCCATCATCTCAAGCTGTCGCTGGACGGCTATTTCGAAACAACGCGCACGGTCCAGGTCCCAGCCGGCAAGACCGCTAATTTGCATGTAAAGCTGCGTCAGGACAAAGCGCATCCGGTGTCAAGGCCCCAAGGCGGAGGATCCGTTGGTATCCATATTCTACGCTGGACCAGCGCCGCAATCGCGCTTGCGACAATTCCGGCCTGTGCCTATTATCAATTCGAAGCGAATAACGAATACGAATCATACAGCAGCCCGGGAGCGAATCCGGCCAATTTGGATGCCCTGCACGAAAGCATCCGAACCAAGGAGCAGCGGGCGTTGATTGCCGGGGCCGCCGGCGCTACCGCGTTGACGCTATTTGGGATCACACTATTTTTCTGAGGTGTCTATGCGAAAAATCACTGTCTTCGCCACGGCCGTCGCGGTTCTTGGGATTTTGCTGTTTTGTCAGCACCAGCTCGATAACCCGCTGGATCCTCAATCGGACGCCTACGTGGGTGACCGGAGCGCCAATGACGAATTGCCGCCGGCGATCACCTACACCGGAAATTTCGACGGGCAGGTATTCGTTTCCGATTCCATCCAACTGCAAGGTGAGGTAAGCGACAGTAACGCATTCAGCATCGTGGTGGAGATTATCCCGGCCACCGGCGGACCGGCGCAGGCGGTCCCCGCCCGGATTCTTTCGCCGAATTGGAGTGTCACTCTTCCCCTTCAATCCGATACCAATGTCTTCGTCGTCATTGCCACGGACAGCAGTTACCGCCAGAATGCAACCCGCGACACCCTTATTATAATCGGGCGAAGCATTCCCGTTGCTCCGGCCAATGTCATGCCGGATACCGAGGGACAGCGGATCCGGATAAGCTGGCAGGACCTTTCGGCCAACGAGGAGGGATTCGTAATCCTTCGCAGCCTTGACAACCTGACCTATGTTGCGGCCGATACCGTGGCGGCCAACTCGACTTCCTACCTCGATACGCTTACGCCGTCGCGCTTCACGCGCTATTACTACAAAGTGCTTGCGTTCAACGATGCCGGGGCCTCGCCCGCTTCGGTGCCGAACGTCGTATTCTACGTCGGCGTGATCCTCTATGACAGCACAGGTCCGGCCATCAGCTTCGTGTCCCCGCTAAGCGGACAGACCGTGAACAATGCGCCGCTTGTCGTTAAAGTCGCAGTCACGGACCCAAGCGGAGTGAAATCGGTCATGGTCAACAACATAAACGCCATGCTCACCGGCTCATGGTGGCAGGCCTTGCTGGCCCTGGACTCGGGCCTCAACACAATTCGAGTCCGGTCGGTCGACAATAGTCTGCGCAACAATATCTGTTCCACATCCATTCAGATTACCTATGACCCCACGCTCCCGGATCTGGACGCCCCCACAATCACCTTTGTCTCGCCGGCCGACTCGGATACGGTGGCCGTGGCCAGCGTGACCGTGGTGCTCCACGCCGAGGACCCGTCCGGCATTGCCCGCGTCCTGCTTAACAACGCGGGGATGGACACCTCAAACGGGTTCCATACAGGTGCGGCCACCCTCCATGCCGGAATGAACGCGCTGTATTTCGAGGCTATCGATAAGGTCGGCAACAGCGCTCGCGACACTCTTCGGCTTGTTTATCTCCCAACGGCGATCGACGATGTGCCCCCAGTGCTCACGCTCCTGTCCCCCCAGCCTAACAGCCGCATCCGAACCGACAGCGTCACCGCGAGCGGCACCGCAACGGACGCCAGCGGCATCGATTCAATTATCGTCAATGGAGTCCTTGCCAGGATGCAGCCGCCAAACTGGAGCGCACGAATCCCCCTCGTACACGGACTTAACACCATCCGCGTGCGGGCGGTTGATGCAAGCAGCGCAGGCAACGAGGTCAAAGACAGCATTGTCATGGTGCTCCGCAACAGCGAGCCGGTGTTCGCCATCGTTGCCGATACCACCATCCCGGCCGGGAACTACGCAGACACGGTCGCGGCCCATGATGCTGATGGTGAAGTCCTGACCTTCGAGCCAATCCTTCTGCCGCCGGGCGTGGGGCTCGTTGCGCTATCGGAATCCACCGCCGTTATCGGCACCTATGCGCCCACCGATACGGGCGTCGCTGTCTTCTCGATCCGGGTCAAGGACGTCTACAACGATGCCGATACCATGACCTGGCGCGTCACGGTCCGGCTGCCCGATAAAAATTTTCCTCCCTATTTCATGACAACCGCCGCGTCCCTCGACACCAACGGCGTCGTTGGCCGTCTCTACACGGTGAACCTCGACGCCGTGGATCCCGATGGAATGCCATTGACCTATTCACTGGCCAAGGCGCCCACCGGCATGAGCATCAACGCCGCTTCGGGGCTTGTCTCGTGGATGCCGGCTCTTGTGGACACAGGGCTCCACCAAGTGATTGCCTGGGCCAGCGATGGCGTCTATTCGGTGCAGCTCTCCTGGAACGTTGCGGTGAGCAGAATCAACCGGGCACCGGTCTTTGCCCCGTTGAGCGACACAGCGATCCAGGAGATGCAGAGCCTGTCCTTCACAATTTTGGCCGCCGATTCGGATGGCAACGCAATCACATATTCCATGCCGGTGTTCCCCGCGGGCGCCCACCTGCAAAACCGCGTCTTTTCATGGACACCGACCAGCGCGCAATCGGGCCGGTGCGTGGTAACCTTCGTCGCCGCAGACAATGCCACGCCGCCCTTAAGCGACACGGCCAGCATAACCATTATCGTGGGCAATCTGAGCGGCCCGCCGGTCTTCACTAGCACACCGGCCATGATGGAAGACTCGGTGGAGGAATCCGCGCAGTACCGCGATACGGTGGCGGCCAGCACCGGGGATGGCGAAACGATCACGTATGCCAAGCTTCAGGGTCCCTCGGGCCTCCAAGTGGGCGCGACTACGGGCATCGTCACATTCACGCCAACAGCGGCGGATTCGGGGACCCACACGGTTTCGGTGACCGCGTCCAACCCCTCGGGTGAGAAAGATACCCTCGCCTGGCAGCTTCACGTTCTGGCATGGGCTTATGTGGGTACAGCCGGCATTTCCAATGGCCGCGCCGACTTCGTATCCATGGGAATCGATGCCAACGGGGCGGTCTATGTCGCCTATCGTGATGGCGGCAACCAGAACAAGGCAACCGTCATGCGCCATTCCGCTTCGGGCTGGGCTCCTCTGGGCGGCGCTGGTTTTACCGGCGACTCCGTTGCTTATACTTCGCTGTTTGTCGGTGATGGAGAGGTTTATCTTGCCTATCGCGACCCGGGCAACAACAACCGGCCTACCGTACAGATGCACAACGGCACGGACTGGAGCCCCGTCGGCAACGAAGGATTTGGAAACGGCGCGGCCTTGTTCACATCGGTGATAGTGCACAACGATACGCCGCATGTGGCCTTTGTCAACACCGGGAATCAGAACCGGGTGGCAACGATGAAGTTCAACGGATCCAATTGGGTGACTGCCGGCTCGAGCCCGTCACCCGTTACATGCACGTACCCAAACCTGGCATCAAGTGCCGGACAACTCCTTCTTTCATTCAAGGGTGACCGATCCGGCAGTACGGGTCTGGCCCGGGTTTACATGCTTAACGGAAACACTTGGTCCACCCTTGGGACAAATCCTTCGAGCGGCAACATCGCCAATTACCCTTCACTCTTCGTCAGCGGAACGGTGCCGTATCTCGCCTACAAGGACGGTGCAAACTCGAATTCTGCAACCGTACGTAGATACGTTTCGGGCGCATGGGAAGACGTGGGAGCGGCTGGTTTCACGCCCGGCGCGGTCGATTACACCTCCATGCAGGTCGGCAGTGGCATTCCCCATGTGGCATTCAAGGACGCAACGGAGACGGGGAAAGCCTCGGTAATGAGATATGTGAATTCGGCTTGGAGATCCTTGGGTCGCGCAGGCTTTTCCGAAGGCACGGCGGACTATGTCTGCCTGGTCATGAACGGAAGCGTCCCCTACGTAGCCTTTTCCGATGGTTCGCGCGGGTACCGACTGACCGTGATGCGGTTTAAATAGGAGACGTTGCTTCCCCCGAACGCCACCAATTAATTTTACTGCACGTTTGGGGGATCGTCCAACGGCAGGACATTAGGCTCTGGACCTAAGTATCGGGGTTCGAATCCCTGTCCCCCAGAAAAAAGGCCCGCCCACAAGGCGGGCTTTTTTTCTGGGGGACAGTTGGAGAACCCCGATTCGGGGTTCGACTATGCAGGCCTGGGCGTAGCAAAGCGAGCCCAGGCACTTACAATTGACATTCCTATCATAGTCGATCCTTAATAACTCTCTAACCTATTGAAAGATAAGGGGACCATCTCAAG
>CAYVZU010000062.1:0-4516 GCA_964455935.1 uncultured Fibrobacterota bacterium
TGATTGTGTTCCCCTAGTGGTCTATAACGATACCCCGTATGTTGCCTTCATCGATTTGGACTACCACGCAACGGTTAAAAAATTCAACGGCAGTAGCTGGCAAGCGGTTGGGAGTGCCGGCCTTTCCGAAGGCGGCGTACGACACCTGACAATGGATATCAGCTCCAATCGGATCTACATCGCCTTCCTGGAGAGAGATATGGTTGACCGAATTACGGTCAAAATGTGGGATGGGTCTTTCTGGATCACGGTCGGGACAAGGGCCTTCTCGGCACAAAACCAACGCTACCCGTCAATCGCTGTGAATGGCGGGGTACCTCACATAGCCTTCAGTGATAGCGAGAACGCAAATAAGATTACAGTGATGCGCCTTCGATAAGATGCAGCTTACCCAAACCCATCTGACAGAAGGTTCTCAGCTGGCATACCCGATCCGGAACATTCCCTATTCCCCTATTTCAAACCCCGACTTGACGATCTCTTTTAATTTGTAGCGCGGCGTCGATTTTGCCTTTCCCAATCGGAAAAGGAAATTCAGGTTCACCGCGGCCAATCGCAGCGTGAGTTTCTCAAGATCAAGCAGGCAATCCGCCTTGATCGACTTTCGTTTCTGAAAATTCCGGGGGCAGAAATCGGGCCGGCCGTCCACAAGCAGCGGGTATCCGTGTGTGCGGCAGATAATCGGCCGGACATCATAGACGAGGCATTCTCCCTTATACAGGAAAATGCACCGGCTGGCGCGCCGCCGGATGCGGCCGCGGACCAGCATTCTTTTGCGCAACGAAAGCTGTTCGAACAATCGCCGGATTTCGTATGCCTCCACCGCAAAAGCCGAGGTCAACCGGCAGCAATGATCGCACCCTCTTTGGCAGGCAATGTCCCGCGGGTAACACTGCCTGACCCGGCCGATCACCGCCTCAACTTCGCGCACCAGTTTATTGTATTCGGAAAGCGGATTTGCAGGCTTAGTGGTCTTGCTCATGCGTTCGGCCCAATATTTTAAGACCACTGGGGGTGGCATGGAGGGAAGGTGAGTTCCCTCCATGGGGTGACAGGAATCGGACGAACCGCGGTTCGTCCGGTGACACCAGAGGGGCGGCTGAGCCCCCATGGAAATACTGCGGCGTATGCGCTATCATAATTATGAAAAGCGGTACTTAGTACTGCCATTTTGCAAGTCGGATGCCCCGGTAATAATGGGAAATGATATTTTCATACGGATAGCCGCGATCGGCCATTTCCAAAGCGCCGACCTGGCACAGGCCGACTCCATGGCCCCATCCGTGCCCCTTGGCCTGGATTTT
Source organism: uncultured Fibrobacterota bacterium (assembly GCA_964455935.1). Classification (GTDB taxonomy): domain Bacteria; phylum Fibrobacterota; class CAYVZU01; order CAYVZU01; family CAYVZU01; genus CAYVZU01. Next base: position 1,305 of record CAYVZU010000062.1, read on the forward strand.
CTTGGGCCGGCCCAAATGCAACCCCAAATCGAGATCGAACCAGGCACTATAAAGGATTGGGTTTCCGGCTTCCGGCCTTCTTAGGAGCCAGCGCACTTTATCTCCGCGCACGATATAGGTCCCGGTTGTCGTCTTGACCGCCAACTCGGCCACGCGCCCGTCCCGCGTGCGTTTTGTAATCTCCAGGTTTTTAAGGTCGCCGCATGAACGGGCCGAGGGGTCAAGCAAGGGAAGATACTTGCGAATAATTGGATTCAGTTGAGAATAGCTCCACTCCTGGATCCAGTTGAAATATTTGGATTTCTTGCACATGAATCCCAGGGAGTCCTGGTCGTCGATGCTTTGAAGATAGGCCAGGTTGGACTTCTCGGGCCAGACTTCCGCCATGGTCGCGGTTTTTCCGCCGCAGGTCGAAAAATAATAGCACTCGGCCAGACTGTCGCCAAACAGCGCAACGACACCCCATGTCTCACGAACGGCCCTCTCGGCCATCAGATATTCGCCCGAGAGTCCTTTGTAGACCTGGTCGGTTACATCGCAGAACACATCAAAGGGCCGGGTATCGGCAATGGCCTGAAGCCGCCGGAACGTGTAGGTGCGCGCGGCCACAGCCTGGGCCTTGAGCGCCTCCAGGCGAGTCCGGTTCTGTTTCCCGATCTCAAAGGGAAGCACGCCCATCAGGTAGTCCTCGATGCCAAGCTCATTGATCACCAGAAAGGCCCCTCCCGTCCCTTGCGGAATGAGAAGCACCCCTCCTCGATAGGAGACGCCATCGACGTCAATGTAGTTGACCGGATTTTCAGAAACGATCTTTGCGCCGGCGCGGACCGAAAACCGCTCGCCCGAGCTGTTTTTTAGCTGAAGCCCGCCCGGCGTATTCGCGACGGTAATTGATCCTTTCCAGACCACGGCCGAACTGTCATCATTGCTGGTGATCCGCACGGAGGACATGCTGTAAAGACCGCACCGGCGGGCATTGGTTTGGAGCGCAACCCGTATCAGGGGCCGAAGATGAGAAGGAAAGGCGGACGGGTGTGGCTCGGCATGCAAAACAAAGCTGGAAACGAAAACCAAAGACAGGGCACGAAGAACGAAGGACCGGTTCACTTTTTCAGGGAGCGGCGGGTTTCCCGTTCCAATCGTTTCACTTCACCGGCAAGCTTGGCCCGTTCGGCCTCATCCAGGCGATCCAGGAAGAGAACCCCGTTGAGGTGGTCCATCTCATGCTGAAGAACACGGGCCAGAAGGCCATCGGCTTTCTCGATCAAAACCCGCTTGCCTTGAATATTAAGGGCTTCCACCGTGATGCAGGCAGGCCGTTTCACGATGTGCCGGATGCCCGGGATGCTCAGGCACCCTTCATCAAAATCCTGAAGCTCGGGTGTGCACGCCTCGACAAGCCGGGGATTGATCAAGGCAACCGGATCAATGCGCGCTTCATTCGTGGAAAGATCAAAAATCAGCAGGGAAACGGAGATCCCCACCTGCGGAGCAGCCAGGCCCACACCGTTTTCGGCGTGGAGCGTATCGATCATATCGCGAACGAGTCGCGGCAGGTTGGGATCGCCGGCCCGCACGGGGCGGGCCTTTTTGCGAAGAATGGGATCGCCGATACAGCGCACATCGAGAACAGACATTATTCGACCTTTCCTCCCTCGCTCTTGAGCACAACCGCAATGGCCGACTTGCGGAACTCAGCCTTCGTATTTTCGGCGATTTTGAGCGTGATTACGTCGTCATTGATTCCCACAATGGTACCCATCATGCCGCCGATGGTCGCAACCCGGTCGCCCTTTTTAAGGCTGGAAAGCATGTTCTGCGCTTCTTTCTGCTTCTTTTGCTGAGGCCGAATGATAAAAAAATACATGACCAGGATGATTACGAGAAACATGGGCAGAAAACCCATGATCCCACCGCCTGCCGCTGCCCCGCCGTTTGCTCCGCCGCCGGATGCCATGGCCCATGCTGTGCCCATAGAGACTCCTTTGTAAAACTTTGGTTCCTTTTGCCGTGTCAAAATACTATTTGGCCCATTTTCAATCCAGGCAAGGGAAGGAATTGGTCGCAAGGGTTATAATGATTCTGAAAGATAAGTTCCGTAATGGGCCGGCCTCCTGACACAACGAGGACACGGCTGCCCGCGATGGGTATGCTCTGGAAAACGTATAACTGCTTGTAAACCTTTGGGCCTTTTGGCCGGAAACCAAGATTCAACCCTCATGGGAGGTTCCGCAGTAAGGAAGGAGACTGGCCCATTACGGAATCTTCCATTGGGAATCATTATAAAATCTTAATCGGAATCGAACACAGATACCACGGGTCGAGAAGTTCAGGATCCTGGCCCTATTCAATTGAGAGGAACGAATTCCAGGCTTCCTGTTTGAGATCGTTGCGAGCTTCATTTGCCCCCTTTTTCATTTTTCAAGGGCGTTTTTCAAGGGCGTAACTTGACATTTAGTGCGCCAAATGAAATATTATTGGCGTTCACTTACCATAGTTCCTTCATCAATCCGATCAAAAACTACAGACAAACATCTTACCCACCAACAAAATCCGAAAACTCTCAATTTCTCTTCTGAGTTAACATTTCTGGAGGAAGCATGCAAGAATGGAATTGGCTCCAATTAAAGTGCAAATCGATTAATGATCTGCATGAAATTGCCCTCTCGCTGAGCATCAATGAACACCGGAGCCTAAGCCGACAAGAGCTGGTCTTCAAGATCCTGGACGCCAATGCGCAACGCAACGGGGGAACGGTTCAGGCCGAAGGCGTTCTTGACATCGTGAACGACGGCTTTGGGTTTCTGCGCTCGCCGTCGCAGAACTACCTGCCGGGCCAGGATGACATCTACGTTTCGCCCTCGCAGATCAAACGGTTCGACCTGCGCACCGGCGATACGGTAACAGGCCAGATCCGTCCGCCCAAAGAGGGCGAGCGCTACTTTGCCCTGCTCAAAGTCGAGCAGATCAACTACGAGAACCCTGAAGAATGCAAGAAAAAGATCCCGTTCGATTCGCTCACGCCGCTCTTTCCCACGCGCAAGTTCAAACTTGACTACAAGAAAGACGAACTGTGCACGCGGGTCATGGACCTTTTCACCCCGTTGGGCATGGGCCAGCGCGGCCTGATTACATCGCCGCCGCGCGCCGGCAAAACCGTGCTGCTCAAAAACATCGCCAACGCGATCATCGCAAACCACAAAGACGTGCAC
>CAYVZU010000062.1:4526-4843 GCA_964455935.1 uncultured Fibrobacterota bacterium
CAGGCCGAGGTGATTAGTTCGACCTTTGACGAACCAGCCGAACGGCATGTTCATGTATCGGAAATGGTGCTGGAACGCGCCCGCCGTCTGGTCGAGCACCAGAAAGACGTTGTCATCCTGCTCGACAGCATCACGCGGCTTGCGCGCGCCTACAACACCATCTGCCCGCACAGCGGTCGCATTCTGTCGGGTGGCGTGGATGCGGCGGCCCTGCAGAAGCCCAAGCGCTTTTTTGGCGCGGCGCGAAACATCGACACCGGCGGGAGTCTCACGATCCTGGGGACCGCGCTGATCGACACGGGTAGCCGAATGGACGA